>JAUILF010000004.1 GCA_030433135.1 Bacteroidia bacterium | reverse complement strand
ATGTTTTTTTTAGAATGTAATAAACATTTGCAAGAATCAGAGGTGTAACAAATCCATTCAATTTTCCCAGTTCACAGAGCCTCAAAATGTTGGAGGCATTGTCGCCGAAGTCCGGATTGTCAAAAAAGAAATCTAGCAGGACATCTGAATCGATAAGAAGGTTTTTCATCTACCCATATATTTTTCCATTAGGGCTTCAGTAAGCAGCTCCTTGTAATCTTTGCCTTCTGGAATTTTGAACGAACCTCGAAGAGAATCGACAATTGGAGTAGGTTTATTCTTAGTTGGGTCATCTTCCAGGGTAAGCGCTTCGAGATAGGTTTCGACTATACTGGATAGACTTCTACCTCTTGTTTTAGCGTACTTTTTCGCCTTTGCAATTACCCGATCTTCAATCGTCAAAGTTAACTTGGTATTCATGACACGGCTATTTCTGCGTAAATTAACACGTGTAAAAATAGGTTATTTATAATATACGTGCAAGCACATGATATATTATACGTGTAATGGTGTTACAGGCGATGTGTTCAGTGATTTTGCTTTCAGAAAGGCCTACTCTTTCTGAGTCATCGTATTCAGGTCCCATTGATCCGCATCAAAGACCCGGTATTGGGGTTCAAACTGAGGATATCCACCTACTTCTGTTTCGCTATCGATGATTCTCCCTTCCCCGGATCGAACCTCATTAATGATGCGCTGGTCGATTTCATCCCTTTGCCAGGGAACGGCACCAGCATTTTGCAGGACCCAATCCCTGACTTCGTCAGCCGGTATGATGGTCAGTCCTTCCGGCCAAAAGGGAGCTTGGTCAAGAAAGGTAAAGGTCCCAGTAATATTTTTTTTCTTCGGATTTGAATTGACCAGGTTGTCTTTCCAAAAGACCTCCACTGGGCCATTTTGAAAATTTCCTGCTGTAACGGTTCTTTTCGTGTCCTTGCCAAACTGAATGGAGTTGCCTATACCAACAATTTTTCCAGTGACCCATTCATGACCTTCCCATTCTGATTCGAGGAGGTTGTACCGGATAGCAGATCCTCCAGGATTATAAACAAAATTATTTATGATGGCCACCTGAGTACCTCCCTTGCAATAGGGGTTTCTTCGATGATTACTGGCAAAGAGGTTTCCAATGATCAGGATGGCGGTAGCATTGTCATGAATCAGAGACCCTTTTGAATGTTCGCCCTTAGCATGAGTAGATTCACTCAGCCCCTCCGCGATCAGGCAATGGCTAAAAACAACCTGGTGCGAAGTGTTGGCTCTCCATTCATCCAGATTGTTTCCGCCGAATCTGGGGCCACTGGCCGAAAGGTTTTCGTCCGTCGCCCAGGTAACCGAGCAATGGTCTACGATCACATGGTGAGCGCCCCCTGATGTTGCAATGCCATCGACCTCCCATCCGCTTTTCTTGGCCTGACCCGCTTCACCCGGCCTTACTTTCAGGTGTTGGATGATTACATCATGGGTTTTGATTTTGATGCCACCTTTGATGAGGGTAATCCCGGGAAACGGAGCTGTCTGACCTGCTATGGTAATAAAGGGGTATGCGATGTCCAGTGACTCTCTCTCCAGGTCAATAACTCCACCCACTTCGAACACTATGATCCTGGGACCAGATGTCTGAATGGCTTCTCTTAATGAACCTGGTCCCTCTTTATTTAGGTTGGAGACCTTGACAATCTCACCACCTTTTCCACCTTTGGTTTCCAGGCCGAAACCGGATACGCCTGGTAAGACCTGAGATTGATAGGTAGTACCTGATAGTGGCTGAGAAGTCGAAAGCCGAGGAAATGATGTAGCAATAATGATGTATAGAAGGATGAAAATGCCACTTTGTTTCATTGTGATTTACTTGAATGAGCAGTAATTCAAATCAATTCCTTAGAGCAGATAAATAGATCAGCCTGAATCCATCTTATAAAACTTCAGCAGGATATGGAACCATTTCATTTGTCTTTTTATCCCTCAGCATGGGTGCATCAACAGTTTTCAAATAATCGGTGAGTTCACGTGCCAACATTCTAGCCTGCGTTACAGAAGTGTTGACGAGATTTGAAGTCTCTCCGAGGTCTACCGTGAGATCAAACAATTCAAATCGTTGATCAGAGTAGTAATAAATAAGTTTCAAATTGTCTTTAATTATAGTGCTGCTTGGCCCCATGCCTGGTCCTTGCACCGGTTCAGGTAGTCCCAACGGACCCCATAAATTGGGGAAATGCCATATCAGGTTTCGTCTAAATGCCGGATCAGTACGGTTTTCTAAAAGCGGTATCAAAGATACTCCATCAATATTTTCTAATTTATAATTGACCTCTGCCAGATCGAGTAGTGTTGGAAACCAATCATAAATCATAGCAGGCGTATTTGAAGTTAACCCGGCTGTAATTCTACCAGGCCATGCTGCGATCAAAGGGACTCTGATACCACCTTCGTGGTGAGCTCCTTTTCCACTACTCAGTGGGGCGTTATGTGTGTGCGGTGGGTGCATGCTTCTTCTACTATGACTTAGACCGCCATTATCAGATGTAAATACAACAATGGTGTTATCTGCAATATTCAATTCATCTAGCAGAGACAGTAGATCCCCAACGCTTTTATCCATGCCTTCTATTAATGATGCATAGGCGGCCTCGCTTTCAGTTAATCCCTCTTCACGGTATTTTTGGGCAAATCGTTCATCGGGCTCAATCGGTGTGTGAGGGGCATAGTGGGCAAAATAGCAGAAGAAGGGTTGGCCCTCATCAACCACTTTACGGATTTCTTTCTTAGCCTCGAGAGTAAGTGCCTCGGTAAGATGTATGTCCTTACCAAAGTATTTATCCATATCCCATGCCCGCCACGGTCCATTCGGATGTGCCTTAGCGCCAAAGTTCTCGGTGCCCCGGTAACTACCGCAACCTCCAGCATCTCTACCGCCAATGCGGACATCAAACCCCAGGTTTTTTGGGTCGGCTCCAGGAGTGCCTGCTGCTCCAAAATGGCCTTTGCCAAAATGCATGGTCTTATAGCCAGCATCTTTTAATAATTGTGGCAGGTTCTCTTCGTAGACAGCATGTTTCATTCCTGGCTCCGGCTGCAGCCCATTCCAGTTCCAGTTTGCACAGGTCAGAGTAGGATGTGGAAGATCAGACAATGGTTCATCTCCACTGAGATAAGTCCATTGAGTAACACCATGTCTGGCTTCATTCTGACCTGTTAATAGGCTCACGCGTGAAGGAGAGCATACTGCACATGAATAGGCCTGGCTAAATTTCATACCCCTGGCAGCCAAATAAGCCAGGGCAGGGGTCTGATATCGGGTGTTGAAAACTGTGGTTTCCGGGCCAAATGGGACACTAGTATCCTGCCAACCCATATCATCGGCCAAAATGAATAGGATATTTGGTTTTATAGGTTGAGATTTTTTACAACCCATTAGTAGAAACAAGATACCAACTACTGAGAGTAGTTTGATTTTTGAATGACTTCCCGGGAACATTGGCTACATTTATTATTAGATAATCCACAATTTAGGTAAACGAATTCCCAGGATAGAATTAGTCAGTATCATTTGTCTGTTTAGTCAAGATATAGTACATCATCCGGGTTAAATGTTATCTTCTAAATATGACAAGGCACCAACTTTGGATCCTCCGATTACCAGTCATGCTCATGATTCTCCTGGCTGTTTCGCTGCTTTCCTATGGTCAGGCTGAAAAAAGTCAATTTGAGATCAAAGGTATCTACGGCCATCCGGCACCCTTGTGGGAAGCGGGTTATCATTTGAATGAGCTGGGAGTCAATGCGGTTTTTGCCCACAATGGCTCGATCGATTCGGTGATGATTCATCGGGCCCGACAGGAAGGGGCCCGGGTTTTTGCGGAGTTTGCCACGTTGAATGGCAAAGGATATGTCGATGACCACCCGGATGCACACGCTATCAACGATCGGGGTGAACGGGTTGAACCAGCTTCCTGGTTTATGGGAGTATGTCCGATCAATGCAGAGTTTCGGGCCTATCGATTTCAGCAATTGAGGGATCTGTTATCCCGTTTTGATCTGGATGGGGTATGGATGGATTATGTGCATTGGCACGCTCAATTTGAAGATCCGGAGCCGATTCTGCCAGAGACTTGCTTTTGCGGGGATTGTCTGGTAGCCTTTGCCCATTATAGTGGTTTGGATGTTCAGGGTAACAGCATTGCGGAGCAAGCCACCTGGATCCTGTATAACCACGATAGTACCTGGCGGGAATGGCGATGTGAGGTCATTGCACAGTGGGCGGTAGAGATGAAAGCCATCCTGCAGGAAATGCAATCAGATGCCCTCCTCGGGCTGTACCACTGCCCCTGGGAAGATCATGCATTTGATGGTGCCCGCTACCGCATCCTGGGGCTGGACTACAGCCGCCTGGCCGGTATCATTGACGTTTATTCACCCATGGTATATCATGGCAGGATGGGACGCGAACCTGACTGGGTGAAAAAGAATACGGAATGGCATAGCAATAAACTCAGTGAAGCCATAAATCTGGGTGCTAAACTGTGGCCGATCGTGCAGGCACATAACGATCCCTATGTGATCTCAGCAAAGGAGTTTGAAACCGTACTGCTCGGGGGACTGGCTGGTAAATCATCGGGCGTCATGATGTTTACTACCAGATCTCTGGCTGAAGATCCGGATAAAGTTGAGGTGATGCGTAGGTTATATATGGGTGAGGGGAGGTAGGGATGAATCTCAATTCACTGACCGTTGTTAATTGGTCAGCCATTGCTTTGCTGTTCTTAACACCAATCTTAACAAGAGTTTCACTTGGATACACCTTGTCGATTTTTGAACTCAGTGGCAGAACCTGGTATCGGTTCAAGAATTTATTGGATACGTCATTACTCACCACTACAGCAGGTCGTCTCTTTTTACTTCCTCACCAATAGAACGATCAAAATTTACCCACCAAATTTCACCCCGCTTTTTCACAAACTGTCTTGGTTGAGAGTGCCCTCAATCCATTCAAAGGCTTCGTCCTCTCTTTCAACGTCCTGGGCCATTTCATGATACCCCATTTCCAGGCTGGGGATAGGTACTTCCTCCTCAATATGACCAGACAACTTATTGAGGATCAAACTGTATAATTCTTGAAGTACCTCACCCTGTTGACTGTCAACTAGCCGGATTATTCTCAATTTAAGGTCAGATTCACTCATTTTGGCTCTATTGTTTTCTAAAGGTCGGTATTCTCTACTAAAGATGCAGCCTCAATTCCAATTGACATAGCAGCTCCGGCAGAAGCAAAATACAAAGCAATAACAGTTGCACCAAAGATCGGACCTGAAGACCCGGAGACAATAGAGCAAAACCTACCCCATCAACCCCACTTCATCATAAGGAATATGAACTGCCCGTTTATCCGTGGTACGTTGATCGATGTCGATTTTGCCGTTTTCCAGGCGGAGCACACCACGGGGACAAACCGCGGCACAGATGCCGCAGCCTACACAAGAAGCACGTACGATGTTCTGACCTTTTTGGGCATAGGCACGCACGTCGATGCCCATCTCGCAGTAAGTAGAACAATTGCCGCAGGAGATACACTGGCCTCCATTGGTGGTGATACGAAACCGGCTAAAAAACTTTTGCTGGAGGCCTAGAATCGCTGCCATAGGACATCCGAAGCGGCACCAAACCCGGTTACCCATCAAAGGATAAAATCCTACACCGACCACGCCACTGAATGCAGCTCCGATCAGAAATCCATACCAGCCCCGAACGGAATAACTATTTAAAAAGAGCACCTGACTACTACCGGTGAAGTAAGTGTACAATACCATACCGGTCATGACTACCGCAAATACTAACACACCATGAACCAGCCAGCGCTCGATTTTCCAGGCCTTGAGAGATTTATCCGATAAATGTCGGTAGGGATCTCCCGCTGTTTCAGCCAATCCTCCACAGCCGCAAACCCAACTGCAGTACCACCGCTTACCATAAAAGTAAGTAAGAGCTGGTGAGATGACCAGGATGAGTGCAATTCCCCAGACCAACATAAATATCCCCAGATTGCCTCCCTGGATCAGTCGATCCAGGTTCCAATCGAAAAAGAAATAGTAATTCAGGGGCCACATATTCTTGAGGTCCATACTTGGCTGATTGAGGCGCTCCAGGAATTCAGGCAAAAGAAAGGCAATCACCAGCTGGAAAAAAATTACGGATATCGTCCGTAATATATGATACCGATTGTGGCGGTATTTGAAAAGGAACTTGACTCCAAACAGTACGATGGCCAGCGTGTATAATGTGCCATATACAAACCATTGGGTGGCTGGTTGATTTTTTAATGCCATGCTCAAAGGGTTGAAGAAGGCGACCAGTCCCGTACTTTCCCCTTCGGAGCGAAACCCCAGTGTTTCCGGATACCAGTAGAGCAAGACGTAAAACAGGGTGAGGAAGATCCCTGCGATCCAGGCAATGAGCCCTCTCGTCGTCATGCCTGAAAACCAGACCCCATTATTTTTGATGCCGGGATGAGTACCTGCGTACTGCCTCCAGGCGAAAAGCAAAGTTCCTGCTGTCATGCAGCCCAGGCTGATCCAGAAGAACGAAGGTGTTTGAGCCAGGTTAAAAAGGGAAACCAGCATCAGGCCCAAGCCGACCAGAGCAATACCCACACCGAGTTTCTGCACCCAGTCAACAAAGGGTGGGTGTGGATTGGCAAGCGACATGCTGGGATAGATTTCTTCTTTCATACTTCCTTTTTGAGAAATTTAAAGACGCTGTCAAATCTGCGTGGCTTCAGCTGTGGTTCAATCACCTTGCCGGTCTTTTGCTCGTAAACCTCCTGCAACTTCCGATGATAATAGGGACTAAACTCCGGGTCAAAATTGGCCAATACGAGATCACGCATCACTTCTGCTATCGGGGTATGGTCACGAATCCATTTTTCACAAACCTCCTGTCTGAATCTCACCCCCATCAGGTTGAATCCAATGACCACCTGATCATCTGTGCTATATACGATGCGGATACTGCGCTCCCGATCATCGTCCTGCCAGAACAAAGAATCGTGATCATCCGATATGTCAACTGGTACATTTCCGTAGACCTGGTACTCTATATCAAAAAACTTGGCCGAGTTAAACCAGATTCCCGGGTGGTATTCAGTCGGTACGCCGCAAATGGTATAAGCTGCCGTTTCACCCATCATCCTTCCTGTATACCATACGGCCTCGATATTCTTTCTTCCGGGATCCGGTGCATGCAACTGGGCACAATCACCAATGGCATAGACACCATTTAAGTTGGTTTGCAGGTATTCATTCACCAGTATGCCGCGGTCAATGTCTAAAGGTGAGTCTTTTAACCACTGCACATTGGGATGAACACCGGCGGTGAGACCTACATATTGACAATCAATGCTGTCCCCATGATTGGTCTTTACCCTGACCGCCTGGCCTTGATCATTTCCCACAATCTCCTCAAGTTCAGTGTCCAGCCTCAAGTCAATATCCTGAATCCGAATCTGCTGATTGACCATCGCAGACTCTTCCGCAGGCAAAACCATATCCCAGAAACTTGATTCGCGGACTAGCATGGTAACGGGTATCTTCCTCGAGTGGAACATTTCAGCCATTTCTATACCTATCAAACCCCCACCAACAATAACAGCTCGTTCCAGGTCCTTACTGAGCTTTTCCATTTGCATCAGGTCCTGCATCGTGTACAGGCCATGTACACGCTGCAGATCCTGGCCTGGCCAACCAAATTTATTGGGGCTGGAGCCCAGCGCCAATATCAGACGGTCGTATTGCAGGTGGGATGGAGCTTTGGATAGAACAGAGTCATTACAAATAAAGTCTTGTTCAAAGTGTAGGGTGTTACTGTCAAAATCTATACTGGCTACCGACCCCCTGATCAAGTTTATGTCGTTCTTTTCCCAAAAATGATCTTCATAGGGCTTTGTATCCTTAAACCGCATATGTCCCATGTAGATATACATAAGTGCCGTTCTGGAGAAAAAGAAATCTGTTTCCCTGGAGATGACTGTGATCTTATGACCAGAAAGTTTGCGTATGTACCTGGCCGCTGTAATACCGCTTATGCCATTACCGATAATTGCAATATGCATGTGAGGAAGTTAGAAGAATATGAAGAGACTAAGTAATAAAAAAGAAACGATCCAGGCATCGTATAAAATATGGCACAGTCTTTTCTGCTACATTATACCGCTATGATGCCGTTATGCAAACGTTAAAGAGGTCTAAATCCGGGATTCTGTATACTAAAATCCCGTATTTTACAAGAAGAGACGTAGCTCCCGATCGAACACATTTTTTGAATCAGGTAAATTTTCTGAATGAAGCAAACTTTACTTTCGATCATATTTGTTCTCATTGGCTACCTTGTATCGGCTCAGGTTTCCTTGTCTTTGAATCCTGATATGGTGATGGTAGACGTTGACCCCATGCAATTTGAAACAGTTGCACATTCCTGGGTGAGAAACGATTCCGATGAGGCTGTCACCATCAAATGGTTTCGCCATGTGGAGGAGATCAGTGCCATGTGGGAGAGTGCCATCTGTGATCTGAACGCCTGTTGGTCAGTTCAGATCGACTCTACTCCGGATGAGCAGCTCATTGTTCTGGAGCCGGGTGATTCCTCCAATCTCGATGTACATATACGACCTTCCGGTGTGGATGGCAGTGCCAAAATCTCGGTGACTGTCGTAGATGTGGATAATCCGGAAAACCTTGTGGAAGGTACGTATTCGTTCAACGAAACCACCACCTCTACGACCGATCCCATTGATGTATCCATCAACCTTTATCCCAATCCCACAGATGATTTCTTCCAGTTAACCAACTATGATGAGGTTGCTTCCGTGGTCATCTTTAATGTGGTGGGCAGCAGGGTAAAGGAATTTAATGCTTATCAGGGTCAAAAATTTGATATTAGTTTCCTGAATAAGGGAATGTATCTGGTGCGTCTGGTGGACCAGCGTAAAGATGTCATCAAGACCCTTAGGCTCAATAAGCGATAGTCTACTTGTCAAAATATCTACCTTATCAAGTTCAGGCCTTTTTCCTTATAATCACAAGTTCTTTTGCTTATAGAGATTGGGGTTACCTATCCCTGATACGGCTCTCCATCTGATCTTTAATAACCTATCGGTACTTAGCCATAGTAAGTGGTATGAACTCATAGTTTTTCAAACTTGAATAAATGTGTTTTAAGAATTTCGATCACCAAAAAAAAACTTACCTACTCGATATTCCATTGATATAACCGGGCTAATTTTTTATTTACGTTGCAAATAGGGGGATGTCAACTCCCAGTGGCCTTGAGGAGGGTACTGAGATACCCATCTCGCACTGGTAAATGAAAGTCATTCTCACCATGCCTGACAGCGTTAGCTAATACTGGTCAGGGTGCTGGAATAAACAGATGACTGACACCAACAGGGCTTCAGCAAGATCTAGTAAAAAGTGGCATCAGGCAGGATACTGCACAAAGTTGCGCGGTGTTTCAAATAGCCTCACTGTAAGTTCATACTTTTCATCCAGTTTCTCCCGAAGGATCTTCCAGATTACAATACAGATGTTTTCAGCAGTGGGATTGAGTGTCTGAAACTCCTTTATATCCAGATTCAGATTTTTGTGGTCCAGTTTTTCCTCGACATGCTCTTTGATCATGTCAGAAAGTGTCTTTAAGTTAATCACCATTCCTGTCTCGGGATCCAGCTCACCTACTACTTTCACTTCTAAATCATAGTTGTGACCATGGAAATTGGGACTGGTACAAATACCGAAAACCTCCATGTTCTGGTCATGACTCCACTCCGGGTTATAGAGCCGGTGGGCGGCATTAAAATGTGCTTTTCGGTAGACGGCTACTTTCATCTTGATGGTCTGTTTATAACTCTCCAAAGATAGAACCTGAAAAGATTTTATTTGTTTTTAACGGGCAACAACGGATTTTTCTAATTTTACTAGAGAAGATCCGGCAAGAGATCATAAGTTAGTGATCACGGATAAGGTGCCTAAAGGGCACCGGGTAATATAAGTCAGATAGAACCATACACAGCCTAAACATTAATGTGTGTATGACAAAAATGTCTTATGTGCTAGATTGTCAGGTATTTATCTATATATAATTACAGGCTCTGATGGCCTATTGTTTTTTGAATAGAGTAAAATTGAAGCGATTATAAATCAAATGTGAAGTTTTTCCGGGCAAATACGATTAAATCTGCCTGAGTCTAAGTATCTGACACTCTCTTATCTGTACACTGCGCTTTCTTCCTGCCGGCCAAGATGCTGGGCAACATGACTTTTAAAGAAGTAGTAGGGCAGTCTGATGTAAAAGATTATCTGGTTGAAGCCATCCGGCAGGATAGGCTATCCCATGCGATGCTGTTTCTTGGTCCCAGTGGGTATGGTTCCCTGGCCCTGGCATTGGCACTAGCCCAGTATTTGCTTTGCGAAAATCCTGAGGATGGAGATTCCTGTGGCAAATGTTCGCAGTGTCATAAGAGCAGCCGGTTTATTCATGCTGACATTCATTTCACTTATCCCACGATCGGGAGTCAGGTGACCAGTATAGACCTGATCAAGGAGTGGCGCCAATTTCTGAGTTCAGGATTTTACCAGGGTGTTCAGGACTGGTTGCATATGCTGGGTGGAGAAAATAAGCAGGGCAACATTACGAAGGCCGAATGTTCTAGAATATTGAAGGCCCTGAGTCTGAAGACCTATGAAGGAAGATATAAAATCCAGATCGTGTGGATGGCGGAGTATCTGGGGGTCCAGGGCAATCGCCTTCTGAAAATGATCGAGGAACCACCGGATAATACCGTGTTCATTCTGATTGCTGAAGATCAGGACTCCATACTCAATACCATCTTGTCGAGGTGCCAGTTGGTGTCCATAAAGCCGGCTAGTGATGATGTGATCATGTCACATTTGAAGATCCAAAGAAGTGACCTGGATGAGAAGGCGTTGGAGAGGATCGTCTTTCTGGCAAATGGAAATGTGGGAGCTGCCTTGAAACTGGCAGATAATCCGGAGCAGGTGGTAGCCAATAACTGGCTTGATTGGATGCGAATTACTTATAAGGGCTCCGGGATTGATATGGTGAAATGGACGGATGAGTTCAATAAGATCAACCGTGAATCTCAAAAGAATTTCATGCAGTACGGGTTGCACTTTGTACGTGAAATGCTTTTGACCAAGGTGGATGAACACCACGAAATCCGCTTACCGGAAAAAGAGGCATTTGCCCTCCGTCGGCTGGTAAACCTGGTTGACCTCGAGTCTATACAGGAGATCGTAGAAACCATTGATGCGAGTATTTACCACCTGGCACGCAACGCCAACGTACGAATCCTGATGTTGGATTTGAGTATTGGAATGCATTATTTACTAAGGAATGACGTCGGAAGACTGCAATTGGTCAGGGATATGACGGGAAAATATAGCGTAAAATGAGTTGTGGAAATTGTGGAAAGAATGGATCCGTACCGAGGGGATGCAACCAAAACGGAGGTTGTACATCGGGAGGGTGTAATCGTCTGAATACATTTGACTGGTTGGCAGATACAGGCCTGGATGATTTCGGCTCCTATGATATTGTCGAAGTGAGTTTCAAACATGGATCTCACAAGGACTTTTATCGCATTGATCCGTCCATGCATGTCGATTCAGGCAGTATGGTCGTAGTGGATACAGGTAGTGGCTCCAATGTAGGAAGGGTTAATTTGACGGGACAATTGGTGGCCCTGCAAATGAAGAAAAAGAAGGTGCATCGTGACCGCATCATGAATAAAGTCCTTCGTCTGGCCGGTGAAAGAGACCTGCAAAGGATGGAGGAAGCACGCAAGCTGGAACACGATACCATGGTGAGAGCGCGTGCTATTGTACGTATGCTCAATCTGGAGATGAAGATAGGTGATGTGGAGTATCAGGCAGACAAGCGTAAAGCTACCTTCTATTTTACGGCCAACGGGCGGGTAGACTTCAGAGAGTTGATCAGGCATTATGCCAGGGAATTCAGAGTGAAGGTCGAGATGAGACAGATCGGTTCCCGTCAGGAGTCGGCACGTATTGGTGGCCTGGGCTCATGTGGTAGAGAACTGTGTTGCTCGAGTTGGTTGACTACTTTTAAAAGTGTTTCAACCAAGGCTGCACGTTACCAGAATCTGGCCATTAATCAATCCAAACTTTCGGGTCAGTGCGGAAGACTCAAATGTTGTCTGAATTACGAATTGGATCTATACACCGAAACCCTCGACAGATTTCCGATGAGTGCCGAAACCCTGAAGACCAAAATGGGTACCGGACATCTACTCAAGGTCGACATCTTTAAAAAAGAGATGTACTATTCCATCAAAAGTGAGACTGGAAAACTTACATTTGCCTCGTTGCCGGTAGACAGGGTCTGGTTTTTGTACAGGGAAAATCAAAAGGGACGCTTTCCCGCTACCTTCCTGGATCCTGAAAAGGTACTTGAGGAAGTAAGCATCGACTTTGCAGATGTAACAGGTGGTGTAGAGCTGAAAGAGATGCCCAAAAGGCGAAAGAAAAGGAGAGGACGCAACCGGCGCAAAAAAGGATCATCCAGAAGATCATCCAGAAAAAAGAAATAATACAGAGATTCTCATGAAATATGATCTCACCGTAATCGGTTCCGGACCGGGAGGTTATGTAGCTGCTATTCGGGCTGCACAACTAGGAATGAAGACTGCCCTGGTCGAAAAATATGATAAACTGGGGGGTACATGTCTCAATGTAGGCTGTATCCCTTCGAAAGCATTGCTGGACTCTTCAGAGCACTATCATAATGCTGCACAGCATTTTGAAAATCATGGCATCGGAGTCAAAGGTCTATCAGTAGATTTGGCCAGAATGGTTGAGCGAAAACAAGAAGTAGTAGACCAGACTGTGGGTGGTATCGATTTTCTGATGAAGAAAAACAAAGTCGATGTCTATCACGGTATGGGATCCTTTGTGGATGCCCACAAGATCAAAGTAGAAGACGGTGAGGGAAAAACGGAAACTATTGAGACCAGTAAGACCATCATTGCCACGGGATCTAAGCCAATCACTCCCGCTGACTTCAACTATGATAAGAAGCGTGTGATTACCAGCACTGAAGCCCTTAATATTAGCAAGGTGCCGAAAAAAATGGTGGTCATCGGTGGTGGTGTAATCGGTCTTGAACTAGGCTCTGTTTTCGCCCGGCTGGGCACCGAAGTGGAAGTTGTAGAGTTCCTGGACCGGATCATTGCCGGCATGGATAAGGATTGTAGTAAGGAACTCATGCGCTCTCTCAAGAAACAGGGGTTAAAATTTCATCTTAAACACAAGGTCACGGAAGTCAAAACCGGAAAGAACAATGTAAAGGTAGAAGTACAAAAGCGTGATAGTGAGGAAGGCTTTACCATTACAGCAGACTATTGCCTGGTAGCCATTGGTCGAAGGCCATATACGGAGGGTCTTGGGCTGGAAAATGTAGGGGTAGAGCTCGATGAGAAAGGTAGAGTGAAAGTGGACGAGCACTTGAAGACTGCTCACGATGATATCTATGCCATCGGTGATGTGATTCGGGGAGCAATGCTGGCTCATAAGGCAGAGGAAGAAGGTACCATGGTGGCTGAAATACTGGCTGGCCAAAAGCCTCATATCAACTACAACCTGATCCCGGGTGTGGTCTATACCTGGCCGGAAGTGGCCGGAGTAGGAAAAACTGAAGATCAGCTCAAAGAGGAGGGCATCGCCGTGAAAGTGGGTAAATTTCCCTACAAAGCACTGGGCCGGGCCCGCGCCAGTACAGACACAGATGGGATGGTCAAGATCCTGGCAGACAAAGAAACCGATGAAGTACTCGGCGTCCATATAGTAGGAGCCAGGGCAGCTGATATGATTGCAGAAGCTGTTGCTGCCATGGAGTTTCGTGCCTCAGCAGAAGATATTGCCCGAATGAGCCATGCCCATCCGTCGTATACCGAAGCGGTTAAGGAAGCAGCTTTGATGGCCACGGAAGACAGAGCGATACACATATAGCGAAGTGTGGGTGTGAGTGTGAGTGTGAGTGTGGGTGTGAGTGTGGGTGTGCGGAGTGCTGACAAGAGCGCAGCGATTCGTCAGTACCTAACGCCCGGTTCCCTGGACCACGACGACAATTTCTCCTTTGATTTTAGGTTTCGATTCGGACCAGGCTTTCAGGTCTTCAAGAGAACCTCTGACAACTTCTTCATGGAGTTTGGTTAGCTCCCGGCAAATGCATGCCTGGCGTTCATTTCCACAATGATCGATTAGTTCCCTGATGCACCTGGCTATGCGATGGGGTGATTCGTACAGGATAAAAGTAACGTCCAGCGTTGCCAGATATTTAAGTCTCGAATGTCTGCCCTTTTTATGGGGTAGAAAACCTTCAAAATAGAAATGGTGGGAAGGTAAGCCTGATACCACCAAAGCTGGAACAAAAGCAGTGGCGCCAGGTAGGCACTCGATCTTGATCCCGGCAGAAATACATGCTTGAACCAGTAAATAAGCGGGATCAGAGATTCCCGGAGTGCCAGCATCGGAAACAAGAGCAATTTCTTTTCCGGAGAGGAGATCCGAAACAACACTATCTACGATGCGATGCTCATTATTTACATGATAAGAGCGAAGTGGGGTGGAAATGTTAAAATGTTGGAGGAGTCTGCCGGAGACCCTGGTGTCCTCAGCCAGAATCTGATCCACCCCTTTAAGTTTTTCCAGTGCCCGGAAAGTGATGTCATCGAGATTGCCAATTGGTGTGGGGATGATCGTAAGCATTAATCTGATCGCTGAAATGTAAAGTAGATTAAAGATAAAAGGACGTATAGAACGATCGCCATCGTGATAGCCAATTCCCTTAATAGAAAAATCATAGGAATGACCAGGAGCAGGTACATCCATTGAACCTCGTTGCCCCTCCAGCTCAGTTGTTTAAATTTGAAAGAGAAATGAGGATGAGACGATACCATCAGGTAACTCAGCACTATGATGCTTCCGGTAAGAAACCATGTGTTGATAAAAATCCCTGAGCAATCCATACAGGAACTGAATTGGTTTAGCCAATACAAGCCTGTAATGTATATGGCACTGGAGGGTATGGGCAGACCCTCAAAGTGAGGGGCTTTAGCCTCGGTCAAATTGAAGCGTGCCAGGCGAAGAGCACCAAACAAGGTCACCAGAAAGCCGGAAAACGATAGCCAACCGGGAGTTACATCCAGACCCTGGAAAATCTGAAATAGCATGGCTCCAGGTAATGCCCCAAACGAAACTACATCTGCAAGACTGTCTAGTTCCTTGCCCAACGGCTGCAATTTACCCTGAAGCCGGGCGACCAGACCATCAAGGAAGTCGAAAATCAAACTGAGTGCAATACACAGAATAGCATCCCGGGCCCTGTCCTGCATCACAAATATCAATCCGCAGCACCCCGAGAGGAGATTGAGTAGAGTCAATATGTTAGGGAGTGTGAAAAGCATCACTCAAAACTATTATTTAACCCGGATTATGTAATAGGATTTTGTCATGAGAGCTAAAGATGCAATAAAGACGGGTACTCCAAGTGCTTTTTTGACTCATGACCGAATGATCTCGCAGAGTCGAGTACGACAGTGCTCGAAATGAGGGAACCGCGAAAGCGGGTGGGTAGGCCATGGTCACCATCATAGCCTGTCCCGCCAAAGGCGGGAGCCACGAGTCCTTGGAATCAAAAAGTACTTATGTGCCCGTCTTTGCAACAGATTTTGCTCGTAATAGAAAGTCTATTGCATAGTCCGGGTTTAACCCGGAATCCCTGGATGTTTCTTCATGGCTTTGCAAAAGATAATGACAGATCACCTGTGGTTTTTACGATATAGAGGTGCCCATAAGTCACTTTCAGACAACGTTTTTCGTTTAAAGTACGTCTGACTCAATAAAGGATGTTTGTCGATAGAAATGCTTAAGGATGAGCTAATTAATTATACGTTAAGGCCACCTTGTCAACAAAACGGATATATGCACCGATCGTTATCTTTGCATGCTACATCTTCAATGCGTATGAAGTACGGTATACTGGCTTGTCTTAGTTTGTTGTCTATCACAATTTTTGCTCAACCTGCTTATGATGATTGTGCCAATGCCATAGTGATAGACGATGTGGCAAACTATTGCTCAGAACCGAGGGGATTTGCCAATGTAGCTGCTACTACTTCTGCTGAGGCCAGTGGATCCTGCCAGTTGACGGGAGAGGTGGGAAGTGATGTGTGGTTCACTTTTGAAGCCGTAGGCACTCAACTCAGCGTTAGAGTAACGGGAGCAACTGGCGGCGCGGTGGGAGGCACCTTGTCCAATCCTGAACTGATTGTCTATCAGGGTTCTTGCGGTAATCTGGCTGAGGTTGGATGTAATTCGGATGCTTTCAATAATGGCCTTGTAAGTTTAAATCTGGAAAGAATTCAGCCGGGAAACACCTATACTGTAAGGGTGTCCGGGCGTAATGGCACGGAAGGGTCCTTTCGGTTGTGTATTAGTTCTTTCAATGATGTGCCTGATCCCAATTCCGATTGTCCGACTGGTGTAGTTTTATGTGACAAATCTGCTTTCGTGGTAGATGCTTTAAGTGGAACCGGAGAGATTCAAGACGAGGCGAACGGTTCATGTCTTGGTTCGCCTGGTGAAAATTCGGAAAGAAGCTCTACCTGGTACAAATGGGTGGCCGGTTCAGATGGTACTCTATCATTTGTCTTGACACCCAATAATCCTTCCGATGATCTGGATTTTGCAGTATATGAGCTACCTAACGGACTAAGTGACTGTACAGATAAGATTTTGTTGCGTTGTATGGCATCTGGAGAGCAGGGAGGATGTCCCACATCTGTTTGGGAGCCATGCACAGGTCCTACGGGTCTTAGCTTGTCTTCCTCGGATTTAATTGAATTGCCTGGTTGCAATGTCAATCATCCTTGTGTAGAGTTACCGACAGGTCAGGACGATGATAATTTTATTGCTGGCATTGATATGGAAGCCGGAAACGCTTATGCTTTACTCGTGAATAATTATACTCGGTCCGGCGATGGCTTTTCCATTTCCTTTGGAGGAACGGGTGAGTTTTTGGGGCCTGAGGCAAATTTCAGTACGGATGATCCTGATGGCACCCTGTGTTTTGGGGAAGACATCGTGTTTTTTGATGAGTCTTCGTTTGGTGACTTGGATATTGCAGCATGGCAGTGGGAATTTGGAGAGGGAGCCGTACCAGAAAGTGCCTCCGGCCCGGGACCACATCAGGTATCTTATACCACGGGAGGTATAAAGTCCATTGTACTTACCATAGAAAGTGAAACCGGTTGTCTGATTTCTGATGTGGGGACGATCATTGTCGAGCCACCCATAGAGGTGCTGGCTGATATCCAGCAGCAATCATGCCCTCAGGCCGAAAATGGGACTATTTCACTGGATATAGAGAGCAATAGCTCCATCACGGGTGTGCTTTGGGAGCATGGTGTAACGGGCACTAATCTGCAAGATCTCGGACCGGGTACTTATGAAGTACTGATCACCAACTTTAATGGCTGTGATACCAGTTTGAGTTATACCCTGGAACCTCCTCAGCCGCTCGAAATTGATCAAATTATTACACGACCCAGCTGTGGAGGAGGCTCGGATGGCAGTATCACCCTGGTAGTAGATGGTGTGGCACCCCCCTATATTTTCGACTTCGATGATGGGAATGGTTTTGTCCTGAATAATACCAGAGCCGGACTCCCGGCAGATGTTTATGACATTGCCATTCAGGATGCCAATGGATGTATTTCGCATGTGACAGTTCCATTGGGTGAGGTTGTGATTGATGTGGATCCTGATTTTGAAGGTGTAACACCTCCTTCGTGTTATGGATTTGCCGATGGCAGGCTTGAAGTTCGGATCCTGGGTGGTGATGCCGGTTTTGCTTATGACTGGAATCTCAATAATAATTACGTACGAGATCCTTTTTACGATGGAGTGACAGCGGGTAGTCATCATGTACGTATTCGCAATGATCTGGACTGCGTAGGGTTTGCTTCCTTTGATGTTTCTCAGCCAGATTCTCTTCAGGTCCGGTTTGATACCACCAACATTACCTGTTTTGGAGAGTCGGATGGGACCCTTACATCGATTGTTTCAGGAGGAACTCCCGACTATGCATATAGCTGGAGTACTGGTGGTGACCGAGCTTCCGTACAGGGTCTTGGGAGTGGAAACTACAGACTGACTATTACGGATGCCAACGGATGTTTGATTCAGGGTAGTGCACCGATTATCGAACCACCCCCGCTTGAGATATATGTTGACAGTATTCGTGATGTGGTTTGTTATGGTGATCAGACGGGAGTCCTGTATCTGCGTGGTGAAGGTGGTACCCCCGGCTATACTTTTGGTGTGGATGGAGGTGAGTTTGTTGAGTCGCCTGTTATCGAGGCTTTGACCGGTGGACAGCATAGCGTATCGATCAGAGACGATGGTGGATGTGTGATTACAGTGGATGCCGATATATACCAGCCGGATGCTCTGATTGTGGATGCAGGTGCCGATACTACCGTTGATCTTGGGCAGCAAGCTCAATTAATTGTATCCCATTCTCCAATAAATAAGCCAGTACTTTATCAATGGTCTCCTGAGCAATCCAGTCAATGCGATAGCTGTCCGGTGACTGTGGTGAGTCCTCTGCAAACGACATTGTATACGGTCACCATTACTGACGAAGAGCAATGTACCTCGACAGATTCGGTTCTGGTATCGGTGTATGCCAACCGGCCCGTGTTCATTCCCAATTCCATCACCCCTGATGGAGATGGTTTCAATGATCGGCTGGCTGTCTATGGCGGAGTAGCTGTCGCTCCCAATGGAGTCAGGAAGCTACAGGTTTTTGATCGGTGGGGTGAAATGGTCTGGGAAGGAAACAATCTTCCTTTGAATGATGAAACTTTAGGGTGGGATGGCACCCATATGGGCAAACCCCTTAACCCCGGAGTGTTTGTTTACGTAGCAGAAGTACAGTTTATTGACGATTCAGTGCTTACCTTTGAAGGCGATATCACGCTGATCAGATGATACGATTATGGTCCATACTATTACTCTCTCTGGTGTTGTTTTCGTGTGAAAATGACCTGGATACCATCAATGAGTTGTTTCAACCCCTGGAGCCTGGCATAGAGATAGCCCGGGATGTGGATATGTTATATAGCGATTCAGCATTTGTCCGTGTCAGAATTCAGGGTGCAACCTTGAAAAGATACACCGATGATGTCAGTCCGCGAGATGAATTTCCAGATGGTGTGCACGTTGATTTTCTTGAACGTCAAGGGACGGTTTCCAGTACCCTTGATGCCAAACATGGAACAAGATATACACGTGAAAAGAAAGTAATTGTGCGGGATAGTGTGATCCTCCAGAACGATCGAGGTGAAAAGCTGGAAACCAATGAGCTCATTTGGGACGAA
Source organism: Bacteroidia bacterium (assembly GCA_030433135.1). GTDB lineage: Bacteria > Bacteroidota > Bacteroidia > Chitinophagales > Saprospiraceae > JABDMH01. Next base: position 35,367 of record JAUILF010000004.1, on the reverse strand, counting down.
GTGAAGAGGGAAGTTTACACAGATCGGTTTGTCAGGATAACCAAGCCTGATGAAATTATATTGGCTTATGGATTTAGAGCTAACCAGGAATTCACGGAATACGAATTGAATACAGTTGTTGCTCAGATAAAAGCCGATGAGTTTACAGAGGAGTTCAAGAATTGATTCTTAACTTGTAGTTGACAATGGGAACTCTTCTTTTCTTTATCGTGCTCTTTCTGGTGTTGTCCGCCTTTTTCTCCGGATCTGAAATTGCGTATTTATCAGCAAACAAGATTCGCATTGAGCTACTCAAGGAACAGGGCCGTTTGCGCGGCAAGATCTTGAGTGGTTTCTATGAAAAGCCTCAGAAGTTTCTCGGTACCATGTTGGTGGGTAACAATATTGCCCTGGTGGTTTTTACCGCTTTGATGACGAAGTTGCTTAAACCTTATATCGATCCTGTTTTTTCAGGGTCCTTGGTGCAATCTCTGGTCAAGACTATATTGATAACTATTGTTGTACTCATTTTCGGAGAGTTTCTTCCCAAGACATTTTTCAGGGTCTATGCCACCAAAATGGTGAGTTTTCTGGCCGTTCCTCTTCAGTTTTTCAACTACCTCCTTTCGGTTCCTACCTGGATAATGACTAAGCTATCAGCAGTAATTCTGCGGCTTTTCTTTAAGCAGAGTGGTGAAAAATCTACGGCTCCTTTTACCCGGATTGATTTGGAACATTTCATACAGGATAGTTTTGAAGGTGATATGGATGATGAAATCGATACGGACATTTTCAAGAATGCACTTAAGTTGAAGGAAACTAAAGTGCGTGACTGTATGGTCCCGCGTAATGAGATCATAGCTATAGATCAGGAGTCGGAGATGATGGAACTGATCAACATGTTTAACGATAGTAAGTTGTCCAGAATCCTGACCTTTCAGGGGGATATAGATAATGTAAATGGGTACATCCATCACCAGCAACTCCTGGAACACCCCCGCAACATAAAGACTGTAATTTTGGACATACCGTTCGTGCCGGAAGTCATGAGTGTCCAGGACGTGATGAACCTCTTCTTCAAAACGGAGAAGAACATTGCCTGTGTAGTGGATGAGTTTGGGGGAACAGCTGGTGTCATCACTTTGGAAGATATCCTTGAGGAGATTTTTGGAGAAATTGAGGATGAACATGATCTTGAAGAAAGAATTGAGGAAGTGATTTCTGACAATGAATGGAGGTTCTCAGGGCGTATGGAACTCGATTACCTAAATGAAAAATACGATGAAATCGATCTGCCTGAAGGTGACTATAATACATTGTCAGGTTATCTGGTTATGACCACGGCAAATATTCCTGAAGAGGGAACCGTGCTGGATCTGGATGGATATCAGTTTATCCTCGAAAGTGTCAGTAATACCAGAATCGAAACAGTAAGGCTGATCAAAATATTTGATGATGATGAGGGCTGATCACCTTATTGAGTTCAGAGTCTGGGGGCTGATGACGAACTTGGTGGAAGAGAAGCATCATCCCTAATAAGTTGTAGAAATTCGCTCATAATCATGGCAGTTGCTCCCCATATGACGCGGGATTTGACATTATAGTAGGGAACATTCTTGAGGGTGATACCAGCCTGAACTTTCATGTCCATTCGTTTAATGACATCTGGCTGTGTGAAGGTCTGTACAGATACCGGTAAAATGGATGAGACTTCCCTTGCCTCCGGAAAAAAAGATGGTGTAGAGTTGGTCATCCCTATCACTGGAGTCACTTGGTAATTGCTAACCGGAATATACAATGGAGATAATCTTCCCAGTATGTTGACCGATGAGGGGTCAACCCCGATCTCTTCGTGAGATTCCCTGAGGGCACAGTCTTCCACACTGCTGTCACCAGGTTCCAGACTCCCACCCGGAAAAGATATTTGACCACTGTGTTTGTCATTGATGTGCTCTACACGCTCGATAAAAACCGTACTGACCTGCTCCTCTGATGGAAACAAAAGGATAAGCACTGCCGCCCGGCGTGCGTCTGGTGAAGGGTTGAACGTCAGTCTTCCCCGGTAGGCAGCCATTTGTTGCTGAGCTTTGGTGCCAGGCAATGTACGTGCTAACCTGGATAGCAGGTGAGAACGATACCTTTCAAGTTGTACTGTAGTTATGAGCTACTGGTTTGCTTCAGCAATATATTTTTCCAGCGCCATGGTCATAGATGGTGTTTCCGGAGCCGGAGCAGCAATATTGATGGTCAGACCCCTTTCCTTTACAGCAGCGGTAGTACTGTTGCCAAAGACAGCAATACGAGTGTCGTTTTGCTTAAAATCCGGGAAATTTTCATACAAAGACGTGATACCCAGTGGACTAAAGAACACCAGTACGTCATAAAATATATCCCGCAAGTCAGAAAGATCACTACTGACAGTCCTGTACATCATGGCTTCTTTGAAGTCAAAATCATTTTCTTCAAGATACTTTACCACCGGTTTGCTTCCCAGGTTAGAACAGGGTAGCAGGAAGTTTTCGTTGGCTTTATGCTTGTTCAGATAGTTGGACAGGTCTTCGATCTTGCGTTTTCCCACAAACACCTTTCGTTTGCGGTAGATTATAAACTTTTGCAAGTAGTGTGCTACCGCTTCTGAAAGACAGAAATACTTGGTGTCCTGTGACATTTTGATGCGCATTTCTTCACACATGCGGAAGAAATGTTCGATTGCATTTCGACTGGTAAAGATTACAGCGCTATACTCGTCAGGTCTGATACGAGTTTTTCTAAATTCTTTCTCAGTTACTGGTTCTACATGGATAAAAGGCCGATAATCGATCTTAATTCCAAATTTACTTTCCAGATTCCGGTAGGGAGATCTTTCTGGTTTAGGCTGAGAGATAAGAATCGTTTTGACCTTTTTATACTTCTTTGCCTCTGCGTTCGATGATGACATTCAATTCCTTTAGGATGAAAAAATCAACTTACCCAAAATTGACCAAGGCCATCTTACCCAATATTAGTAAAGGTGCAATTTCGGCGCTGCAAAGATAGAGAAAAAAATGAAACTGATTGCCGGTAATGAATCTGCTCGATATGAATAAACCCTTCAGCATCCGGAAGAGATACATAAGAATGATCGAGCCAATCCCCAGCCAGATTGCAACAGAGACTACCTGAGGTGGAGCAAATGAAACCAGCAAGTTGACAGCCACCAGAATCAGACCTAACTGGCTGTTTACCAGCATGGTTACAAAGCTGTACAGGTCTGTTTCCTTCTCGACTGGAAAGGTGTTACCCAGCAAATTCAGGACCAGGTGTTTTGCCACATATACCAGGACGACTACACCCACACAAAGGAGTAGATTTGGGAGTGAGTTATTCAAATCCACCCTGAAATACCCGGCCAATAGATAGATGAAGAATCCGAGATTGAGGAGAAACAGAAAGTAGAACATCCAGTACATCCATGGCATACTGTTGTACTCGCGAAACAGGAACCTGAGGTAATTGTCGTTTGCTATTGCACGATAACACTTGTTGATCATAGAGCGGTTAATCGTCAAAAGTACGGCCAGCAACAACAGACTCAGAATAGTCATGATGATGCGGATATTTTGCTTGCTGACATGGACTTCGGTCATGCCGGATGTGAGGCTCTCTATTTCAAGTAATCTTGCCGTAGAAGTATCTTCAGTTTCTGCTTTTTCAGTCTGGTTGTCACTGACATCTGCAACAGTTTGGTTACTCTCTGCCAGGGTTTCATTCGTTAGCCATGGATTCGGGAGATTTTCGGCAACAAAGGGTATGTGATAGATAGACCGGAAGTGTGCAGGATCCTTTGTTAATGACATTATTTCCTGTGCAGCCAAGGAATCTGTCTTCTCCATGACTGGAATAGAATCGCGAGGAATCTCAACGGCAACCTTCTCCTTGGATTCTTCTGGCGCAGGGGGTTGCAAGCTGTCAACAGTGCTCACAGGCTTTCTACCCTGGATATCAAAAGGGTTTTGCAGTGAGGATTGGGCCTGCACAGCCAAACCGCACCATATCATTACCATTCCTGCCAACCAAAGTCTAATCATACCCTCTCGTCAAAAAAACGTCGGCAAAGATAACCATATTGAAAAGGCTGGTTAGATACCTGGTGTTAAAATCATAAGACCGAGATGTAAAGGCTAAATACTACAGATGAGGTTTGATTGTGGCAACCATTGTACAAATTTAAATCACTAAAATGCAGGTGACCATACAGGCCACTGGTATTGGCGCCTTTTGTTGGAGTGTTGCACCATTTCTATTATGTCCAGACCTCTTAGGCTCGGTAACATAGATAGATCTTGTATGGATAAACTGGAACTTATTGGTTTTTTGAAAGGCTGAGATTGGTTTTTCTGTGGACTCCTACGTATACAGGATCAGTGCAAACCCTTATAATAAAGTAGAGAATCAGAATGTTGGACTTATTTTCTCTAGTTACCAATGTAAATATGAAGGACGACAATTCCTAGCTGACATGCCCTGTACTTCCATGTTGCTTGATATTCCAAATGAATTGAGTCTGTATCCCTCCAGCTTAGCCCTTTTGCACGAGTGTTGATGAACGACCTCTTGTATAGCAAGAGCAAAGGTCCGGTGGACCTTTGAGTGAAATCAACCGCGTCAGCGGGTGGGTCGGTTCTCTGGAGCGACCGCAGGCTATACTGTATGAGCAGAACAGAGGCCAAAACTGACCATAAAGTCATATGACCTAGTCACTACCTGGCAAAGACAGAGTAGTCAAAAGCGAGTTTATAGAATGCAGTGGAGGAGAACAAGTATGTGACCGTGCAAATGGGCTGCTGGCAGTTTTGCCAAACTTTTGCTGCCAAAAGTTTGCCCCGCTGGAAGCGAGAGAAGTGCAAATACGAAGAAGGCCGCTACTGACGACACTGTCAGAACTTCGCACGGTCGTGGACCACAGAAGGAATCCAGCAGTAGCGGTCAAGGGCAAGAACTGACAGCTAAAAAGCCATAGACGATGATATGAATAAGTCGAGGAAAGAGGTCTTTAATAAAGTGTCAGACCCACTATTTTATGACCAAGAGCCTTTTTTTGTATAAAACACAAAGCTGGTGGGATGAACCCCTGATTCATCCCACCAACAGTTTCCCGGAATCAGGATGCCTGTACTACTTTTCCCTTGATGTGCAATACGATGGCTTCGTCCTGCAGGTTGGTCTGGACAGTGACTGTCTTGCTAAAAGCTCCCAATGATTTGGCATTGTACGTTGCTTCTATTTCGGTTTGCTCACCGGGCATAATGGGATCCTTGCTATACTCCGTGGCAGTACAGCCGCATGACCCCTTCACCCTGGTAAGGATTAAGGGCTCATCCGCATAATTGGTTAGTGTAAAAGTGACTTTCTGTGGGACTCCCTGTTCAATGGTGCCCATATCATGTGTCAGTCGGTCAAATTTTACCAGCTCGGTCACAGGCAGGTCAGCATTGGCAGGTATCAGAAAGATAAGCAGCATGCTAAGTGGTAGAAAAATCGATTTTGCTTTCATTTTTGATGTTTTGAAAATGGTTAATAATTTAATACCCCAAACCTACACGGTACTGTTTGACCATGTCGTTAATGACCATCAAAGGCTTGTTAATGAGCTGTTAACGGCTTTTTGTCACCTGGTAATAGCGATAACTTCAACAACGGAATGAGTAATGCATCTATTTGGAAGGTGGTTATTTCGGGAGCCCTTGCTCTGATTTGTATATGTATTGTACAGGGATACTGGCTTAAAAATGCCTTTGACCTGGGTGAAAATGCCTTTCAGGAAAAGGTCCATATCTGCCTTCGTAATGTGGCTGAATCCATTTCTGAACTGCACCAGGTTCAACTTCCCGCATATAATGTCGTCAACCAGGTTTCTCAGGACTACTATATCGTCAATATCAGAGATGCGATTGATGCCAATAACCTGGAGTATTTCCTGCAAGAGGAGTTTGCAGCGGTATCCCTTCCGGTAGACTTTGAATATGGTATCTACGATTGTGACACAGATAAAATGGTGTATGGCAATTATGTGGGGGCCGACGATGCGTTTTTACGCAACAATGACCTGCCGACCTACGATGAGTTTACCTACTATTTTGGTGTTCGTTTTCCTAATCGCAAAGGTTATATCCTGAAGAATCAGTGGCTGCCACTGTTGTTTACAGCCATCCTTTTCCTGGCTGTTATCTTTTTTAGCTATGCTACGTATGTCATTCTCCGACAGAAAAAGCTATCAGACCTCCAGAAGGATTTCATCAACAACATGACCCATGAATTTAAGACACCCATAACCAGTATCAAGATCAGCTCTGAAGTGATGTTGGATAACGAAAAAGTCCAGGAGGATGGCAGGTTATTACAATACGCAGAGATCATTCATCAGCAGGCTTCCCGGCTTAATCGGCAGGTAGAAAGAGTCTTGCAGATCGCAAGTCTTTCCCGTGAAAAAGCCGTGCTTAGCAAGGAGCCACTGGAATTACACGAACTACTCCTTGATATCACCGAGCAAATGAAGAGCCGATTTGAACAGGAAAATGTCCATGTAGAACTCGAGCTGAATGCACATTCCTCCCAGGTGCTGGCTGACAGACTTCATCTATCCAATGTGATTTATGGGTTGTTGGATAATGCAATAAAATACTCGAAGTCAAATCCTTCAATCAGTATTGTGACTTCCAGTCATCCTGATGGTATTGAGCTCTCCATAGCCGATAAAGGAATCGGAATCGATAAGATTCATCTAAAGAGATTGGGACAGAAATTTTTCCGGGTTCCATCCGGGAACATTCACAATGTGAGGGGATTTGGTTTGGGATTACACTATATCAGGCAAATTGTGCGTAAACATCAATGGAATATGCAAATTCAAAGTGAACTGGGTAAAGGGACAGAGGTGACGATTAAAATGTAACCCAACCATGACCGAAGAAATACAACCTGCCAAAATACTGTATGTTGAAGACGATGAAACCCTGGGATTCATCACCAGGGATAATCTGGAAAGAAACGGATACCAAATCATTCATTGTTCGGATGGAACCAGTGCCATGGAAGTAATCAGGGATCTTGATTTTGACCTGGCTGTGTTGGATATCATGTTACCAGGGGTCGATGGTTTTACCCTGGCAGAGGAGATTCGCAAACGAAATCAGGAAGTACCCATCCTGTTTCTCAGTGCCAAGCCTATGAAAGAAGACCGGCTCAAAGGTTTTGCACTGGGTGCAGACGACTACGTCACCAAGCCATTTAGTATAGAAGAACTAAGTTATAAGATACGTGTCTTTCTGAAGCGCCATAAAGTTAGTGGGCCAGATGATCGAAACCGGTTTGTCTTTGGTCATTTTGAGTACGATCATTCCAACCTCAAACTACACTCTCCTACGGATCAGAAAACGCTTACCGAAAGAGAGGGTGCCCTGCTGCATTTACTTTTGCAAAACAAGGATCAGATCTGTAAGAGGTCTGACATTTTAATTGAGATATGGGGTGAGGACGATTATTTCATGGGTCGCAGCCTGGATGTATTCATCAGCCGAATGCGTAAATATTTATCTTCGGACCCTGAAATCATTATCGAAAACGTGCATTCAGTAGGCTTTAAACTTGTGGTTTCCTCATGAAGCTTTTTCATTCTGGCCGGATTTATACAGAGCCATACAACCCTCGTATGACCTTGTACCTGCTCGTGGCGGTCCTCTTTCTGTGTAGTTGTGGTCCCAAAGAAATTTTCCTTCAAACCGAGGAGCTAAAGCGCATTGATTCTTTGTTTATCACGTCCAGAAAAGAATGGACACTGCAATTAGCAGACTCATGTGAGGCTTACAGAGAAGTTCATTTTCAACCTATAGTGGATTCTTTGATGGAGGCGAGAATGGCTGAAATACGACAAATTCTAGAGCTAAATGAATAGGATCTTCTGGGTTAGCATCATTATACTTGTGATCGGATGTGGTGGCAACCGGGATGAATTGGCTGAACAGCTGATCCAGGAAAGAGTTCAGGCCAAACTCGACGTATTCATAGCCGCTGAAAAACAAAGATGTTGGGATAAGATGTGGGAAGATGCCAGTAGAACGGCCGATAGTCTCTTGAGATTAAACCCGATACGTGTGAGGTTAGATTCTCTGACCCGGCCACCAAAGCCACTTAAGCCATCAAGACCTCACTTTGAACCACAGGTTGACACGATTGGAATCAAGGTTCCAGGTGTTGATACGATCGATAGCATGGAAGTAGGCATTTGAGTATGCTTACTCGGGTTTAATACCATAGAACTTGTGCAGATTCCGATTCATTTTATTGATAACCTTGCTAAGATCCTTCCATTCGTACTCTGCCACTCCAAAAAAGGAGTCGAAAATGGCTGACACCTTGACCAACCGGACATAATAGGGAAAGGGCTTTTCCAGGGTGTTACCCGAATCATCCATGATTAACAAGGCATCAGCACCACTTTCCGTCGTTCCCCTTTTAACATAGTAAAATGGTTGCTGCAGCCCTTCTGTATTGTTGTGCAGTGGAGTTGAGTCTGCCTTTTCAAAAGCGTATGCCGAAAAATGGTATTCAAGATCTACTGCATGGCGTAGAGCTGTAGCGAAGCTGTCCTGCTCCGACTGTGTCCTCTGCAGGACCTTCTCGGTCCTTTTTCTCTCTTTTTCACTGAGATCATTTTGCAGCAAAAGATCTTGTAAAACCTCAATCTTTTGGCCGTAAGAGGGAATGATAAAAACCAGGGTGCCGTTGCGAAGTTCATTGATGTGCGTATTGGCGACCTGTTTATTTGTTTGCTGTGCTGACAGCATTTGCATAGATAAGCAGGCCAAAGCCAACTGAATAAGTAAACCGGGAAGCACTGATCCGGTTAAATCTACGTTAAACAAGTGCATCATCTCAAGCCGGTGGGTCGGTATTATTTGTGGATTCTGGGTAAAAATTACCAATTTTACGCCCTTCAAATGGAAAACAAGCTGATCATAACTTAGATTTAAACTATTAACCATGCAACCAGCCCTTGATATTGAAGCTTTAAACAAGCAGATATATATAGAAAGTGCATTTATCGATGACCTCTTTTCGGAGACGGGGAAGGTGATTGTGGGCCAGGAAAAGATGATGGAGCAACTGCTGATTGGGTTGCTTACGAAGGGACATGTATTGCTCGAAGGGTTACCCGGACTGGCAAAGACCCTTGCTATTAAGACCCTGGCTTCTGCTGTACATGGTGACTTTAGTCGAATTCAGTTCACACCCGATCTCTTACCTGCGGATATTATAGGAACACTTATTTACAATCCGAGCGAGTCGGATTTTACGGTAAGGAAAGGGCCGGTTTTTGCCAATTTTATTCTGGCTGACGAGATTAACCGGGCCCCGGCTAAAGTGCAAAGCGCCCTGCTAGAAGCCATGCAGGAAAGGCAGGTGACCATTGGAGATGAGACATTCAAGCTGGAAGAACCCTTCCTGGTACTAGCTACGCAAAACCCTATTGAACAGGAAGGTACTTATCCATTGCCTGAAGCACAGGTGGATCGTTTTATGTTGAAGGTAAATATCGACTATCCCAGCAAGGAGGAGGAGAGAGAGATTTTACGTCGCAACCTCAATGAAGAGTCTTTTGGTAAGATCGAGACCAGGATAAGTCCGGAGGATGTATTACGGGCCCGAAAGACGGTCGGCAAAGTGTATATGGATGACAAAATCGAACAGTATATTCTCGATATCGTCTTTGCCACCCGGCAGCCCAGGGATGCTGGGCTTGAGAACCTGGAACTACTTATCCAGTATGGTGCCAGTCCCCGAGCTACTATTAATATGGGTCTTGCTGCCAAAGCACATGCCTTCATCAAAAGACGTGGGTTTGTGATTCCTGAAGATGTGAGGTCGGTTTGTGAAAATATATTACGACACCGAATTGGTCTCACCTATGAAGCTGAGGCCGAGAATATATCTCAGGAAGATATCATTCGAGAAATTCTAAATACAGTAGAAGTACCCTGATCTGAAGAGGCCAATTGACCTGAACTTATGGATACAAGCGAGCTGATTAAGAAGGTCAGAAAGATTGAAATCAAGACGAAGGGCATCAGTAAGGAACTCTTTTCCGGAGAGTACCATAGTGCCTTTAAAGGTAGAGGTATGTCCTTCAGTGAAGTACGTGATTATCAATATGGTGATGATGTACGCAACATTGAATGGAATGTGACTGCCAGGACCGGTATTCCGCATGTCAAGGTTTTTGAGGAAGAAAGGGAGCTCACGGTCATGTTGTTGGTGGATTTGAGTCCGTCATCGTTTTTTGGTACTCAAATGTATTTGCGAAAGGATCTGGTCACCGAAATCTGTGCCGTGCTGGCTTTTTCAGCCATCAGTAATAATGACAAGGTGGGTTTGATCTTATTTGCTGATGAAGTACAGATGTATATTCCCCCTAAAAAAGGGCGCAAGCACATCCTGCGAATTATCAGAGAACTGGTAGATAGCAAACCTGTAGGTACAACTACCAATATTGGAGATGCACTACAATATTTTAACAACCTGGTGAAAAAGAAGAGCATTTGCTTTCTATTGAGTGACTTCATTGCCCCTTCATTTCAGCAACCCTTACAGGTGGCAGCAAGAAGACATGATATCGTCGGTATGCACATCTATGACCCCTTTGAAAAAACTTTGCCCAACGCCGGTTTGATTCGAATCATTGACTCTGAATCCGGAGAAGAAATGTTGTTGGATTCTTCCAGCGAGACTATTCGTTCAAATCATGAAGAGGCGTTTACCAGGAAAGAAGCAGAACTGACTTCACTGTTTAATAAGAGCGGGGCAGATATCATCAATCTGGAATCAAGGGAATCCTACATTATCGCTCTACATCGGTTTTTTAAAAAACGGGCAAGATGAGTTGTAGGTTGGTGTATATGTTATTCATGGCCCTGTTTTGCCAGTCCCTGTGGGCACAGGTGGATCTGCAATGCAGGGTGGATAGCAACCAGATGCTCATTGGTGATCAGCGGACCTTGTGGATTGAAGCCAGAGGGCAGTCTGACTTTGTGCCAGACTCAGTGAGTTTTGCATCATGGGGAGAACTCGGGTTTGCGCCTTTGGATGTTCAGCCCTGGCAGCCCGCTGGTTCCGGTGCATACGAACAGAGGGTGGTTTTTGCCGTCTTCGATACCGGCTACATCAAGTTACCTCCACTGAAGTTACCTTATCGCAGGGGCGGAATGATGGACACAGCTTATTCAAATCAGTTGTCACTCGAAGTCAATGCGGTTATGGTGGATTCTACAGGTCTGGTCCCGATAAAACCCATTTTGAAGGAGCCTCTTACCATACGGGATTTTATTCCTTATATCATTGCCGTATCGCTGGGACTTCTCTTAATTGGCTTGATCTTCCTACGTAAAAAAGCGGCTCAAAAGGAGCCGGAAGTGATAGAAGTGCCTGTGCCGGCCCATGAAACGGCGTTGCAGCAATTAGCCATTCTAAAGAAAAAGAAGCTATGGCAGCAAGGTGAAATCAAACAATATCAGTCAGAGCTTACCCATATAATCAGGGCCTACATTGAGGATAGATTTGAAATCCGGGCGCTGGAGATGACTACAGGAGAAATACTTGGTGGATTGAAAAGTAAAGAGTTAAGTGCTGAATTGATGTCAGACCTGGATCAGATCCTGAACATGGCTGACCTTATCAAATTTGCCAAAGCACAGCCGGAGGTGGATATACACTCGGTTTTCATGGAAAAAGCGGAGCAATTTGTCATTAGAACAAAAGTCGAAGAAACCGTTATTGTAGAAGACTCAGATGATTGACTTTATAACAAATATCGAATTTGAAAGTCCGTGGTTTCTGACATTGTTGGTAGCCATACCGCTCATGGTCTACTATCACTTCTATGGGGAGCATCGTTTGCCTTCGCTCAAGGTGTCTACGGTAAAAGGGTTTGGTGCGGCTACATTAAGGGCCAGGGCGGTGCGGTATTTGCCCATCTTATTTTGGCTGGCCCTGACTTCGTTTATCCTGGCCCTGGCCAGGCCTCAGCTGGCCCTGAAGGAAGAAGAGGTGACTGCAGAAGGCATTGACATTGTCCTGGCACTTGACTTATCCAGCAGTATGCTGGCCAAGGATTTTAGCCCTGACAGACTCGAAGTCAGTAAAAGAGTGGCGGCAGAATTTGTCACCAAGAGGGTAGATGACCACATTGGCCTGGTTGTCTTTTCCGGAGAAAGTTTTACACAGTGTCCGCTGACCAGTGACCATCGTATTGTGAAGAGGTTTCTTTCTCAATTGCAATGCGGGTTCCTGGAAGAGGGAACTGCTATCGGGATGGGGCTGGCTACTGCTGTCAACCGGCTGAAGGATAGTGAGGCCAAAAGCCGGGTGATCATCCTGTTGACCGATGGTGATAACAATACCGGCTATATCAAGCCTCTCACTGCTGCTGAGATGGCGCGCGAACTGGGACAGACGGTTTATACCATCGGCGTGGGCAGCAAGGGGATGGCACTTACACCCCAGGGCAAGCGCTCTGACGGCAGTTATGTCTTTGATTATGCCCGGGTCATGATTAATGAGCCACTCCTGCAACAAATAGCTGAAATCACGGGAGGTAAATATTTCCGTGCTACGTCAGAAGAAAGCCTGGCACTGGTCTATGATGAGATTGATCAATTAGAAAAAACAGAAAGGGAGGTCACTACGTTTAAACGCTATAGTGATGAATTTGGCGTCTTTTTGCGGCTGGGCATCATCCTCTTTGTTTTGCATATGGTGTTGAGTTTGACTTTACTGAGAACGTATCCATAAGGACTGAATATGTTTCGATTTGAGCACGATTATTATTTGATCTACCTGGCGGGACTGGTGCCCCTGGTGGTGCTGCTCTACTTGTCCTGGATATGGTATCAAAAACAGGGAAGTAAACTCGGAGAGATGGGTTTGATTCGTCAGATTACTGTGTTTCAGTCTGCCCGTAAGCGAAAATGGTCTCAGATCCTGACTCTGCTCATTTTTGCATTGCTGATTATTGCCTGGGCTAATCCACAATGGGGAGCCAAACGCGAAAAGGTAAAGACCCGAAGTACAGATATTTTCATTGCACTGGATATATCCAACAGTATGTACTGTGAGGATGTGGCTCCCAGCAGGTTGGAGTTGGCGAGAAAGTTTACCCTCGATCTTATTGAAGAATTGAAAGGAGAAAGGATAGGGCTGATCCTTTTTGCCGGTAATGCCTATCTCCAGATGCCATTGACCACTGATTATGCCGCAGCGCAAATATTTGTTCGATCAGCCAACCCTGGAATGGCAGCTACCCAGGGCACGGCACTGGGGGATGCCATTGACAAGGCAACAGAGGGCTTTACCGGTGATCCAAAGTTTCACCGCACCCTGATTATCATCTCTGATGGCGAGGACCACGATGCTGAAGCCATTGAGAAAGCAAGAGCCGCCCAGGATGATGGGATGCTGATCTTTACCGTGGGAGTTGGAACCGCTGAAGGATCGTTTATCCCCATCCAGACTCGGGGAAGTCAGGACTGGAAACGCGATAATCAGGGTCAGCCAGTCCGTACTTCATTGAATGAAACGCTGCTTAATGAACTGGCGTCGGTAGGTGGAGGCGAATATTTTTACCTTAATGGAACAACAACGATTTTAAATGCATTAGATAATAAGATTGAAAATCTGGAGAAGGAGGAATTTGAGGAGCGCTCCTTTACTTCGTATGAAAGTTATTTCCAGTTATTTCTGGGTGGAGCCGTTGTGTTGCTGATTTTGCAATGGTTATTGAATAGCAACCTTAGTATAAAAGAAACTTTGTATGCACGCATTAAGTAAAGTACTGATGACCGGGTTTTTGGGCCTGCTGTTAGTTGGTTCTGCTGCTGCACAATCAAAGGGGCAGGCTCATGACTTGCGTCGCAATGCCGATAAGAGTTATGACCGGGATTCGTACCAGGATGCTGAAGAAGACTATCGCAAGGCTAATATCCTGGACGGAGATGAAAAAGGCAATTTTAACCTCGGCAACGCCATTTATAACCAGAATCGTTATGAAGAAGCTGCCCGTGAATATCAAAAGGCTGCCGAGTCCATGACTGATCCGGAGCAGAAGTCGAGAGCCTATTACAACCTGGGTAATGCGCATTTTCTGAATGAAAAGTATGACGAAAGTGTCAATGCTTATAAACAGGCACTGATGACCAATCCTGCAGACCTTGAGGCCAAGCAAAACCTGTTGATGGCCTTACAACAACTCAAAATGCAGGAACAACAGCAGCAGCAACAGCAGCAACAGCAGGAAGATCAGAATCAGGATCAGGAAGACCAGCAAGAGCAGCAGCAACAGCAAGACCAGCAACAACAACAGCAGCCACAGCAGCAGTCATCAGATAGTGAACAGGAACAACAGTCGCAGGAAGAAATGGAGCAAAAACTCTCCAAGGAACAGGCTATGCAGCTGTTGGAAATTATTGATGAGGAAGACAAAAAGGTACAGGAAAAGCTGAGAAATAAAGAAGCAGGAAAACCTAAGAACAGTAAAGATTGGTAATCATGAAAATGCAATTGTTACAAGTGATTCGATTGGTGATGTTCCTCAGTGTACTGAGTGGAGGAGCATTGATGGCTCAGGACCAGGCTTTTCAGATAGAGATTAGTTCTGATTCTGTATATCATGGAAATGTGTTTGAAATCAGGTATTCGGCTCAAAACATCAGTGGCTCATTTGAACCTCCTTCTTTCGATGGATTCGATGTCATACGTGGTCCAAACCAGACCAATCGCATGCAATTTGTCAATGGTGTCACTTCGCAGTCGTCGAGTTATAGTTATGTTCTCAGGCCCACAGAACCGGGAGTTTTATTTTTGCCTCCGGCCTTCTACGTGACCGATGAAAAAACCTGGGAGACGAGTCCCATGGAGATCTTTTGTCTGCCCAACCCGGAGGGCATTGAGCAAAACCATTTTCTTTCTGACGACAACCAGGCCCAGTTTCCGGGCTGGTTTGGAGGTCCGCAGGTGCAACCACCGGCAAAAAAGAAGAAGTTGAAAGTCACCAAGATATAGGGATGCTCACTAGATATTGTCTTTTCATTTTTGCATTTCTGACCTTATCGCTCGAAGCCCAGGTTAACTTCAAGGCTACTACTGATGCACGTCAGGTAGTGGAGGGAGGAACATTCGAAGTATCTTTTACCCTTGAGAATGGAGAAGGCGATAACTTTCAGCCGCCCTCGTTTGGATCCTTCCGGGTAGTTAGTGGTCCGTCTCAGTCTTACAGGTCTACGTTCATCAATGGAAAGAGTTCAACTTCGATTGGTTTTACCTACATGCTGCAGGCAACGAAGCCAGGAAAGTTTACCATTGAAGGTGCTACGATTGTCGTGAAGGGAAATACACTGCGATCCAACGCTCTTTCCGTGGAGGTAGTGAAAGGCAAAGACGAAATGGCGGCTGCAAAGAGCGGAGATGCGTCAAGGATCTTCTTGAGAGCGGAGCTGGATACCACCGGAGTTTATATAGGACAACAGGTGACCATCAGGTATAAGATCTATACCCAGGTTAATATTGAAAATTACAACGTCATCAAAGAGAGCAGCTACGATGGATGTTTTAGCCAATTGCTGGATGCCTATCGCGAACCGGTAACCCGGGAGGTTATAGGAGGAAAACAATACACCACCAAAGTGTTGAGGAAGGTTTCTGTCTTTCCACAGCAAAGCGGCATCATCGAAATAGATCCTTTAGTGGTAAGAATTGGTATACCGTCCAGTGATGGAAGGCGGCGGAGTTTTTTCTCAAACTTCAGTCTGCAGACCAAAAACCTCACATCCAATGCTGTTACCCTGCACGTTCGTTCTGCCTATGATGGAGCACCACCGGAGTTTGCCGGGGCAGTTGGCAGCTTTGATGCCCGGTTTAGAATATCCTCCCAGGAGGCTTCTACAGACGATGCGATCACGCTGCAGTTGCAGGTCACTGGCAGTGGAGATGTTAAGACGATCCGCCCTCCGGAATTAACCTTGCCCGAAGTTTTCGATCAGTATGAGCCCAGGATCCGCGACGAGAAAATGATTAATGCCACCGACTCGGTCAGAGGAGTTAAAACCATTGAATACCTTATTACCGGGACTGAACCCGGAACTTATGCCCTGACACCATCCTTTACCTATTTTGACCCGAAATCGAATCAATACAGAACCCATACGGATAGCTTCCGGGTAACCATCAGGCAGGGAAAAGGACTGTCATCAAGCCGGGGAGATCATGAACTGGCAACGACGGAAGATGGCTCTTTGAGACCGATCATGTATAGCACCAGGCTGAACCGTGTCAGCAGCTCGATCATTTTGCAACCCTGGTATTGGGCAACTGCATCACTTCCTTTACTAGGATTCCTCTTTTTGTTTGTACGAAATAAGACCAGGAATGATGCAGCCGATGAAGTGACTGATCACTCCGAAATTGCCAGGGCCCGTCTTGAAAAGGCCAGGGAATACATGGACGAGTCGAATCACTCATCCTTTTTTGAGGAAATTGCCTTTAGTGTCAAGAATTTCATTTCATACAAACTGGACATACCCGTCGCTGAGTTGAGCCGGGACCATATCGCTAAGGTGCTGAGCGAGCGTGGCTTTGAAGATGAACTTCGCGACCAGGTACTTACTCTGCTGGATCAATGTGACCTGGCTCTTTACGCCCACATCAGCAAGACCGAGAAAATGCAGGAAATCTATGAAATGGCGATTGGGGTGATATCCAGTTTGGATCGGGAGCTGGGAGGTTAGTAGTCGGATCTGGTGATTCAGGTGGAAAAAGGTGAAGGTGGCCATGTCCTGGAAGGGAATACGCCCTTACAGGGCTCAAGTCAGATATCTTGCTTCCCAAAGCTGTGCTTTGGGTTTTTAGAACTAAGCCCTTCAGGTTTACCCTCCATTGCACCGGGATTGTAAAGGGATTTTGTTATGAGAGCCAAATAAGTAATAAAGACGGGCCATGTAGGACGCAGTGCTCCAAGGACCTTTTTGACTCATGACCGAATGATCTCGCAGAGTCGAGTACGACAGTGCTCGAAATGATGGGAACCCTGTCCGACTGGCCAGACGGGCGCGAAAGCGGGTGGGTAGGCCATGGCCACCATCCCAGTCAAAGGCGGGGGCCTCGAGTCCTCGGGGTCAAAAAGGGCTTATGTGCCCGTATTTGCAACTTGCCTGCCATGCCCGAATGACCATCCGGTCGGGCGGGAATGACGCAGCCGGCCAGGCATATTTGGCTCGCCTGCTGTCTCCACCTCTGGTGGGTCTGCCATAGCGGTAGCGCAGGCAGGTAATAGAAAGGCCTATTGCATAGTCCGGGTTAAAAAGCACATGTAGCATTTTGCCTGGCGGCCAGGCATCTTTGACTCTCATGGCATAAGCCCTCTTACAAAATCTGGGCTTATGCCAATATGTATTTAGATTGCCAGGCCTGAAAGGTCTGGACCTGATAGGATGGGGCAACGCCCCATTTGAATGGTGTCAGATATAGTGGCCTGTAGGGTCACCCTCAATTTGGTGGTGCCATTATGATGCTGGACCTATCATCAAGTTCAATACACTACATCGTCGACGCTGTCATCGTATACCTGTTTTCAAACTCCGTAAATAGGTCTTGATCAACTTTTTTCCCGATAACAGGGATTGCTTTGTCAAGTGCCTGGTCAAAGAGTTCGTAATCCGAAGGATAGGGCAGGGGTACATGATTGAGAAACTGCCTGGAATCACTGTCCAGTGCTCTCTTGTCGCTCTGAAACGTGGCTGACCGGTGGTTAAATCCAACATGGAGGTTAAACGGGATTATTTCCTCCATCATAGTGCCTTCATTAAATATGAGTTCACCGTCCAGGTAGGCTTCTTTTTGCTGGTGTACTTCCAGGACTCTGGCGTAAACTTTCTTGTAGGCTTTGACCTTGATGTCATTACCCAGTGAATCTTTTTTTACGTTACCATTTTCATCCAGTACATAATTGTATCCGTCACGGATCTTCCTGACTTCTTCATATCGATTTTCAGACCACTGCTCGGGGCCTGCTTCAAAGCGCGTAAACACCATGGTTAGTGTCTGGTGTTCCATCGCAGGCCTGGAAAAGTGATATTTGATCCATTGATGGTCTCTGAAGTTGTTGTTCAATAGTCGTTTTTGTTGGGTGGCCGTCCATTCGAATGGGGTGAGATTGTGGCCTCTGATCCAGACGTGTTGTATGCCAAGCTGTGCCGCCTCACTCTGCAAGGTGGATGCATCCCTGTAATCAGTAGTAAATGCCCACAGCTTGTCGAGGTGATGAAAAGCATCTCGAGCTGACAATTTTGAGCCTACGCGGGCTCGATCCATATGGACCATAGACTCGTTGTACACCAATTCAAGGTACCGGTCAATGGCACTTGGCAGCAACGTTGTGGTGCGAACGAAGGAAAAGTTGGCTTTATAACCGTCCCTGGATATCAGGGGCAGGAAGGCAGCTATTTTTTCCTGGCGATTACCGATCCTTTCGTAGATTGATATAATCTCCCTCCAGGCTTTTGACTGCTCCGACCCCCTTAGCGTTTCTATTCTAGCCATATCGCGAGTTGTGATTTTGCGAAAAGCTTCCTCAGCTGCTAAAACGTACTTTTCCTTCAGCTTTTCTTTCCCGGCCAGTTTTCGCAGCGATTTGTGGATCGCTGAATCAAAGTCTCCCTGATCTACCATTTTTTCTACTGAGGTGCAGGAGGTCATGGCTATGGCCAATCCAATGCAGAAAAGTATAGTTGTTTTCATAACGACTGGTTTTATAGTTAGTCGTACCAGCAGATATTGATTAACTTAAAATCCTGTTAACTATATGCAAGAAAGCTTTAAAATGCTCCTAACGCGGGGGCAGATTTGAGTTCTGCAATGCACTGAAAATAATTTATGATTGGCTTTCTCCTTTTTTACTGGTTGTTGACCCCTTTTGTACTTGTTGATGAGCCATTGGAAGCAGATCTTAGTTTTGAAGTTGTTCTACATGACAAGGTGGTAGGTGTATTGAATGCGACGAGGAAGAAGGATGGCAGTACCACTATTTATGGTAATGACTCCAGAATCGAAACCAGGGTGCTTATCAAGGTGGTCGTCAGCTATGATTTTGAAGTCATGTATTCTGATGCACATATGGTTAGTTCAAAAGCTACCTTGCTATACAACAACAAGATACATGCGCAGACCGAGGTAGACTTGGTGAGTAACAAGTATCACGTGGAGAGATACCACAGTGGAGAGACCTACATAGATGAGCGGATTACCTATACCTCCGGGATGCTTATGTTTGAAGAGCCCGTTGGAGTAACCTCCCTTTTCGCAGAAATACCGGGTGAGATGCAGACTATAGAACCAGTTGGTGACCATTCTTATAAAAAGACAGATTCGGATGGTCACGTAAACCATTATCACTATCAGGATGGCAATCTGGTCAAAGCCGAAATTGATGGAGGTCTGATTAAGTTTGATCTTCGCAGGAAATAACGGGCTTTTCTCTTTCATCTCTATGAAATCCGTTGTTTGAAGTTTGGTACCTGTTTAGCGCCTACTGAAATCGGGAAAAGGAACACGCCCATACAGGGCTCAAGATCGATGTCCTGAATCCCAAAGCTGCGCTTTGGGTTTTTAGAACTAAGCCTTTCAGGCTTACCATCTATTTTCAAGTGGATCTTATGGGTTAGGATACCAGGCCTGAAAGGTCTGGACCTGGTAGAATGGGGCAACGCCCCATTTAAATGATGCCCATTGATGTGGCCTGTAAGGTCACCTTCAAGTATAGTGACTCAATGTTATCGCTATACACATACGAAGTTTGCAACATCAAACCAATATCTTGTAGTTGGATACTCCCAGGTGCCCTACTGATGAATAAACCTCATATTAATTGGAGAGTCTAAACCTTTCACATTGACCCGCAGGAAATACACACCCGGAGTCATATTGCCCTCAAATTCAATCCTCACCCGATCCCGGGGGTTGTCATAACTCTGTGACTGTAGGATTCTTCCGATAACATCTATCACCGACCATTGAGTCACCAGGCTTTCTCCCCCCTCCAGAAAGAGAAAACCATGGGCAGGGTTAGGAAAAAGCGTCATGCTGGCATCCAAATTTTCCCTCACCGGAGTTGACTGCGGCAGAGATATCCTTCCATTTCGAAGGTTGTTTCCCTTGTAGGTTGACCACAATACATTTTCTTCCGAGATCGGTACTTCCAGTTCATAGGCATATAAGTAGGTAGTGTCGTCTTCAGATTGATGCTCGGTATAACTCAATACCACCAAATCCATTCGCTGATCTCCGTCAATATCTCCGATTGTTGCTCCATTCATGTAGGTCAATCCATATGGCCGAATCGGGAATCCATCCATTTCTCCTGATCCATCCAGCTCGTAGGCATGAATAAAACCATACCCTTCGGGGTCAAAAAGGTTACTCGGAAACAGGATTTCCGGCTCCAGGTCGTTATCCAGGTCCGCTACGGTAATCACTCCTTCCAGGCCACCTTCTTTTTCCAGCGGAAATCCGGGCAGTGCACTTCCGTCCTTTCGCCAGGCATATAACATGTCCCTTGAAGTATGAGATATGGGCCTCGCTGTGAGGATTAACGGAGCTTCTTCATACATGATGACGGTAGGAGTATGAAATGTCCAAGAACCCTGTGGCACAGGAATAGGCCACCCTGGCAGGTATTCACCCTGTGCATTCAGCAACATGAATTGAGGCAGGTCTCCATGGCTCGCGATAGCCACTTCCAGTTGGCCATCATGCGTCACATCAGCCAGGATGGGTGACTGAAAACTGAATTTGCTTAAGCCGTTGGCCCAGGGCCAGCCACTACTGATTCCTGCCGCACCATCAAAAGCGTACAATTCACGTGTACTGGCGACGACCAATTCAGTCCTGCGATCATCGTTGAGATCGCCGATACTGGGAGTTACGGCCGGAATGTCAGGTAAAGTGAGCGGCCATTCGTCGTTGTAGGTGGTGCCGTCATGCTGCAAAATATGCACCTGACCCATAGTTCCTTCCAGGTCACTGCAAATGATCTCCAGGGTATCGTCCTGGTTCATGTCGCCCAGAGCCGGGGAAGAAATCATCCAGCGCCCGTCAAAGGATCGCGGCCAACCCGTTTTTACCTCGCCTTCATAGGCAAAGACATAGACTTGTCCCGGCTGATTGTTAAATCCCGTCAGTACTACAATCTCAGGTTCTGAATCCAGATCAATGTCGCCCACAGCCACCGGAAACCTCGCCAATCCTGACAGTGATTGTGACCACCATATTGAGTCGTCTCTGAAGACATGGAGCTGATTGGCGACTCCTACGATGATTTCATCGGCACCATCCCGGTCGAGATCAGCCAGGGTGACATTGCGGAAGTTTTTGAAAGCAGGGTGGGCCGGAAATATCTTGGGAAATCCTTCTTTCAATACCGGACTACTGGCTGATCTGGACAAATCACGGTAGGTAGCAGGGGCAGAAATGGAATCAATACGGATGCTAAGGTCTGCATTCAGGGTAGCGGACCTCCACTGTGCTGTTCCAGGCACGGGAATAATCAAAAGAGCTATGAGAAAAAACTTATATTTCATGGCTTTCAAAAAACCAGTACTCTGACACATGTCAAGTACGAAGATAAAGACCATCTAAATTATGGATCAATTTTCAGTATATCTGCAGTTAGGTTATGAGCACATATCCGATTTGGGAGCTTATGACCATATGCTGTTCATTATCACGCTTTGTGCCTTTTATTCATGGCGGTCCTGGAAAAAGATCCTCATTCTCGTGACTGCCTTTACTATCGGTCACAGTATTACCCTTGCCCTGTCGGCATTCAATATCATAAATATTCCCCAGCAATTGGTTGAAACAGCCATTCCCATCACCATTTTTTTGACCGCTATTCATAATGTCTCGGTTTCAGCAGATAGAAAGGGAGCCCGGTCTGTTCATGCCAACTACTGGCTGGCCTTGTTCTTTGGTTTTATTCACGGCATGGGCTTTTCCAATTTTTTTCGTGCCTTGACCGGAGGTGAAGGCATCGTGCTTGAACTCTTTGCCTTTAATGTCGGTTTGGAATTGGGACAACTATTGATAGTAGTGATATTCTTTGCACTGTATTATGTGCTCGACCGGTTGTTCAAAATACGACACAGAGATTGGAATTTATTCATTTCAGGTGCTGGAGCAGGGGTTTCCCTCATTATGATTATAGAAGCCTTATTGGGTTAATGACCCTGGTGGCCTTTTTGGTGCTTCCTCTTAACGGACTATCCGGTCATCCCCTCAAGATGAGTGTGGCTAACCTGAGTTATGATGCTGAGAAAGCACAGTATGTGCTCGACCTCCGGGTTTTTGTTGATGATTACCTGGTGGTGATGGGTGTTATCGAGTCGGAATATAATTATGATGAATCTATTGCTTTTCTACCCCGGAAAAGTGATGTAAGGAAATACCTGGCAAAACACTTTCAGCTCTTTTTTAATGGAGAGAATGTCTCTGTGCAAGTCGATAAGGTCAGAACTGAAGAAATGACCGTATACATTTCGCTAAAAGTAGCTGAGACCTATCAACCCGACCTGGTTAGCAGAGTAGAGGTTCACAACACTGTGTTCGTTGAGGAATTTAGCAACCAGCGGAACGTGCTGCATGTTGATTTTCCCGGACAAAGAAGGAAAACCATCCTGTGTAATAAGTACTATCCAAAGGGAGAAGTGCAGTTTGACCAGGAATAGTAGTTAGTAATCAATGCAATTGGTAAATATGCGTTGGGCGAGTTTTTCGTTCTCCAATTCGGTATAGAAGTCCTCAAGATATCCCTGGCATTGATTCTTTCTCCTTTCGTCCAGATCTGCCTGCGCCACTAATTGATAGATCACATCTTTCTTATCCAGGAACAGAGCACACATTTTTTTGACCTCATCTTCGGTCTGACACGGTCCCAGGTAGAATCGTTCGGTCACAGCCTTAATGGGTACTTTTTCATTGGGTACGGCATAGGATGCATTGATGATGCCCGAATAGTCAAAGTCATAGGCAATTGGGTAGCAGGTTCTGTCAGCTTCGACTTTGACAATGGCCATGTTGTGCCTGTTGAGGACCTTCCAATCGGTATTGCCTATCATGTACTGAAACATGGTGAAGAGTAAATAACTTTCGTGGTCAAATATCCTGGTATTGGCAAATTCGGCATCATAGATTTCGCCATTGAGCCGGTCTGCCAACTGGTCTTCGTGCTCGATGATAAACCCGTCAAATTCAGCCGGCTTTTTCTTGCCTTCACTATCTGTGTATGTGAGCGAAACCTTTTTGGTTCTGTAGCAGCGATCGGTTAGAGCAAAATACATCTTGTAAAGGAGTAGTTCGTTCATCACATATTCCTCTGCCAGGTTGTTAAAGGAACAGGAGTTGACAATTTTGAGGGTGGGATAGGTTTTTAACCCCCTCGCGGCAAGGTAGTCCTTACTGATCCTGATCTTGGAGGGAGGCATGTAGCAGATGGACTTTCTCGAATTTCCCCGGGTTCGAATTTCGATGATGGTATCCAGGATTACGGTACTCCCATCGGCTGTGATTTTCATGGATGCCTCCTGGTAATCATCTTTCTTCTTGAGAAAAGTCTTGAAGTTGGTCGATATCTCAATATGAACAGAATCTTCATCATTGATCACATCAAACAACCCTCTGAAATCCTGGGCATTAAGGTCAGTCCCAAACAGCAGGAGGAATAGAAAGAGATAGTAATTTTTCATTGTCGAAACAACTAACGGGTTCGCCAGTTCTGCCAAATACTGGTGTTGTTTCTAATATAATCATTTAATGTCTTGCGATCAACTACACCTATCATGTTGCCAATACTAAATACCGGAATGATGGAGTAGCCATTGGTTTGAAAGAGATGAAACAGGTGCTTTAGGTCAAGGTTTAGCGGTACGGCTTCAAAATTAGGGCTCATGTATTCCCGGACATGAACTTCCGTATCCTTTTTCTTTTCGGCCTCTCGGATAAATTCTTCGTGGAGTACGCCTACCATTTGATGCCATTGATTGACCACGATAAAATCAGATTCACTGCCCTGCCCTAAGATGTCAATGGCCTTCTGCATGGGATCTTGGGCATAGATGCGGGTGTAATTGGTTCGTAATATATCCTGCACCCTGGTCCTGGTCAGCAGATGATCCGCCCTGACCATACGAAACTCATTGGCAGCAGAAAAGAAGACAAAGACACCAATAAAGGAAAGGATGAAATCGCCTCTGTAAACGCCCCAGATCAGGAAGATTACGGCTATGATCTGTCCAAACATTGATGCAATCCGGGTAGCTTTTTCACGTCCCAGACGCATGGAAAGCAGCGATCTGAATATTCGTCCACCGTCCATCGGAAAAGCCGGGATAAGATTAAAGATGATCAGCACGGTATTGAGGATAAACAGTGCGGGTAAGAAATTACGTACGTCATTGAACACCCGTGCGGGATCGCCCGTAGGTAGCAGGCCATTTTTAGTAAATAGCAACAAAATTCAACCAAGTACAACTGCTATCACCAGGTTAACTGCAGGGCCCGCAATGGCAATGAGCAATTCGTGACGTGGATTGGTAGGCATATTGAGCAGCCTGGCTACTCCGCCTATGGGAGATATGATAATGTCCTTGGTTTGTACCTTGAATTTGCGTGCCATCAAAGCGTGCCCCAGTTCGTGGAGTACTACACAAACAAAGAGTACAATGGCAAAAAGACACAAAATCCAGATGCCGGTACTATCCATACCTGCCCGATTACCGGTATAGGCTATCCACAAAAAAAAGAAACCAAAAGTCCAGTGGACCTTGACCGGAATCCCTGCCAGATTGGTGATATGGAAAGATCTTGAGAGCATAATGTGTTAAACCATCGTTGGTACGTAAAGGTTGCCCTGAAGGATATCTCGGGAAATTATCAGTTTCTGTATCTCCGAAGTTCCCTCATAAATTTGTGTGATTTTAGCATCCCTCATCAATCTTTCTACATGATATTCTTTGACATACCCGTATCCACCATGTACCTGTACTGCATCCACAGTTACTTGCATGGCAGTTTCAGCCGCATAGAGTTTGGCCATGGATGAGGCAAGCGCATAATCTTTTCCCTGATCTTTTCGAATGGCAGCCTGGTATACTAGGAGCCTGGCCGCCTCAATCCGGGTTGCCATATCTGCCAGCTTGAAGGATATGGCCTGATGTTTGGCAATCGGTTTGCCAAAGGCTTCCCTTTGCTGAGCATACTCCAGGGAAAGGTGATAGGCTCCGGTAGCAATACCCAGGGCCTGGGCTGCAATTCCTATTCGACCGCCCGATAGCGTTTTCATAGCAAAAGTGAAACCAAATCCATCCTCTCCTATCCGGTTGGCTTTGGGGACTTTCACATCAGTATAGGTGATGGAGGTCGTATCTGAAGAACGAATGCCCAATTTGTCCTCCTTGGGACCAATGTTGACACCATCCCAACCTGCTTCCACAATAAAGGCATTGATTCCCTTGTGCCCCTTTTCCGGATCACTTTGGGCCATGACGAGGTGAATATCACTCGATGATCCGTTGGTAATCCAGTTTTTGGTGCCATTGAGAAGATAGTGGTCACCCTGGTCAACGGCAGTGGTTCGCTGACTTGTGGCATCACTTCCGGCCTCTGGTTCAGAAAGGCAGAATGCCCCAAGCCATGTTCCCGGTGCCAGGCGGGAAAGGTATTTTTCTTTTTGCTCTTTGGTGCCATATTTTTCCAGACCAAAGCAAACTAACGAGTTATTGACCGACATGATCACGGCACAGGATGCATCTATCCGGGAAATTTCATCCATAGCCAACACATAGGACATCGTGTCCATACCACCACCACCATATTCTGGAGAGGTCATCATACCCAGGAATCCCATGTTAGCCATGGCTTGGACTTGTTCTGCCGGATATTGCATTTTGCGGTCTCTTTCAATCACGCCTGGTTTGAGTTCCTGCTGGGCGAAATCCCGGGCGGCATCCCTGACTGCCAGATTTTCCTCGGAAAGTTGGTACATAATGAGTATTACTATTTTGAAGTAGTACAAAGGTAGGACAAACGGGCTATAAGCAAACCTGGATATTCTGTCAACTGCGAGGTGTTTCCCACAAAATGTTAGTGTTATTGGGCAGGATCACCGTTTTCATCAAAATCGCCACGTAGTATCCGGTACCTTTTTCTCGCTTCCACGGCCAGGGTGCTGTTACTGAAATCAATGAAAAGCTTTTCATAAAGCTCCTGGGCTTTTTCAGGGTCATTTAATTGCTTTTCATAAAGACCTGCGAGTGCATAAAGGGAGTTGTCTGCACGGATCTCCTCCGGATAAACGTCAATGACCTCCTGGTACATCTGAGCGGCTTTTTCATAATCCCGGAGCTTGGTATACATTTCCGCCCTTTTGTACAGGATGTCATCGCTCAGTGAGTGCTGAGGATAATCATTGGCAATGGTTGACCAAAGATCTTCGGCTTCGTCAAATTTGTTTTGGAAAATGAGCAGTTCGGACTTGGCAAATAATTCCAGGGGTCTGGACGTGGTGTCCAGATTGAGGTTATCCATGATGAAGACACTCAGGTCCAAGGCATCATTGGCAATAAGTTTGGAAGTGGAAGCTTTTAATACATCAAACTGTGTCTGTGCCCATTGAAAGTCTCCGGTATAGTATGAAAGCTTAGCATTCTTAAACCGGGCAGTCTGACCCAGAAGGTCATCTTTAAATTCTTTGTCTACCTGCGAATATAACAAGGTCGCTTCCCATTGCTCTTCCTTCATCAGGTAATAGTCTGCCAATTCAATCTTGCCATTGGCCATTAGATAACGATTGACTCCCGGATAATCAATCATTTCCTCCAGAAGTTCTATGGCGGTTTCGAGGTCATCGAGATAAAATGCATGCAGTGAAGCCAGGTCCATCAATATGTTGGCGGTGGCTTTGTTTCTGCCAAATTCCTGTAAGAATTCTTCATACTCTTGCTTTAAAGCAACCAGGTCATCGCTGGTGTAGTCAAAACCGTCAGTAATCTTAGCTCTTTTGGTGTCGAGCAGTTCTTTCTTGGCATCCAGGTAAAAAACTGACATGGGATCCTTGGAGTCGACGATGTACTCAAATGCCTCTATAGCCACGTCATAATCTCGTGCATTGACTGCCATGGTGCCGAGTTCATAAACACGGTTGCCGTTTTCTCTGAGTCTACGGTCCAATGACTTTACTTGTCGTAAGGCGTTCTTGTAGTCTTTATTCTGTATGAATACCCAGGCCAGAAGCTCTGTATAAAGTACGTTTTCCTGATTCTTCTGGAGACGTTCATACAATTGTACCTGAAGTTCCTGCCAGTCATCAGCGGTCAGGTAACGTTCCAGGAGTAACTTCACATTATCAATACGAGTGGTTTCATTTTCCATCGCATTGAGGAAATAGTATATCATTTTTTCCGTGTCATTCTTCCTGCGATACAGATCACCCAGGTTGTATGAAAAGATGATATCGTCTTTCAGTAGTTTGGCTCCCCTCTCATAGGTCTTGATGGCGAGGTCAAATTTGCTCATCTTAATAAACTCGTTACCCAACTTGATAATGGTTAGCCGGTCAGAGTCCATCTTTTTTATCGCACTCTCGTAGAGTTTTTCGGCTTCATCATCCTTAAACTGGGCCTCCAGTATTTTGCCTTGTGTGACATAAAGAGCCAGGTTATCATTTTCTTTTTTCAGTCTTTTGGTTACTACTCTCTCAGCTGTAGAATAATCTTCCATGGCCAGGAGGCTTTCAATATACTTATCAAAGTAGAAATTACTTCGCTTGTCCTTTTCGTACAATTCTTCAAACAGGGATGCGGCCTTTTCAAATTCACCGGTCTCAAAGTATTGCATGGCCAAACGCGATGTTTGACCTTGCATGAGGGTGGTGCAAAGGATCATTGAAAAAAGAAAGGTGACAAATAAGTGTTTCATAACCAGGAGGTTCATTTTCAATATAACGTAAAAAAGGGAGAAAGAGATTTGGTTGGTACGAATTATTAGGTAGGCAACCCACAAAAAAAAAGGCCGAATCGTGAGATTCAGCCTTCCTTATTGCTTTTGGAAGCGTTTTTTCTATTCAAGACGGAATTTAACAGGCAGGTTAAACTGTACTCTCACAGCTCTACCACGTTGTTTACCTGGTGTCCATTTTTCACCCATTCCATTCATCAGTTTTACCACACGGAGGGCTTCATCACCACATCCCGCACCGATATCTCTGACGACTTCAGGATTACTGATGGATCCATCAGTATCGACCACAAATCGCACTACACAGGTACCTTCCACACCATTTTCACGGGCGATGGCAGGATACTTAATGTTCTTGTAGATGAACTCAAGCATCTTTTTGTCTGCACATGCTTTCCTGGCTGCGTCATCAGCTTCGCCTTCACAACCCGGGAATCTTGGCATTTGCTCCACGACCTTGAAGATCTCTTCCACCTCAGGTTCTGGTGGTGGAGGTGGTGGTGGTGGAGGTGGTGGTGGTGCCTCGGGTTCTGGTGCTTCAATAAATGTTTCTTCTTCGACTGATTGATCGAGAAACTCTGGTTCTTCTTCCTCCAGAATTTCCTCTTCAGGCACCTCTTCAATTACAGGAGGAGGTGGCGGAGGAGGTGGTGGCGGTGGTTCTGCAGTCCGGGGAGGTTCGATTTCAATATCGTCCTCTAATTCCAGCGCATCTTCAGGAATAAATACTTCTTCATCGAACTGAGTCCAGCTAAAAGCCAACAGGGTCAAGCCCAAGGCAGCCAGCAATCCAAAGTTGAAAAGTGGTCCGGTAAATTTGAAAACATCCACGTCGGGATATTTTGCTCTCCCAATCAGAGGAGATGACCAGGACGCTTCCTTGTACTTTTCAGATAGCTCTTCATTTTCCTTCTTTCCAAGAAGGTTCCTGAAGACCAGAATGAACCCAGCGATTAGAATCATTATTCCGAACAAAGTCAAAACCAATGTTTGCCCGTCAACGGAAATATCAAGATTCATAAATGTTGTTTTTGACGATAAAAAATGTAAACAATCACAATGCCTACAATAGAGCCAATAATATTAGCAATTATATCAGGAAATTCAAAGAATCGATCTGATAAAAAGAATCCCTGTACTCCTTCCAGGCATAGTCCGTACCAGCTACTTAGCAACAGGATGTACAGCATTTGTCGCCTTGTCAATGGCCCTGATCTGCGAAACAATTCGAAGCCAAGAATAAGCGTCAACACTGCATAGACCATCATGTGTGCCAACTTGTCAGCATGCTCAAAAAAACCTAATCCCACTTTTGGGATTTTTTTTCCCGGCAATATGGACAACACTAGAACAATGCAGGACCAAATAACCGTGAAAAAGAAGGGTCTTAACCGGTACAAACTATTATTAAGATGTATGCCTGCTACCTTTTGGTGTATAGGCTTAGGAAATTAAATCTTTGTATTCTTCGGCACTCAGCAGCTCATCCAGGAGATCAGCCTTACTAATTTCAATCTTGATAATCCACCCCGCTTTGTAGGGGTCGTCGTTGATGAGACCGGGATTATCTCCCTCAGACTCGTCCAGATCCGGGTTAAAGGCTATCACTTTGCCACTGACCGGCATGAATAGGTCAGATGTGGTTTTCACAGCCTCAACGGTACCAAAGACCTCGTCTTTTTCAAGCGATTCATCTACAGTATCGACCTCCACATAAACCAGCTCCCCCAATTCTTGCTGGGCAAAATCAGTGATCCCTATTATAGCAACTACTTTGTCATCAGCCGTCTCATCGAGTTTGATCCACTCATGTTCTTTGGTGTACTTCAGATCTGCAGGTATGTTCATGGTAAATAGATTTCCTAGTTGGCAAATTGCGAAAATATCCATTCAGAGGTTACGGATTTTGGCCGTTCAAGCGGAAAACCTATGGCTCTGCTCCAGCAAAGAGCTGACAGGACTCCCAGTGCACGTGATACGCCAAACAAAACCGTATAATATTTGAACTCTTTCAGGCCATAATGTACCAGGATGGCTCCGGAATGTGCATCCACATTTGGCCACGGATTTTTTACTTTTCCCAATGAATCCAGGATGGGTGGGACCACATCAAACAGCTTCCATACCACATTGACTATATCCGAATCCTGAAGATTGCGTTGGGCAAACCGCTGTTGTGCGGTAAACCTGGGGTCGGGCTGACGCAAGACAGCATGACCGTATCCCGGTATAACCTTGCCGGCATCGAGGGTCTGTCGTACAAAATCAGCTATCTGTTCCTTACTGGGTGATTGAGTGTCGAGGCTTTCCAACATTTCGAATATCCACTTGATCACTTCCTGGTTTGCCAGTCCATGCAAAGGACCAGCCAGTGCATTCATTCCGGCCGACATCGAATTATAGGCATCGGAAAGTGTAGATCCTACCAGATGCGTGGTGTGTGCTGATGCATTTCCACCCTCATGATCAGCATGGATGGTCAAGTAGAGGCGGAGAAAATCCCGAAAGTCATCGCCCTCTATTCCCAACATGTGAGCGAAGTTGGCTCCCCAGTCTAGGGACGAATCCGGAGCAATGTGGTCTCCGTTGTGAAAGGACCTGCGATAGATGTAAGCTGCCAATTGTGGCAAGCGAGCAATGAGGTTCATAGTGTCCTCATAACAGGCATCCCAAAAATCATGCTTGGAAAGGCCTTCAAAATATCTTTTGGCAAAAACACTTTCTGTTTGCATTGAATTTATCCCCACTACAAACTGTGTCATGGGGTGAGTCTCCACGGGCAGGTTGTCCAGAACCTTGAAAGTATGGTCCGGAACCTTACTTCGGCCGGCCCATTCTGCGGCTAACCATGAAACCTGATCTTCAGTAGGGATCTCTCCCACCAGCATCAACCAGAACAAACCTTCCGGCAATGGCTCGTCACTTCCATTTAGCTTTGGTAAAAGATCTCGAAGCTGGGGAATGTTGTACCCTCTGAATTTTATTCCTTCCTGGGCATCCAGGTTGGAGGTCTCCCAAATCATGCTTTTGACACCCCTCATTCCGCCATACATTTGACCCAGAGTGACTTCGTCCATTTTTGTGCCACCCTGCTCCCTGACCAGAGATCTCAGTTTGTTTCGTAATGCGGAAGATTTCTCACTAAATTTCTGTTTTAATTCGTCCATGAATTGGTTAGTTCTATCCTTGTTTTTTGTTAAGCTTGTGACTGGATCATTTTACTTAAATTAGGTAACAGGTTGTCCTTTTCCCCGAAAAGGCAACACCCCGTTTTGCAACGCAACCTCACAAAAGTTCCACAAAAACGATCCCGATACGAATTATGTGATTGTGAAACGGAGTCCGGAATTAAGTAAATTAGGATGCCGAAGCAAGCCTTACATACGTTGTTGAAAATAAGGGCGTAAATATACACATTTTGAGCACAAACATTCGGCGCAAAAACTATCATTACTTCGTCAAAAAACACCTATGTTTCTAATAGATGATGTACTGGTGAGTCGGGAAATATTCAAACGAAAATTTGTGTGTAATCTTTCTGCATGCAAAGGTGCGTGTTGCTGGGAGGGGGACTGGGGAGCACCCCTGGACAACGACGAACGTGAAATTTTGACTGAAGTCCGGAACCTCCTCAGACCATATCTCTCTGATGAAGGTAACGAGTTGATCGACAGGGATGGACCGTTTACGTATTACCCCGAGCCAGGCAAATATGGCACTCCTTTACAGAAAGACGGTGCCTGTGCCTACCTGACAGTGGATGATGAAGGAGTGGCTCAGTGTGGCATAGAAAAAGCTTGGGCTGATGGGGCTATTGAGTACAAGAAGCCTGTTTCCTGTCATTTGTATCCGTTAAGGTTTGAGGTGCAGCAGGAGCTCTCTTTCAAAGCCTTGAACTATGATGAGTGGGACATCTGTGCTGCGGCATGTGAGCTTGGTGAGTCACTGAATGTGCCCGTCTACCAGTTTGTAAAGGAAGCATTGATACGTCGATTTGGGGAATCCTTTTATCAGCATCTTGAAGATATTGCCAGGGACATAGAGGAAGGTGAAGACAAGAGGTAGATGTTCCCGGATGTGTCTTTCGAGTTCCAGAATCCATCTATGTTAAACAGAATCAGACCTCTACCTGAATGTATCCGGATTTCACCCTACATGGGTTGACCTGTTACATTTGTTTGAAATTAACCCCTAAACTTTTACTTTTGCAGAGCTTTTTGAAGAGGGGTGAAGATTGTATGCTTGTTTTGGACTCGTGTGAAAGGTGAGAATGCATCAGGGGTCTTTGATAATCAAAAAGATACATTCAGTTTTTTTAGGCAATAAGTCCGTGAATTTGATTGCACACAAATAATAGGATTCTGTGTGTTTGTCGTTAATGTGATACAAATTATTCTAAAGAGATGGCTTTAATTGGGAAGATTAGGAAGAATAGCTGGTTATTGATTGTGGTGATCGGTTTGGCATTGGCAGCCTTCGTGATTATGGATATGACTGGTCAGGGCGGTCCGGGTGGACAGCAAATGACCCTGGTGGAGGTCGATGGAGAAAAGGTTGACTGGACAGAGTTTCAGCGTGCTGAAAGAATCCTGTATTCAGGATCTGATGTGGACATTTTCAGTAGAAGGAACTATTTGTATAACTACTTTGTAGATCGTACAATCATTCACGAGGAGGCAGATGAAAATGGTCTGGCTGTACCTCGGGAAGAACTCATTGATCTGCAATTTGGAAACAACCTCAGTGCCATTATCCAACAGAGGTTTGCTGACCCTAATACGGGCGCCGTTGATCGTACACAACTTAATAATATCAGGCAGTCTATTGACCAGGGTACCCTCACTCCGCAAATTCGGGAGCTGTGGGCATACCAGGAAAAGGAGATTGTTACCGAGAGATTGACTGACAAATTGGTTAACCTCGTTGCACAGGGATTGTACACACCTACTTGGATGGTGGAGTCCACCAATCAAGATCAGTCGATTCGTACCGATTTTACCTTTGTTCAGGTTTCTTATGACCAGGTACCGGATGCCGATGTTGAAGTGACCGAATCCGATCTCCGCAGTTATCTCAGCGAGCATCAGCATGAGTATGAGCAGGAGGAAGAAAACAGAACCGTAGATTTCGTATCCTACGATGTTTTGCCAACGGCTGAAGATACTGCTATGCATTTGGCTGATATTCAGAACATGATTGAAGAGTTCAGGATTACCGAAAATGACACCTTGTTCGTTGAAACCAACCTTGGAACCTTCGATCCGGCTTATGTGAAACGGGCTGCTGTGAGTCCGACCGTTGCAGATTCTGTCTTTAGTCTGCCACTGGGTTCGGTGGTAGGGCCCTATATTGAAAATGGATCTTACCGGGCTGTGAAAGTGATTGACCGTATGACAGTGGCTGATTCGGTACATGCCAGGCATATTCTACGTAGAGCAACTTCACTGGAAGAGTACCAGGCTGCAATGAGAACGGCGGATAGCCTGGTCGATTTGCTCAACAACGGAGAAGCTATCTTTGATTCTTTGGCCTTGAAATTCAACCAGGGTTCGATGAGTGTTACTGTGAATGGAGGGGATCTTGGTACAGTGGCCCTTAACGGTTTCGTCAAGCCTTTTAATGATTTGGTTTTTTACAATGCTGAAAAAGGTAAAGCTTACAGTGTAGTGACAGAGTTTGGGGTTCATGTTGTGGAAGTTCTTGACTGGATCTACGAGACAAATGAGGAAGGAGCCCAGGTAGCTTACCTTGATGTACCGATCATACCGTCGGAGGAGACACAGAATAATATGTATGATGATTTACTGGACATAGTTAGTTCAACCCGCACCCTCGAGGAGTTGAGGACATTGGTGAGCAATGACCCCTTAGTCAATATGCAAACCAGTGCTCCCGTAAAAGAAAATGACTTCACTATTGCTGCACTTGGAACTGGGCAGACTTCCAGAGACATCATCAAGTGGGCTTTTCTACCGTCTTCAGAAGTGGGGGATGTTTCACCAGAAGTTTACATATATCAGCACCCCGAACTATATTATAACAACCGCTACGTCATTGCAGGTCTCAGCAAGATCCTGGAGGCCGGTCCATCAAGTCTTGAAGATGTGCGTGCTACGATTGAAGGACTGGTGAAGAACCAAAAGAAGGCGGATGTGTTGGTCGAAGAATTGAAAGGACAAGACGATCTGAATCGGGTTGCGGAGATTTATGCAACCAAGGTCAACTTCCTGACAGATTTTATTTCCAATCTTGGTGAGGAGCCAAATGTGGCTTCCAGTGCTCAGAAGACTCCACTTAACGAAGTTTCACAACCGATCAAGGGTGAGAGAGGTGTTTATCTCATTAAACCTTTTAACCGTACTGATCCTAATGAACCCAATGTGGCAACACTCAGGCAGTCATTCACCAGCCAGATGGCCAATCAGGCCAAGGCCGGTGTCATGCAAAGCCTGAGATCAAATGCAGACATAGAAGACAGTCGCTCTATGTTTTACTAGAGATGCTCTGAAGCATAAATGTTTCTTTCACTCGTGTGCTAAAACCGGTCTGGCGGCGTTATCAGTATGAATTAGACGAAATGAGATACTCGTTGATCATACTCATCACGACTCTTGTGGCTTTGAATGCCTGCCAATCCGGTCTGGAAACCATCAGGACGCACGATGGAGAGGGCAACCTTCTGGAGCAGTTTGAGATCGATACTGAAACCGGAAAAAAGGAAGGCCTTTACGAAAGATACCGCGAAGGTTACCTTGTCGAAACCGCCATATATCACCAGGATACTTTGCATGGGATTCGGACATTCCTGTTTCCGAATGGCAATAAGGAAATTGAAGAGACTTATGAACATGGGATTTACCATGGATCATTCCGTTCTTACTACGAAGATGGCCAGCTAAAACTGGAAGGTTTGTACCAGGATGGAACCATGTCCGGCGAATGGACGAAATATTATGAATCCGGCAGTGTTATGGAAGTCGTAAGCATGAGAGACAACCAGGAAAATGGTCCTTTTGTGGAATATTACGAGAATGGAAATCTGAAGGCTGAGGGACAGTACCTTGATGGAGATAACGAGGACGGTGAGCTCAAACTTTATGATGAAGACGGTATCCTGGAAAAAAGGATGCTATGTGAAAAAGGAATTTGCCAAACCGTTTGGCAGCTTGAAGACAATGCGACTGAATGAGATTACTTTTATCTACCCTGCTGTTCTTAGCCTTTTCCCTCTTTCTTCCACTTTATGGTCAAATCGGTGGAAACCATGCCTATTCATTTCTGAGCTTATCTAACTCTGCACGAATT
>JAUILF010000574.1 GCA_030433135.1 Bacteroidia bacterium | reverse complement strand
TAGCACTATTAATATTAATTTTCCGGTATGGACAGAAGAAAATTTTTGAATCGATCCGGACGATTCAGCTTAGGATTCCTGGGACTACAGGCTTTTGCGGTAGGGTGCAAGATGAAAAAAGATTCGAGTACTCCGGTTGCAATGGACGAACCTTCCTTATTACACCCGGGATACGGACCACTCACTGAAGACCCGGGTGGTGTATTGAATTTGCCCAATGGGTTTACCTACAAGGTTATTTCAAAGAAGGGTGATGAAATGGTCGATGGATTGCTGGTACCTGGTGCAGCGGATGGGATGGCAACTTTCCCCGGACCGGATGGAAAGGTGCTGGTGGTAAGAAACCATGAACTGTCTCCCGGTAGTCTGGATGCCGGCCCTTTTGGAGAAGATTTGAGTCGCCTTGCCAAAGTACATTCTTCAAAACTCTACGACTATGGAAGGGGTACTAAACCCTGTCTGGGAGGCACAACTACAATGTTGTACAACCCTGAAACCGGGTTGATTGAGCAGGAGTACATGAGCCTCGCCGGCACTGTGCGAAACTGCGCTGGAGGTCCCACTCCCTGGGGTAGTTGGATTACCTGTGAAGAGAATACCAGTAAGGCAGATGAGCAGCTGGAAAAGGACCATGGATATAATTTTGAGGTGCCGGCTCAGGCCACTCCCCAGCTATTTGATCCGATTCCCCTCGTGGACATGGGACGCTTTAATCACGAGGCTGTTTGCGTGGATCCACGCACTGGTATTGTTTATCAGACTGAAGATCGCGGTGATGGACTGATTTATCGCTTTATCCCAAAGAGTAAAGGAAAGCTGCAGAATGGTGGTGTTCTTCAGATACTGTCTATCAAGGGAAAACCCAGTTTCGATACCCGAAATTGGGCTGATCTCGAATCTGAGAAAATGCTGTTAGGGACAAAATATGAGGTGGAATGGCTGGATATAGATCATGTGGAAGCCCCAGATGATGATTTGAGATTGCGAGGTTTTGAAAAAGGTGCTGCCAGGTTTGCACGGGGGGAAGGCATGTGGTTTAGTGATGGTGAAGCTTACTTCGCCTGTACTAATGGAGGTGAGCTTGAGCACGGACAGATTTTCCGGTATACTCCATCCATCCGTGAAGGCACTGCTGCCGAACGAGAATATCCGGGAACACTTGAAATATTCATTGAACCGAATAATACCGAT
The DNA here is from genome assembly GCA_030433135.1 of Bacteroidia bacterium. Taxonomy (GTDB): domain Bacteria; phylum Bacteroidota; class Bacteroidia; order Chitinophagales; family Saprospiraceae; genus JABDMH01. The sequence continues at coordinate 508 of JAUILF010000574.1, read as the reverse complement.
CTGGTAGAAAGCTGTGATAATGTGACTGTAGCTGCTCACGGTGATTTGGTGGTCTGTGAAGATAAACCTGACCCCAGAATTGTGGGTGTGACGCCTGAAGGAGAGATTTATCATATTGCCAGGAATGTAGGTTACAAGTCGGAATTTGCCGGAGCCACGTTTTCACCTGATGGCAGTACATTGTTTGTAAACATACAGGGTCCTGGCCTGACGCTGGCCATTCAGGGTCCATGGGATAAAAGAGAGCGTTTACTGGGGTAAATCCTAAGAAAAGACCGGAAGCAGATGATGAGTTATTATGGGTTACACGGGAGTCTGAGAGCCATTAAGGGAAAGGGCAATGAATTGGCGGATATCCTTTTGGAAGCATCAAAATTGGTTGCCGATGCACCAGGTTGTCAGCTGTATGTTGTCAGTAGGGATCCGGATGATGATGATCTGGTTTGGGTCACTGAAATCTGGAATAGTGAAGCAGATCATGGCAATTCTCTCAAACTGGAAAGTGTAA
>JAUILF010000255.1 GCA_030433135.1 Bacteroidia bacterium | reverse complement strand
GGCTTTGCATATAGAGACCTTTTCCGTATAGAATTCTGGAAAAATCAATCTGTTCCCTGATCTGGATATCAATATTCTTATTGATATGAATCATGCGCAAACTGGACAAAAGTTGCGAGTACAAATGGCGCTTCAAATTGGAAAGTTGGCCTTTCGACAAGCCTCGAAATTTCTTGAAAACCAAATCTTCGCTGTATGTGTCCATGCTCTCGATAATATCAAATAGCCGGATAAATTTGGCATCGTTTGATGGTCTAGTTCGCTTTGCATACAGTTTAAAGTTCCTTTTTTCGGCTTTCGTTAAACCCTTAATCAGGTTGAAAAGCTGGTCAGTAGTAGAGATAGGCATAACAAATTCAGATATGTTAGAACGTTGATAATCAATAGGTTTTACCGCAAAACATAGCCTTATGAACGTGGCATAATGAAAATTTATGCATCATAGATTTTCTTGACCTCGTGACTAGATTTGTGGAAGCACAAAGAAATAACATTTCTGAAACACTTATTCATCGATTTCAAAACACAAAGCTATGAAGAAAATTGAAGCTATTATCCGCACAACGAAATTTGACGCTGTGAGAGATGCTTTGGCTTCCATTGGAGTTCGGTTTTTCTCATTAAAAGAAGTGAGGGGATATGGACTTCAGAAAGGGGAAACGCATATGTATCGCGGTGCAGACCTGGGTGCGGATTATATTTCCAGGCTCCAGATGGACATTGTCACCACAACTGACAAAGTTGATCAAATTATGAGTACGATCGAACAAGCCGGAAGAACCGGGGCGGTCGGAGACGGAAAAATATTTGTCTACGACATTGAAAAAGCTCTTCGGATTAGGACTGGTGAGCGCGACAAGGACGCTATTTAAGTCACTCATTTTTTAATCAATCACAAACAATTACTTAAAACTTAAACGAAAATTATCATGGATGAAGCAATGTTAGCTGCTAGTGAAGCATCGTTTACTGCTAATAACCTATGGATCCTGATTGCTGCTGTATTGGTGTTTATCATGCACCTTGGATTTGCATCACTGGAATCCGGATTTGTAAGAAAAAAGAATACTGTAAATATCTTATTTAAAAACAGCATGATCATCGCTATTGGTCTGCTGACTTATTATTTAGTTGGATTTAACCTGATGTACCCTGACGATCCTATCAGCGGGTTCTTTGGTTTTGACGGATTTGGTCTATCTATGCCAGAAGGTGCTGCCGGTGCCATTGAATACGCTGATGGTAGTTATACTTATTGGACTGACTTTATTTTCCAAGCCATGTTTGCAGCAACTGGAGCAACTATTGTTTCGGGTGCTGTAGCTGAAAGAATGAAGTTAGGTGCGTTCCTGGTCTTTACCCTGGTCTTTGTCAGTCTTTGCTACCCTATCACAGGAATGTGGAAATGGGGAGCTGGATGGCTGGATGCCCGTGGATTTTATGATTTTGCCGGTTCTACCCTCGTGCACTCTGTAGGTGGATGGGCTGCTCTGGCTTGCATAATGGTACTTGGAGCCAGAAAAGGTAAATATACCAGTAAAGGTATTCAGGCTATTCCAGGTCATAGTATGCCACTTGCCACAGTTGGTGTATTCATGCTGTGGTTTGGATGGTTTGGTTTTAACGGGGGTTCAGTTTTATCTGCTGATCCTGTACTGGTATCGCTGGTGTTTGTAACAACTTGCCTAGCTGCCGCAGCTGGTGCCGTTGGAGCATTCTTTACATCGTATGCTATGTTCAAATCTCATGATCTTTCCATGGTACTCAACGGTATTTTAGGAGGTCTTGTAGGAATCACGGCAGGTGCAGATCTAATGAGTCCCACTGATGCAATCCTGATCGGTTTAGTTGCAGGTATTATTATCCCACTGTCCGTAGTTTTCTTTGACCGAACTCTGAAATTGGATGATCCGGTCGGTGCTACATCTGTACACCTGGTATGTGGAATTTGGGGAACACTGGCCGTAGGTATCTTCGGTGACCTTGCCGGTTTTGGTCAATTGATTGAACAACTAATCGGAATACTGGCAATTGGTGCATTTACTTTCGTTTTCGCATACATTCTGATTACCATACTAAAAAGCACAATGGGTATTCGAGTGGACGAAGAACACGAAGTCACCGGACTGGATCTTTCCGAACATGATATGGAGGCTTACTCAGAAGTGGACAAATCCTACTCTCTTGCCATAGACTAATTGTCCCATGACTACACATCCAGAACCTTAGACTGGATGGAGATGGGGAGGTTCTCCCCATCTCCTTCGCTGCAATTATTCAATTAAAATCGTAATTATGAAAACTCAAATAAATTTTAGAATACAACAAGCTCTCATTTTAATGGCTCTTTGCCTTTTCTCTTTCTCCACTATTAGTGCACAAGACGATGAATCAGCCGCATCTCCATTGACCATAAGCGGATCTATCGATGTGTATTACAAATATGATTTTGCCGGATCAGCTGCGGCAGATGCCAATATCAGTGGAGGTGAAAATTATACTTTTTTCGCACCTGATCAGAATTCATTTTCGATTGGTATGGCCAATATCATTTTCGGAAAAACTGTAGGAAAAACATCTTTTGTTGCTGATTTGTCTTTTGGACCCAGAGGAGCTAGTTCTTCTATCCCAACGCTCAGCACCGATGATGGATCTTTTCATATCCAAAATCTTTACGTTTCTCATTCATTCACTGATAATATTACTTTGAGTGCTGGTTATATGGGGACTTTTGTGGGGTATGAAGTAATTTCTCCAACTGGAAATTATAATTATTCTACCTCTTACCTATTTTCCTGGGGACCATTCCAGAATGCTGGTATTAAACTTGATTTTGCATTGGGAGAGAGTTTCGGTTTGATGGTAGGTTTATTCAATGATTGGAATACCTATACTGATTTTACCAGTGGCAAGGATCTGGGAATGCAATTGTCATATACTCCCAATGATGCCACAGGGGTGTATCTGAATTTTGTTACTGGTGCTGACAGCGGACTGGAACTCGACCTTACAGCAGGGTTTCAACTTACAGATGCATTTTATCTCGGTGTAAATGGAGCCACTTACAGCAGTCCAAATGGTGAAATATTTGGTACTGGTGATAATGGTTTCACTGGTTTTGCTTTATATCCTCAATACAGCATTACAGATAATTTCTCCCTTGGACTGAGAGGTGAGTATTTCTCAGAAAAAGAAGTTAACGATATCTTCAGTGGTACCTATTCCGATGCAGCTTCCGTATTTGCCTTGACACTGTCTGCTAATATTTCTGCTGGTCCACTCACATTTATTCCTGAGTTCAGGTTTGACAATGGTTCAGAAGATATCTTTATCGATGCTGATGGATTGCCAACAGGTGGAGCTTCTCAGTTTCTCGTAGCTGCAGTCTATGGATTCTAATTGTCATTTCGAAAGATTAGTTTGATATAACAATTAGGATGTATATTAAAAATTGATTATCAAAATTTTAAGATTAAAATATCGCACTTGAAAATAACAATTATCAGTCACATCCAATGTGGATTTTGTGATCAGTAATTATAATTTCGAGCAGATTTTTAAAAAGCAAAGAAAATATTTAAAGTATGTCAAAAAGTAAGCTCGAGTATATTTGGCTTGATGGTTATACACCAACTCAGTCATTGAGGAGCAAAACTAAGATCATGAAGGACTTCAGTGGAAAACTGGAAGATTGCCCTGATTGGTCATTTGATGGTTCTTCTACCCTTCAGGCAGAAGGAGGATCTTCTGATTGTATTCTCAAACCTGTTTTCATTTGTAAGGATCCTGAAATAAAGAACGGATACCTGGTGATGACAGAAGTTTTGAATGCAGATGGTACTCCACATTCAACTAATGGAAGAGCTACCATTGACGATGAAGATGATGATTTTTGGTTTGGTTTCGAGCAGGAGTATTTCCTGATGGATTTGGAGACCAATCTTCCACTCGGTTTTCCCGCTGGAGGATATCCAGCACCACAGGGACCATACTATTGTGGTGTAGGAGGTCAAAACGCATACGGAAGAGCCTTCAAGGATGAGCATTTGGACATTTGCCTTGAGGCCGGTTTGAATGTTGAAGGTACTAATGGAGAAGTTGCTGCCGGCCAATGGGAATGGCAGATTTTTGCCAAGGGTTCCAAGCGAGCCGGTGATGAGATTTGGGTAGGAAGATATCTGATGGAAAGACTCACTGAAAAATATGGGCTTTACATTGAATATCATCCGAAGCCACTTGGTCAGACTGATTGGAACGGCTCAGGTATGCATGCCAATTTCTCAAATGAATATATTCGTACGGCCGGATCTCAGGAAAAGATTGAAGCTGTTTGTGAGGCTTTCCGTTCAGTAGTTGATGAACATATTGAAGTTTATGGAGCTTATAATGATCAACGTCTGACAGGTCTCCATGAGACTGCCTCTATCAACGATTTTTCCTACGGGGTTTCTGATCGTGGAGCTTCTATACGTATTCCTATCTATACCGTGACTCACGGATGGAGTGGTTACCTGGAAGATCGACGTCCTGCCTCTAATGCAGATCCCTATAAAGTGGCAGCAAGAATCGTAAAGACTGTTAAGGCAGTCACAGGATGAATTGATAAGTAGATTCATATATTTAGGAAAATTGGAAAACCGTCGTGTGCTACATGACGGTTTTTCTTATTTTGGTAAGAGTAATACCTTGACCATACTCTTACACCTTGCCATACTACATTACTTTCACGCTAATTCTGTGTAGTTGTAGTCTTTTTGCACAGTTTCAACCAGCTATACCAGAAGAGTACCAGGATCAACTAGAAGCATTTGTATCAAATCTCGATGATCCCGGGCAATTTGATTTCAATACGATTTCTGAAGTCCTGCTTCAGTACCTGAGAAATCCACTGGATCTCAACAAGGCAGACACTGAAGAGCTCGAAGAGATGGGGTTGCTGGGTGACCAACAAATTTCAGATCTTATAGATTACAGAGAGAACTATGGGGATCTGATTTCGATTTACGAGCTCCAGGTAATACAGTCCTTCGATATTCGCATTATCCGTCTTATTCGCCCTTTCGTCCGGGTAAGATCAGTTTCTGACAACGTATCGTTAAGAGACATGTTCAGAGGAGGATACAATCAGGTCTTTCTTCGCTATGGCAGAACAGTGCAAGACAAAGCAGGCTATCGGGGAAGGGATGGCCAGGAAGCTGCCTATTTGGGTAACGCAGATCGGTATTATTTTAGATATCGGTATGATTATGAAAATAGGCTTAGTTATGGTTTTACGATGGAGAAAGATCCTGGTGAGCTTCTTTTCTCCGGAAATGCTGTACTACCCGACTATACGAGCTTTCATTTTTATATAAAAAACCTGTCTCACCATTTAAAAGCATTGGTATTGGGTGATTTTCAAGTTGGGCTTGGTCAGGGATTGATCATGCATTCCGGATTTGGGCGAGGTAAAAGTTCCATGGTTAACACGATAAAGAAAGGAGGAAGAACCATTCGTCCGTATACTTCCGTCAGTGAAAACCGATTCCTGAGAGGCGGTGCAGTTCACCTTGCCTCAGGCCATTGGGAGGCGCTACTCTTTACATCGTTTAACAAACATGATGGCAATCTGGTTATCCTCGATTCAGGTGAACGGGTATTGACGTCTTTTCAGGAATCAGGATATCACAGAACGCTTTCGGAGATCGAGGACAGAGATGCTTTTAATCAATGGGTTTCAGGAGGCAAAATTGGATATACGCAAAAAGGCTTCAAGGCCAACATTAACCTTGTTTACAACAGGTTCAATATTTCATATGATCCCAGGAAGGCACTTTACAACCAGTTTTACTTCAGGGGGAAGAGTTCGCTAAATGTCAGTTTTGATTATACTTTTCAGCATCGAAATCTTCACTTATTTGGAGAGTCAGCTATAAGTGAAGATGGTGGATTTGCCTCCATAAATGGTATGTTACTGACAGTTAGTCGCAAATTGGACTTTTCCCTTCTCTACCGATACTACGGAGTGGATTACCATGCTTTATTTGCCAACGCATTTGCTGAATCAACTCAGGTCAATAATGAACAGGGACTATACCTGGGTATGGAATTCAGGATTAATGATCGCCTGAGATTTAATGCCTATGCAGATCGTTTTCAATTTGACTGGCTAAAGTTTAATGCGGATGTGCCATCCAGGGGAAATGAATACCTGTGCCGGATCACCTATTATGTGAAGAGAAAATTGGAAATCTACGCCCAGTATAGGTCCGAGACCAAGGGTTTCAGCAGTCAGTTATCTGACTCACGTCTTCATTCCAATATTGATAGAACCAGGCAATACGCACGGATCCATTTCAATCATAATCTGACCCAATATCTGGAACTGCGTAATCGTATCGAGTTTTCCTGGATTGATGAGCAATCGAGCATGTACAAAGGATTTCTTATTTACCAGGATATGCTGTACAAGCCATTGGAATTTCCGCTTTCATTTACGACTCGAATTGCTTTCTTCGATATGGATGACTATGCCGCCAGGATTTACGCATACGAGAATGACCTTCTTTTTAACTTTAGCATTCCGGGTTACTTTGGCAAAGGAATTCGCTACTACTTTAATTTGCGGTATCAATTGTCTCGCAACATCACTGTGGAGGCGAGGTGGGATCAAACATGTTTTGCTGATAGAGATTTCATCGGAAGTGGCTGGGAAGAAATCGAGGGCAACAAACGATCTAATATCAAATTGCAATGCCGGATTACATTTTGACAATGGATGATCCTTTGCATAAACCGGAATCATTCATTGGGGATTGGTCTTGAAATCTATACAGGCCTTTCCACTTCCTAGACAGGCAATAAAGACAGGCCGCGAACTTTAATGGGAAAGTTCAATTTCTATGGTTACTTTACTTCCATAGGATGATCAGAGTAATATAGTAATGAGACTAAAATCAGACATATATGAAAACCTTCTTATTAAATGTCCTTATACTGATAATTGTTGTAGTATCTGTACCATCGTCATTTGCGCAGGTACTATATCCTGATGCTTCGGTGCGTCTACATGAAGTCTGGTCGCGGGTTGCAGATGTTTATGGTGAATTGGGAAGTATTGAAAGTGCTGAATTCTCACCAGATGGAAGATACATTGTGAGCGGGAGTAAATTCGACAATTCAGTGGTGATGTGGCGAACATCCGATGGTCATGAAATTTGGAGAAATTATGCAGCTCAAGAGATTGAGCGTGTAGCCTGGTCTTCTAATGGCAAATATGTGACCTCTTGTAGTGAGGATCACCTGGTACAATTATGGGATGCTGAGTCCGGTGAACTGCATGAGAATATTCAGCACAATGAAGGTATTGATGGCCTTGCCTGGTCTAATGAAACCATGCTCCTGGCAACCGGAGAAGAGCAAATAATAAAGGAAACCAGTGACGGTCAGACCAAAGAGGGATGGTTAAAAGTATATGCCTATCCCGGGTCCAAACTGGTACACGAGGTTGACCTGGGAGGTACCATCAACGAGGTTAAATTTTCAGTGGACGACAAATACCTGCTGGCAACCGGCCACGGTTTTGTAAAGGTGTTTGATACCGAGAGCTGGGAAGAACTTGCTCACCTCTCCCCTGCTGTTTTTACAAAATTTACGACAGCTGATTTTACTCCGGATGGTAAACATATTGCAGCGGCGGGATTTGGTGGAGTTATTTATATCTGGGAATGGCAGGAAGAAAAATTTGTGCGCAGTTTCAACTACAGGGGGCGCAAGGTGGAGTCTCTGACCTGGCATCCCAATAATGAGTATCTGATCACGTCTGGTCATGGCTCATATATCAGTATCTTCCGTAAGAGTGATGTACTTTCACTAGAGGATGATGAAGTCCAGGTAGCCGCACAGGTGTTTGCCAATGATGGTGCCGAATACATCGACTTCACCCGTGACGGCAGTTTCCTGGTCTCAGCCCATCAGGATGGCATCATTCGATTATGGGTATGGAAGGGAGAAAACCCCAACCTAAATGCTCAACGACATCGCTGGGTGTCTGAGCAGCAGAAGGAAGCTAATAAGAATTAAGTCTTGAGAGTTGGACAATTTAGCATTGGGTAGGTCTGAAATTACTACTGGGAACTGCCTACTGAGAACTGCCTACTGAGAACTGCCTGATTTGTTCAAAGTGCTGATAGGCTTCATCAGACTGATCACTTTCGGTGTAGAAAAGAGCTGTAGGGTCCAGATCTCGTGCTTTTATAGTATTTGTCATCTCGGCTGGCATAGAATGGTAAATAGCGGGTATAGCGTAGTGAAATATTACAAACAGCAATGAAAGTGCCGCTATCAGTTTACCATATTTGATTAAGATATTCATCGCTTTAGATTGTTTCCGTGATATGCGGAAAAACGAGATAAAACATGATGTATGCCATGATCAAAGTCAGCGTGAGATTGAGTGTCTGACCACACAAGTAGAGAATTAAAGGCTTACCTCCCGTGAAATGAGACTTTAATTCTTTGAAGTTTGTAGACAACCCGATACTGACGAATGCCAGGCAAAACAGCCAACCCCGGATATTTTTGGTAAACCCACCAATGACCCCCTGATCAAGCAAGCCATAAGCTACATCGCTATTCATCATTCCATAGATCAGTGAGAATAAGACCGATGCTCCTATAAAGCCCAGGATGAACTTTGGAAAACGTCTCCATATCTCACCCCATCCGACATTGACACCCTCAGCTCTGCCGTACTGACGACTAAAATATACCGCGACTCCAAAAGCAATCACACCAATCAGGATATTTTGTATCATCTTGATAGTGGCAGCTACATTAAGCGCATCATCACCTAGAAAAGCACCTGCCGCGACCACTGCTCCTGTGGCATCAATAGTGCCTCCGATCCAGGCGCCTCCCAGTACTTCCGGCATGCCCAATGCATTAATGGCCAATGGAAGTACAATCATCATGATCGAAGTGAAGATCATTGATAATCCAACGGCGAGGGTTAATTCCTCTTTTTTCGCATTACAAGCTGCTGCTGTTGCAACTGCAGCACTTACTCCACATACAGACATATCGGCGGATACCGTGATATTTAGGG
>JAUILF010000254.1 GCA_030433135.1 Bacteroidia bacterium | reverse complement strand
GTTAATGATCAACACATTGTCATACGAGACAGTGAAGGATACGATGAAGCATTCAAAGCACTTACTTCACCCTTCTACCGATAATGAAAAAGGCCACCAGGTGCTGGTAGCCTTATCATAAATCATTCATCGTTACTTTCTCGCTAGTACTGAAATATCTGTAGTACTAACTCTGGCTTTCCCGAATAATGTTTCTAGCCAGATCTAAGATGGTCGTGTCCTCTAAATGGACGATCCCTCCATTGGGTCCGGGCTGAATATGCCTGGACGCAGGATCTCCTTCTGCGTACTTTGCTGCGCCAAAATAGTTTCTCACGGTCTGTTCCGGTACGGATAGCTCATCAGCAATCTTGCGGATACTTCCGGTTGGAAGACTGTGCTTCAAATGACGCAGTTCATCGAATGTAATATTCATAAGCAGTATAAAATTTTGGAAAATTAATGAATGTCGGATGAGAATAACTTGACTTCATGCATTCCAATTTAATAAAAATTGTCAATCTGGTAAAGGAAAAGTTAACATGTGGATAAAGAAACAGTAAAGTTACTGTTTAACCTGGTTAGATCTTCAATGATCAGAACGACCCAAAGCGGGACTTAAGGAAAAGGTGGGGCAAAAAAAAAGCTCGTGACTTTTCACGAGCAAAAACCGATTGATTATTTAATAACCAAAACTTACACCGTGTCAAATATAAAACAAATTATAAAAAAGTGCAATATGTAAACAATTTTTTTTCAGCTATAAATGTGTTATAGAAAATTGTAATTCAACCGGGATTATGTATTGGGATTTCGTTATGAGAGCCAAATAGGCAATAAAGACGGGCCTGTCTGGCCGCCAGGCAAGGGGCTTCAAGGACTTTTTGACTCATGACCGAATGATCTCGAAGAGTCGAGCACGACAGTGCTAGAAATGAGGGAACCGCGAAAGCGGGTGGGCTAGCCATGGTCACCATCATAGCCTGTCCCGCCAAAGGCGGGAGTGAGAATCAAAAAGTGCTTATGTGTCCGTGTTTGCAGCATATTTGGTTCGCAATAGATATTCTAATGCATATTCCCGGTTCAACAGATGGAGGCCAAATCAGCCTGTTTACCGTGCTTTCATATACGGTAGATACCAACCTCATTGCCCAGGCTAATTGGTAGGAAATTCAGTTAATACGGCGGCAAAACGATACCAGGGTGTTACTTAGATGGATGTATTTTGAAACGGAGTACTTCGTCAGCGGGATGTCATAGCACTTCTACTTTTCCGTTAGGATATACGGCGATTTCCAACGGTCAACCCTACCGGACTTACCAGCTTCTGCAAAGAAGCGATCGATGGCGGCTTTACCATCGGTTCCCAGATCTTCACTGTATTGATTTACGTATAGGTCGATATGCTGCCACATCACCGATGCATTCATTTCCTGAGCGTGAGCTCTCACGTATTCGAGTACTTCTTGCCGGTTATCATGTGCGTACTGCAGACTTTTTCGGATGAGAGAATCAACTTTAGACAGGGTTTCAGTGCCTAATGACCTCAGTCCGATGATACCTCCCAGGGGTATGGGATGACCGGTTTTTTCCTCCCAGTGGGTTCCAAGATCCGCTATTTTAGTCAGCCCTCTGTCAGCATAAGTAAATCTGTTTTCATGGATGATAACTCCGGCCTGAGCTACTCCTGTGAGTACTGACCTTTCAATCTGATCAAAGGGCATCACCATCTTCAGGGCTTTGGTGGGTGTGTAAAAGTCCAGCAGAAAGTTAGCTGTGGTATTTGCGCCGGGAATGGCGATGGGTTGTTTCAGCAGCTGGTCTGTGGAAAGCTGTTGTCGGGAAATCAGTAAGGGACCGCAATTTCTCCCCAGGGCACTTCCTGCATTCAGCAGGATGTGTGACCGGGTGAGGTCCAGGAACGCATTGAAACTGATCTTGGTGATGTCAAGGTCCTGAGAGAATGCTTTTTTATTTAACACCTCTACATCAGCCATAAATGGCTCGAAGACGATACCTTCAGTATCGATAGCCTGGTGGATGAGGGCATAAAATATATAAGTATCGTTGGGGCAGGGAGAAAATCCGATCTTTAGGCGCATACAATTCAGGGAAATTTGTCAGGAAGTATCATTCAACCTTTATACGAAGATAACCATTTGCTTGCCATCAATAAGCCGGCCGGTTACCTCGTTCAGGGTGACAAGACATCAGATACCCCTATCATTGAACTAGCCAAAGAGTATGTCAAACGCAAGTATGACAAACCCGGAAATGTTTTCCTGGGACTGGCACATCGGCTGGATCGACCGGTATCGGGAGTTTTGCTCCTCGCCCGTACCTCCAAAGCACTGACCAGGCTAAACAAGATGTTTGCAGCACACCAGATTACCAAGGACTATATGGCTGTTGTTAATGCTTTTCCACCACGGGATCAGGGAGAAATACGTCAGTGGTTGCTTAAAGATCGGCGGAAAAACAGGGTCAGCTTTTATAAGAAAAAGAAAGAGGGTGCGAAACTGGCAGAAACCAATTACCGGGTTATGACCACACTGGAGCCATATCACCTCATCCATTTACAACCTAGGACCGGTAGAGCACATCAACTCCGGGTGGCACTAAGTTCTCTTGGAACACCTATTGTAGGTGATGTAAAGTATGGCGGTGACAAATACGATCCGGGGTTTATTTTTCTGCATTGCAGCTCTCTGTCCTTTACCCATCCTGTAGGTGGTAAAGCAATGGAAATCCGTGCTCCATTGCCTCCGGATCCTCTGTGGCAATCTTTCGCAGACTTTAGAACCTGATAGGTAGCAAAAAAAAGAGTGAGAAATCATACCAGTCGCTCAACCTCCTACCCTTGCTGCATTTCTACCCTGGGGGAGTTCAGAGGGAGCTGACCGAATGATCCTCACTCGACTGCAAATGTAATACGATTTTTCAAATCGCATAATCCGGGACAATCCTACCAGTCTACATTTCTGGCGTGTATACGAGATGGCCCTTTCCATGATTATTTGACATAAATGTTACTCTGGTGCCAGTTGATGTCAAAGTGGAAAGGACTACCTTTGTCCGGTACCTAATCTAAAAAAGCAGACCAATGAAATTTTTTATCGATACAGCCAACCTGGATCAAATCAAGGAAGCCAAAGATCTTGGTGTTCTTGACGGAGTAACTACGAACCCCTCCCTGATGGCCAAGGAAGGTATAACTGGTCAGGCAGCTATTTACGATCATTATCAGACTATCTGTGATATAGTGGATGGTGATGTGAGTGCAGAAGTGATTTCGACCGATTATGAAGGTATCATTTCTGAGGGCAAGAACCTGGCTAAACTGGCCCCTAACATTGTAGTTAAAGTGCCTATGATCAAGGACGGTGTGAAGGCACTTCGACATCTGACCGACGAAGGCATTAATACCAATTGTACGCTGGTGTTTTCACCCGGGCAGGCCATCCTGGCTGCTAAAGCCGGAGCTACCTATGTCAGCCCTTTTATTGGTAGAATAGATGACATCAACTGGGACGGTATGGCCCTGATCAGGGACGTAGCAGAAATTTATGCCATTCAGGGGTTTGAGACCGAGATACTGGCTGCATCTATCAGATCCAGCCTTGCCATTGTCGATTCCGCGAAAGCCGGAGCTGATGTGGTTACGTGTCCCTTGAGTTCTATTTTAGGTCTGCTGAAGCATCCTTTAACTGATATCGGTCTGGAGAAATTCCTTGCAGATCACCGTAAAGCTAACGCAGAACCTGCTCATTCATGACTAAGAAGTTCTATTATCTGGGCACTTGTAGTACCTGTAGTCGGATCTTGAAGGAGTTATCTCTTGGTGATGATTTTGTTTTGCAGGATATAAAAACAGAAGCCATCACTGAAGCACAGCTCGAACACATGAAAGAGCTTGCCGGTTCCTATGAGTCCTTGTTTAGCCGTCGGGCCATGAAGTATCGTGCGATGGGGTTACATGAGAAAGATCTGACCGAAAAGGACTACCGGAAGCTTATTCTAGAGGAATATACATTTCTCAAACGCCCGGTCCTGATACTTGGTGACAAGATCTTTGTGGGAAATGCCAAGAGCACGGTTGAAGCCGCCAGGAAAGCGTTGAGTTAATATGTTGCAGAAAGAAGATATTGCGGCAGCGTTTAGATCGTTGCAAGATGATATTTGTCGTGCGCTTGAACAAATGGATGGCACGTCGCTTTTTCATGAGGATGCCTGGGAGATGGCTACCGGTGGCGGTGGTCGAACCCGCATCATACAGGGGGAACATATTGAAAAGGGAGGGGTTAATTTTTCAGCTGTGGAGGGACCGGCCAGTGAAGCTCTTAAGAAATTACTGGGTGAGTCCGGTGACCGTTTCTTCGCTACCGGTGTGTCCATTGTCCTTCATCCCTCATCGCCCTTGGTACCCATCATCCACATGAATGTGCGCTATTTTGAGATGAGTGAAAAAGTCTGGTGGTTTGGGGGCGGCATTGATCTGACACCGCATTACATCGATAAGGATGAAGCTCAAAACTTTCACAGACAGTTGAAGGAAACATGTGACCGAACGGACAGTGATTATTATCCCCGGTTTAAAAAGTGGGCAGATGATTACTTCTATCTGAAACACAGGCAGGAAACACGGGGAGTGGGTGGCATTTTTTTCGACAGGCTTAATACGGATCGGGAAAGCAAAACGAAAGCTGAGCTATTTGAGTTTGTTATGAATGTGGGGCGAACTTTTGTGCCGGCATACCGGGCCGTTTTCGAATCCAATGTACAGAGAGACTGGACAGACTCCGAAAAGCAATGGCAGTATTACCGACGTGGAAGATACGTGGAGTTTAACCTGGTTTGGGACCGGGGCACGCGCTTTGGCCTCGAGACCGGTGGACGTACAGAGTCGATTTTGATGAGTCTGCCTGCTCAGGCCAGATGGCAATATGATTTTCAACCTGAGGAAGGTACGCCAGAAGCAGAGACTCAAAACTTGTTACGCAAGGGAATAGAATGGATAGGGTAGAAGGAAATCCATCAGATTGATACTCAAAGCCTACTAGTTACAAAGCAACGTTATTGGAGGTGTTTCCACGGTATTACTTCGATTCCCGGAGTTATCGGTAATGTAGATACCATATTGAACCGCATTGGTGGGAAATTGTGTGGAAGGTGAACAGGGTGGATCGCCATTGTCATATACGCAGCAGGTAGTATAAAGAACAATCCAGAGATCTGCCGAGATACCATTATTGGCACCTTCCGGAGGAACCGGAGGCATCCGAAACCGGTATGCCAGGAACCCATCTCTTAGGTCGGTGACAAATACATTGAGGCTGTCATCACTGCCAATGTCGCCATCACCATCAGTAAAGGACAAATGTGCTACCACAGAATCCGTATTGAAGGAGCTTTGATTCATGGTGTCTTTACTGAGTCCGACAAATTCCAGTTCCGGAATGTCAGGATAGTCAGGTGGTTTGATACACGAGATAACCCCGATTAATAAGAGGAAATAAAAAGTATTTCGCCACATAGTTGGTTAGTAAACGAAATTCGCTGGATCTTGGTTCTAGAATAAAATGAAAAATACAATTATATATTGATGTCTGACACCGGGGAGCGACAAATATGTCTGGATCTGTTGAATGAAGTGTCCGAAACCAACTTTGAAGAGCTGGCGTTGCGAGTATTCCGTTACCAGGCAGTGCATAACCCCATATACAAGGAGTTTCTGGATCAACTTGGTTGCAAACCGGATGGACCAGCATCTAAGGATGAGATTCCTTTTCTTCCCATTTCAGTATTCAAACACCATAAAATTCAGACAGGTAATTGGAAGCCGGAGGCCATCTTTAGGAGTTCTGGTACCAGCATGACTATGCGATCCAGGCACCTGGTTCGATCTTTGGACCACTATCATAAATTTGCAATTGAGGGATTTGAGCAAGCCTTTGGGTCGCTGAAACCATATACCATCCTCGCCTTACTACCGCATTACCTGGAGGCCGGTGATAGTTCCCTGGTGAGTATGGTAGCAGCATTCATGCAACGTAGTGATCAGGACCGCAACGGATTTTTTCTTCGTGATTTTGCAAAGCTGCATAAAGCTATCCAACATTGTCGTGCTGGTTCCTTGCCATTCATTTTGTTTGGGGTGAGTTATGCACTCCTGGATTTTTGTGAAGAGTTTCCCACACAACTGGGAGTAACCGGTATGGTCATGGAGACGGGAGGAATGAAGGGCAGGAGAGAGGAGCTCACCAAGGATGAACTCCACTTGCGTTTAAAGAGTCGTTTTCAAACGGATCGCATTTTCTCTGAATATGGTATGACCGAGTTGTTGTCCCAGGCATACACTTCCGAAGATGGCCGGTTTAGGGCCAACCATAGTATGAAAGTGATAGTCAGGGATTTGCATGACCCATTGGCAACTGCCAAAGAGGGCAAGCCCGGTGTCATTCATATCGTTGACCTCCTGAACATTGACAGCTGTTCTTTTATCGCAACTGAAGACCTGGGCAGAAAGTGGTCTGACGGTTCGTTTCAGGTGCTGGGACGACTGGATTACAGCGATCTGAGAGGCTGTCAATTACTCTATATCTAGATCTCTTCATACTTTTTTGGTGGTGCCGGAGGGGCCGGTGGTGAAGGAGGTGTTGGAGGACCGGGTGGTGTGGCGGGACTTGCCGCGGCATCGGGAAGTACCGGTGCAGATGGGGCCGGAGGCGCAGGTGGATGAGGTGGATGTGGAGGGTGTACAGAGGAAGGTATTGGTGGGGCAGGAGGTAGTGGAGGGGCCGGTGGGGGTGGCAGGTTTTCGATGATGGCCGTATAGTCCTGTAGTTGATCTTTTGGAATCTCTTTGCCATCAATCACTATCCTGGTAATTTTTCCATCTTTCTTTTGTACTTCCAGTGATTCTACTTCTTTGCCATTAATGATGATCTGGTGGTCGTCTGGCAATGTGTCTTCCCGGATGATTTCCTTCCTGTCAGCTGGCGTATCATCATTGGATTGGGCCTGAGCCTGGGAGAGGGGTGTAAAGGTCACAAACATGACCGCGGCAATGATCAAATTATTCATAGTTCCTGTTTGTTTATGTGGGTGATGAAATAGACGTTTTACTCTACGGGAGAAGCTGTTTCGTTGACCATGCCAGGCCAGAGAAGGTTGAGGTAGTGTGCGAAGTTCCTGTAAGGTTGTCAGAGCTCGTACGTATTCAAGGGCTGAAATGCTTTGCCCCAGGACAACCTGGTCACACGATAGTTCGCGTTCTTCATCCAGTACTTGAGCCATGAGCCAAACGGCCGGATGAAAGTAGAAGAGGTTTCGAACTGCCAGAATGATCAGATTGATAAGGAAGTCGTTTCTCTTGATGTGAGCCAATTCATGAATGACAATCATCTCAATTTGACGATCACTAAGGTGAGTTATCAGACATACCGGTAGCAGAATAACGGGTTTGAAGTGTCCTATGACAGCCGGTGATGCTACGGCATGGCTCATTCTTAACTCTACGGCTCTGGTAATACCAAGTTTTTTGGTGTATTCAGCTATCAGTCCCGCCAGGTTTGGATTCTGGTTGGGTGTAGCTCGTCTGACCATCTGTTTAACTGATGCATATCCGATCATGTGATAACACATACATATGAAGATACCGATGGTCCAAAGGAGAACAATGTTTTTCTCTTGCAAGGCCTGGGCCAGCCAACCGGCTGGTTCAGTTGTAGCCATCTGTGAAATCAGACTGTATTGTTGATCCGGGTGAGGTGTATGGTGAAGATTATATTGCAAGGTCAGATAGAAAGTCACCGGTACCAGGAGCATAGCAATGCATGACACCGTATATCTCAGAGATGTGAGTTGCGATGGAATCATTCTGAGAGACACAAGAAGTACCAGATATATGATCCATATCTGCCACAGTGAATGAATCAGGGCCTGTCCCAGGGCACTTATGGTCGCTGTATTCCATATATCAATCATCCAGTCCATCTTCTTCTTTTTGGTTGGTACTGGATTTTTCCATTTCTTCTATCAGTGTCCGTATCTCATGTAGCTCGGCAGGGGTGGGTTCGTGCTGGCCTAATACCTGCATGATTAGCTTCTTACCTGAACCTCTAAAAACAGATTGGATAACCTTTTGTACGATACCTTGCTGTACACTTTCTTTCGGTATCGCAGCATCGTACAGATGGGTTCTTTGGGTGGTGTCACGAGATACCAACCCTTTCTCATTCATAATTTGCATGATTTTCAAGGTGGTTGTGTACCCGGTATCCCTGGTTTGGTTCAATATTTCATTGACATCCCGGACTGATGAGGTTCCTTGTTCCCAGAGAATTTGCAGGATCTCCAGCTCAGATTCCGTCGGTTCTGATTTTGGTGCCATACTATTAAATACGAATCATTTCGTACAATGATACATGAAAGAATGGATAGATGCAAATCCATCTACGAATAATTTCGTAGTTATTCCGGATAAATTGTTTTCTAAGCGGTTGTGTGTCGTATTCCTCGATATTCCCACCGATAATTTGATAGGGCAAAAGCCAATAAGCTAACTGGCTAATAAGCCAACCCGCGCCAACCCGCTAATTCGCTGCCAAATTGCGGTCTTGATGAGCTATAAGTCCTTCGAGCATCCATTTGGCCAGGGCTTGTCGATTGGAAGGTTCCAGGATGCGCTGGTGATCAGATCTGTTTTGGATGTTGGCAAGTTCTACCAGTACGGCCGGTGGATAGGTGTTTTTCAGTACATAGAGGTTTGATCTGGGTGAAACCTCGCCACCGTAAGAGTTGTTTTTCCGGTGTTGACGGTATTTGTCTGCAAAGGTTTTTTGCAGTGATGTGGCAATGGCTCTGCTTGATTTGGAAGTGGGGTAGTGGCAAAAGAAGACATCTTGCTTGTGGTTGACACCTCTGCTGTCCACATGAATGGAGATAAAAGTTTGCTGGGTGAATCCCTTCTTGCGGTTCTTCAGGTACAGGTCGTTGACCATGGCCACACGTTGTTGCAGTCTTTTCAGCTGATTGAGAGGTATGCGGGCCCCATGACAGGTTTCATCGCGATCGCAAGGCAGAATCTTTTCGCTGCGAATACCATCGTTTTTG
>JAUILF010000253.1 GCA_030433135.1 Bacteroidia bacterium | reverse complement strand
GTTTATCCCCCGGAAGACCGATACAACGTTTGATGTAGTGGTCTTTTTTATCAATGGGCCTCACCCTCAGATCGGTGATTTGCGGAAGATTGGCCGGAGCATAACCTCTGCGCACATCGTAAATGCTATAAGTTCTTTGTTTGGTAACGTAGACGCTGTCACCTTCGGGATAGTTGAAAACTACCGGATCATTGTGTTTGACTTCCGTGATTTTAGGAAGCCGGTGGTAATCCAGTTTGGGCGATTTGAGGTAAGATTCTCCGCCCAATAATGGCATTTGATTGTGGATCAGTGGCAATTGCAGGACGGTCATCGGAGTCCGGATTCCATAATGAGCTTTGCTGACAAACAGAAAATCGCCCACCAGCAGCGATCCCTCCATCGACGGAGTGGGAATCACATAAGCTTCGATCAAAAACATTCGGATAAATGCAGCAGCAAATACGGCAAAAATGATGGATTCAACCCATTCCCGGCCACCACTCTTTTTGTAGGGGTCTTTTGCCTTCAGCTTGTTGTATTGGGCTTTCTTCTTGGATTTTCTGGCTTGTTCCAGTTTCTCTCTGTAAGCAGTTTCTGCTACCAGGATCGGTCCTTCATATTTCTCTTCGGGCTTAAAACCCAGATAAAAGAAATAAAATGGAGCAAACACTACTGATACAAAGGAATGCCAAAACTGATGTTTTCCGAACGATCGGACCAGGTCAATGCACAACCCTGCGAAGATGAAAATATTTACGATCGGAAATAGCATCCACGCAGCGTGAGATCCCTTCCGGCCCACAATCTCGGCCCAAACTACCAGGTTGTACCCCGGCACCAATGCTTGCCATCCCGGACGGCCTGCCTTTTCAAACACTTTGTAAAGGCTAATACTCACCAATACATACAAGAGAATCAGGAACGTTAGAAACCCCACTATTTCAATATTTTGACACGCAAATATAACCGAATTTGCTTCAGTCCTTTCGTTAGTGATTTGTTAATTGAGGGTGGGTCATCGACCAATGAATAGAATTACTCTACAAAAGGGGCCATCGTCCCGTGGCAAAGAAAAACCTGTAGCAGAAGGACTACTACAGGTAATATTATTTAACCGATCAATTGTCGTTATTTCAGGTTGAAGGTCGATTTGCCTGCAATGAAACCTTTATTAAAGATCTCAACAGCATAAACTCCTTCCTGCATTTCCGTTTCTGATTGCCAGCTCAAGCAGCTCATAGCATCAGTTCCAGTGTACATCAATTCCTTAGTCTTCGTGTAGCGTACTTCTTCACCCTGTGAATTCATCAGTACCCCTGAACCCATACTCTCTACAGCTATTGGCGTACCGGCAGGATCAATAATTCTGACATAAAATGCTTCATTACCGGGATCAGCAACGGCATTTTCATTAGCCTTGAAGCAAATCTTCAGAAGGTCAACGTTCTTGGCACTACCGCGTTTTACCTCTTTGCCATTGTTCTTGATCTTATATCCCTGCACATCAATATCAGTTACGTCGATGACAGAAGCTCGATCTACCTTCTTGCTCAGAAGATTGCGTTCCTTGGTCAGATCCTCCTTTTCCTCTACCAGGGCAGCTTTGACCGTCATCAACTCATCGTTGATCTGACGTTCTTTGTTCACTTCATCAGTAAGAATGTCCTTTTCTTCAATCAAGCGTTGATTGTTGGCCACGAGTACCTCGTTTTCTTCTCTGAGTTGGGTCAACTCAGCCAGGGTAGTTTGAGCCTGTTCTTTCAGCAGTTGAATTTCTTCCCTTGCTGCAGCAAGGTCGTTTCGATCACGGATCAACCCACTGATCTGATTCTTTTGCTTCTTTAATTCCGACTTCTGGGTTTCAATCATCGCATTCAGTTCTGTGTTGTCACCGCGCAGTTCCTCAAGGTCAGCCAATGCCTCGTAGTATTCCTTTTCGAGTTCGGCCTTTACCTGAGAAATCTCATCGAGTTCCATTGCATTTTCATCGATGATTTTCTGCTGCTGTGAGCTCTTGTAGTACTGCCAACCAATAACACCAAGCAGAAGCACGATGGTTACCGAAGCAACTGCAATGAGTTGGCTCTGCGAATTTTTTTGACTCATTTTGAATGAATTTTGATAAAAGTTATAAATAAGGCTTTTGCGAATAACGTAGACAGACTGTGATTGATTGTACCTTCCTGTTAGTTTTTGATATTTTGTGCAGGTTGCCCAATCACCATAGTGCCATGCTAGACAACCTTAATATAGCGAATGTTTTGTTCATAGACGTTGAGACGGTAAGTGGATATGCTACTTATGACCGTGTGCCGGAGCGCATACAACAGCACTGGAAGAAGAAATGCCGCTTCCTGTTGCGGACGGACGAGGAGCAACTGGAAGATGACATGCTGGTCGAGGCTTATACCAACAAAGCTGCGATTTTTGCAGAATTTGGTAAAGTAGTCTGTATCTCAATTGGATACCTGGTTACCAATAGTATGGAACTGCGACTGAAATCCTTCTGTAGTGCTGATGAAGCCGGTCTCCTGAGTGAATTTGCGGATCTGATGAACAGGCATTACAATGATCCTGCACGCAATTTGATTTGTGGCCACAACATCAGGGAATTCGATATTCCGTATTTGTGCAGGAGGTTTATGATCAACAATATACCACTTCCCGATATCCTGCAAATAGCCGGTCGGAAGCCCTGGGAAACTAAGCACCTGGTTGATACCATGCAGTTATGGAAATTTGGTGATATAAAGAACTATACTTCGCTGGATTTACTGGCTGCTGTATTTGATATTGATACACCCAAGGATGACATTGATGGCAGTATGGTAGGTAGGGTTTTCTGGGACGACGAGGATCTTGATCGCATTGCCATGTATTGTGAAAAAGATGTGGTGACCGTGGCTCAGGTACTGTTAAAGATGAAGGGTATGCCGCTTGTAATGCCTGATAAAGTGGTTTCAGTATAAGAAGCTGTCACTCGTATGTTTATATTTGCCATATGAAATATTTGATTGCTCCTTCGTTATTAGCCTCCAATTTTCTCAAACTGGAAGAAGAAGTCATGATGGTCAATGACAGTGTAGCTGACTGGCTGCATTTTGATGTGATGGATGGCCGGTTTGTACCCAATATCTCTTTTGGATTTCCCTTGTTGGATGCGGTGGCGAAGGTGAGTGAAAAACCTGTTGACGTTCACCTCATGATAGAGGAACCGGAAAAATACATTGAACGTTTTACCAGTGCGGGTGCTGCCAGTATATCTATCCACTATGAGGCAACAAGTCATGTTCACCGGGCGATTCAAATTATGAAGGAAAGCGGTGTGAAAGCTGGAATTGCGATAAACCCACATACGCCGGTCAGCTTGTTGGACGATGTCCTGGAGGATCTCGATCTGGTACTGATCATGTCCGTAAACCCCGGATTTGGAGGCCAAAAATTTATTTACCGGACATTGGAAAAAATCCGGTCACTCAAGGAATCGATCATTCGCCGTAATCTGGATACAAAAATAGAAGTGGATGGTGGTATTGGTTTACAAAATGCCGAAGCAGTCCTTTCTTCAGGTGCAGATATTCTGGTAGCCGGTAGTTCTGTGTTTCGTGCTGAAAACCCGACGGAGACGATTCGCAGGCTGAAATCCATTGATATGGATACCATAATGGTTTAAAGACCGTTTCTAGTACCTGATACCGACATAATTTGATGAGACCCTTTTTCTACCTTTTTCTTTGTTTTGGCTGGTTTCTAAGTTTCACTGCAAAGGCGCAGCAGACTACCGTTATCGGTTATGTGACCAATGCGACAGATGACGCTCCCATTGAAGTTGCTACCGTGTACATAGATGGAACGAACAGGGCTGTGGAAACCGATGGAAATGGATTTTTTCAAATTCGGTTTGAAGATGATCGTGACGTAGTCCTGGTGGTAACCCGTATCGGCTTTAGAGAAACCCGCATTACCGTCTCACCACGACCCGGAGGTCAGGCCCTGCGTTTTGATGTAGAACTGGTGCCGGATAATGTAGATCTGGAAGTGGTAGTTCGGGAAAGCCGGATCGATGCCAGTGATATGATTCGTGAGGATGTAGAAGAGTTGAAATTGCTGCCGAGTACAACAGGCAACCTCGAGTCGGTTCTGCCGCATATCGCCCTGGGTACCAGTGGCGGCACTGGTGGAGAGCTAAGTTCCCAGTATAATGTGAGAGGTGGTAATTATGATGAAAACCTGGTTTATGTCAATGACTTTCAGATTTATCGACCTCAGTTGATCCGTACCGGTCAACAGGAAGGGCTTTCCTTCCCAAATCTCGACCTGATTAGCAATATCTCCTTTTCCTCTGGTGGGTTTCAGTCCAAGTATGGTGACAAGATGTCTTCTGTACTTGATATTAAGTACAAAAGACCCGACTCACTTGCGGCCTCGGTGGGGATTAGCTTGCTGGGGGCCAGTGCACATATTGAGGGAAGTAATCGTGTGGGAGGTGATAATTATCGCAAATTCAGGTATTTAGTCGGTGCCAGATACAAGACCAATGCCTATCTGTTGGGGTCATTGGATACAAAGGGTGAATACGTTCCCAATTTTGTGGATCTCCAGGGATATTTTACCTACGACATCAGTCGAAGTCTCCAGGTAGGGCTTCTTGGTAACTTTAATCAGAGCATTTACAAATTTACACCTGTCAGCCGTTCTACGGCTCTGGGCTTAATTGATTTTTCCCTTCAGCTCAACTCGACTTTTGAGGGAGGGGAAATAGATGACTTTACTACCGGCATGGGTGGAGTATCTCTCACTTACCTGCCCGATCGAAAGCGCAATCCATTCTTCCTAAAACTATTGGCATCTTCCTACCAGGCACGGGAAAACGAGCGATTTGACATTTTGTCTTTTTACAGGCTGAGCCAGATTGAGACCAGCCTGGGAAGTGAAAATGCTGGCGAGGAAGTTTTTGTGCTGGGTACGGGTACTCAGCATCAATACGTACGGGATTATCTACAATCCAGCGTGACCAATATTGAGCATAGGGGAGGATTCGAGTTTCAACTTGACAATAAGATTGATCGCACTACCAGCCATTTTCTCGAATGGAGTGTGAAATATCAAAGAGAGGAAAATTTGGACCGCCTCAATGAATGGGAGCGCCTTGACTCGGCAGGTTATTCACTGGAATACGATGATGAAGTGGTTCAGGTGAAAGAGGTGTTAAAGACCAAGAATGATATTTCATCCAATCGATTTACTGCTTTTGCCCAGAATACCTACTCGCTGATGATCCCTGATCAACATGAAGTAAAAGTGACGGCAGGTGTGAGGATGAACTACTGGGATCTCAATAATGAATTGGTCATTAGTCCCCGCGCCCAGGTTTTGTACAAGCCCTTAAACTGGAAGAGTGATATTTCGTTTAGAATGGCCGGGGGATACTATGCTCAGCCGCCTTTCTATCGGGAATTGCGGCGTTTGGACGGAACCATAAATAAAGACTTGCGCTCCCAAAAATCACTGCACTTTGTGGGAGGAATGACCCTGGATTTTCAGTCCAGGAGTCGACGTAGCACTAAATTCAGGCTGATTACGGAAGCGTACTACAAACAGCTTTGGGATCTGGTGTCCTATGATATTGACAACGTTCGAATCCGATATAGTGGAGAGAATGATGCGACAGGGTATGTCACAGGGCTGGATATCCGTCTTAATGGTGAATTTGTAGAAGGAGCAGAATCCTGGATCAATCTATCTTTCCTCCGGGCTCGCGAAGCGTTGGATGGTGTTCAACATGAAAAGATTGAAGAAGGAGGGGAGAACCGCCAGGAGGTTAAGGACGTACCCAGGCCGACCGATCAGCTTATGACTCTATCCATGTTTTTTCAGGATCATTTTATTCGAAACGAAAACCTCAAGATGCACCTCAACTTTACGTTCGGTACAGGGTTGCCGTTTGGTGTGCCGGATAACAACATTATTATTAGGAATCCCTTTCGATTTAAAGCCTATCACCGTGTTGACATTGGGTTTTCTGCATTGCTGTACAACCGTTCGTGGGCTAGCCGCAAGCCAAATCACTTTTTGCGGTGGACCAAAAACACCTGGGTTAGCCTTGAAGTTTTTAATCTGCTGCAGGTGGCCAATGTTGCTTCCAATACTTGGATTAAATCCATTTATAATGTACAGTACGCGGTGAAAAATTTTCTCACATCCCGACGAATTAACGTTCGCCTAAGAGTGGACTTCTAGCACGGTTGCCGGATACAGGTTGCCGGTTTATTTTTTCTTTTTGGACTAAACCAAAAGTATCCGTACATTTGCGGCCTTATTTAATCGAGGAATATGAAATGCATGTTCCCGGTGTAAAAAGCCTGTGGCTCGATTTTCGGGTGAAGCAGGTATGGTTTAACCAAATAAATTTTTAGACATGCCAGTAAAAATCAGACTCCAACGAAGGGGTCGAAAGAAGCAACCGTTTTATCACATTGTGGTTGCCGATTCGCGTGCTCCCAGAGATGGACGCTTTATTGAGAAGATCGGTATTTACAATCCCATGACCAAGCCGGCGACCATTGATCTGGATCGCGATCTCGCTTATGATTGGCTCATGAAAGGTGCTCAACCTACGGATACGGCCAGAGCTATCCTGCGATTTAAAGGTGTATTGTATAAAAAACACCTGATGCGCGGAGTAGAAAAAGGTGCCTTGACCGAGGAAGAAGCTACCGCCAAATGGAATCTTTGGATTGAAGAGAAGGAATCCCGAATCAGGAAGAGAAGGGAGGAAGCAAATGAGGAAAAGCAAGCCAGATGGGCTTCTATCAGCGGTACCATTCCTAAGATTGTAGTTAAAGAGGAAGAGCCTGAAGTAGAGGAAGCAGAAGCTACAGAGGAACCAGCCGCAGAAGGCAAAGCTGAAGAGGCTGCCACAGAAGCCCCTGCTGTGGAGGTCAAGACTGAAGAAGCTGAAAAGACAGAAGCTGCTGAGGAACCAGCCGCAGAAGAGAAAGCAGAAGAGACTGCCACGGAAGCTCCCGCTGAGGAAGCCAAGACTGAAGAAGCTGTTAAGGCAGAAGCTGCAGAGGAACCAGCTGCGGAAAGCAAAACAGAAGAGGCTGCCACGGAAGCTCCCGCTGAGGAAGCCAAGACTGAAGAAGCTGAAAAAGTTGAACCAGCAAAAGCTGAGGCAGAAGAGACAGAAGCTGCGGCAAAAGAAGAGTCAGTACAAGAAGAAGAATAGAACAGACGTTATAGACATTGGCGGGCTTTTGTGTATATTAGCTCGCATACGGTAAAAATTTTAGGACCTAGTAGCCTTAATTGCGCTACTAGGTTCGTCTTTATTCAAAAGGATGTATTATGAAACCACTGAGTGAGAAATATGTAGAGCGGCTGGAAGAGATAAAAAAACAAATCCAGGGCTCGGACGAACTGGAACAATACCTGGCAGAAGAGGAAGTTGACGATTATCAGAAGCTGCAGGATAAATACGAAAAGGAGATTAATGCCTTGTATGAAGAGGTGGCAGCGAAAGACCCACTTCAATTGTTTGAGCTTGAGAATCACTTGATTGACCCACAGTTTGAGGGATTGTTCTTTCCTCGTTTACTGGGGTACGCAGTGTTGCGTGGAGATGTTAATGATCGGGTGAAGTACGTACGACCCCAGGAGCACTTTAAGCAGATTCTCCTGGCCATATGCAACTCATTTTACTTCGACATAGTGAAACAAAGGATCGGTCAGGCTATACAGATCGGCTTTGCACTCAGTAGTGATATCTGGATTACCAACCTTTTTGATGAAATCCAGAACAAGAATGTGAAACAGTTTCTGCAATCGCAGAAAATTGACCGCTACCGGTCGGAAAAGCACCGTCTTTCCGGCTACCGGCGCTTTCAGCGCCAGTTTCAAACCACGAATTTCCAGTCAACGGAATTTCCTACCAATCTTGCCGAAATGACTATGTATTTTGGGTCGTTGCGAAAGTTTCTGGAGTACCGGATCACCACCGACGCCGATCATAGCAGTTATACCGGGGAATTGTTGGACTTTTTGGAGAACAAGGAACTACAGACTGCCAAAGGGTATGTAGAGATTCTGGGACTCACCTGTAACTTCATTGACCTGGAAGGGGCACAAAAGGAAAGACTGGCTTCGGTGTTTAACTCACAACGCAAGAGCCAGGAGACCTTTAATCAACAATATTTCGAGTTTCTCAATAAACTCGTAACAGGTAAATTACCCTACAGTTCTGACTGTGATACCAGAGTATATGAGCTTTTGGATCAAAGCATTGAAGATGACATATTTCAATACTACAGTGCACTTCGGGTCGTGTCGCAAAAGGGATTTGTACATGAAGATGCCAGGGAGGCAGTTAGACAATTATATGCCCAATACGATGGATTGTCACTGATCAATGGTTGTTTGAGAAGATCCATCCTAAGTCAGTTTGTGCACGTATTGCAGAACCTTTCGGAGACAGAATACACGGATTATTTTGAACTGAATAAGACCTTTGTTGCTTACATGGATATCTTCGACTATCAGCAATTTAACCAATATCTGAAGGAAGAATCCATTCTGTATGTGCGTAAACTGCTGAAAAAATACACGGACAAAAGGGGTAAAGACTACCAGGACATCAAAAAGTTCGTCATTCCTACTTTCCAGGATATGGGATTCATGAAAGAAAAGGAAGTGCTGGAGCTGTTTAAGACTCGACGAAAGAAGCGGAAGGCTAGTTAATCTTTCAGGTTTTCTTTTTTGGGTACGTCGCTGGTACTTGCGGTTCTCGGTGAGACTAATCGTTCAGGAATGGAGATGCTCATTCCTCAAACTCAAATTTGTAGCCTACACCTCGGACTGACTTGAAGTAGACGGGATTCTTCGGATCCTCTTCAAAGTACTTGCGGAAAGAGAGTATGAAATTGTCGATGGTACGGGTAGAAGGGAAGACGTCGTAGCCCCAGACAGCCTGCAGGATCTCCTGTCGGGATACCACTTCATTTCTGCGCTCTATTAGTAGCTTAAGAAGCATCGTCTCTTTCTTGGTAAGGTTGATTTCACCATCTTTAGCGAGTGCAGTATAATTGCTAAAATTGACCCAATAGTCATCAAATTCAAATTGT
>JAUILF010000573.1 GCA_030433135.1 Bacteroidia bacterium | reverse complement strand
GATTGAGTTTGAAGTGTCTGAAAATGATGCAGTGGTTTCTTGCGAGTAAGTAAATGCTTATATAATTTCTACTCCTCGGCAATGGAACCTTGATCTTTTACACTTTGTGATTGAATTTCACTATTCATATTTTCTTTGTGCAGATTGGAAAAGCAAGGGAACGGATCGATTTCTTCATCTTCCTGCACGTCTCCAGTTGTATTTTCTGATCTTGAAGATGGTAAATACGTTCTTAAATTAATTCCTTCTGATGCTGTTGGGAATGTGGGAGAACTGGTAATTCATGAATTTTTCATAGATACGTCCACGCCAGTCATAACTCAAGTGAGCTCACCAACGGCTTTCAGGAATGGAGATAATATACAGGTATCTTTCGAGGTAGAAGACGCATCTGGATCCCCAATTGAAGTGTTTTGCAAAATAAGCCTTGTTATATTGTCTCCAAAATCCAATGAAAGTTCAACTATCACGCCAGATAGTCCAGATTCAGGATGGCAGACTTGCACAAGTCCATTTTCGATACCATTTACATTGGTAGAAGGTCACTGGAGGTTCTCAACATATGCAGTAGATCTGTCAGGCCTGCAATCAGAACCTGTTGATGTTGATATATGGATTGACACGATTGCTCCTGTTGTTGAAATAACTTCAGGGCCAACGATGTCCACAGTTAATCCTGGTGCAAGTGTAGGGTTTACATTAGTTGATGGGTCTTTGGGGGCCTCAGAGGGAGCTGCGTCTCCTGTACAATGGCAGGCTCTACTAAAGAAGTTAACAGATGAAGAACTAGAGGCCTACAGATCTCCAATAATTGAAGGTGACGGGAATGGAGAAAGCAATTCCAGTATTTCAATTTCTGGGAACTACAAAGAGCTGGAGAAATATCATTCCAATACCACCCAAAATAATGCATTGCAACACCCTTCATTCAAAGCTAAGTATCTGAGAAATAACGAGTCCTTAAAGCTAGGACCAGATGCTATCGGTTCCTGGGTTAATTGCACAGGAATGAGCTCTTGTGATTTTGACGGCCTTGATGGAGGAGCATATGTTTTCCAATCTCGTGGTATAGATCTTGCAGGGAACATTGGTGAACCATCTGAGACCTATGCCTTTGAGCTGGAAGGGGAAAATGGTTCTGAAGGTCTACCTCTTTGGGCTTTAATTGCTATTATTGTGGGAGGAGTAGTTTTTTTCCTCTTATCCGCTTTTATATTACTTCGTATGTGCAGAAGATACTCAAAAAAGCCAGATTCCCAAATCCCCCATGGTGCTGTACCGATGCCAAGCCAAAGTGGTGGCTACACATATCATGCACCCCCCAGTACCTTTTATCAAGCTTCGAATGGTCATCATATGCGCCCTAACAGTGTCAATCCTAATCATAGGTACCAAAACGGGTTCTTCCCTCCCAGTATGGAGCTCCGATTAGCAATGAAACAAACACTGCAAATGGTTTACCGGAAGATCCAGTTGAAGCTCAACAGCTGGCATTGGCTATAGCCTTATCGCAAAGCGATTCTCAAAATATATCGAATCAATTTTCTTCTAAAAATATCTATGATAGAAATGAAGATCAGGATATGCGACGTGCTATTGAGGACTCCTTAAGAGAATCTAATCAAAGTGCTGTTCAGGGAAGGGTGACATATTCTGCAATGTCTACTCCATTGTTTTCAAATAACACAGCTTCCTTGTCAGAAAATGT
>JAUILF010000252.1 GCA_030433135.1 Bacteroidia bacterium | reverse complement strand
AATAATCCAGATCTCATCAAAATACGGCACACAAATCATAATCTGATCCAAAACGGGATGGTAGTCAATGGCATTTGAATGTAGCCAATCTGGATCTGAGTCGTTATCATAATTGATATCGATCAATTCAGGATGTTCTGATACCACACCAAAATTCGCTTGCGATTCGTCAAAATCCTGAATCAGATGATCTTTAACATGCCATTCCCAGACGATGGAATCATTATCAGGATTGATCTCAAAGATGTAATCGGGCCAGAATTGATCTTCCAGCAAGGATGGATCACGACCCAACTCGATCGTTTCTTCCTGGTCAAGGGTCTCCCATGCCAGCATCAGAATGTTGCCATTCGGCATGGGTTCGATATCATGATGCAGCCTGGCTGTATCATTATTGAGTGTATAGGACCACAGGATTTGATTGTCCCAGTCGCGAATTTCTACGGTAGCTCCGCCACCCCCGGCCCAGATGGCATCATCTGTTACCTGTGCAGGTCTGCTGGTCATAACCAGGTTGCCATCTTCTCTCAGGTAAGCTGTATTTCCGGGACGGGACGAATCCTCACCTTCCCAACGATGTACCACTTCACCGCAAGCATCCATGAGGAATACATGAGGCTGATTGTGGGGATAGATCAGGTTGTATCCATCCAGACTTTGAGATGGTACGGAAGAGAGTAGACCAACAGTATTTTGACTAAAAAGAAAAACATGTGAAAAGCAAATGCCAATGACGGCCAAGAAGTATCTGTACATAGAACTTTGTTTATCTCGAATTTCCCGGGATAAAGCTTCTTCACAATTAAGGGCACCTCTAAGATAACGACATTGTATGGAATTATGCTGGTTGGTGGAGTTGATTTGATTAGTTCAGGATGATTCCCTTATTTCACATGATGAATCATTGACTCATGACCAAACGTAAGCAAGCTACGGCCATCATTCTTATGCATTGTGCTGATCAGAAAGGTGTGGTTTCAGCTATCACAACCTACCTATATGATCTTCAGGCTAATATCGTGGACCTTGATCAGCATGTTGACGAAGCTGAGAAGCACTTTTTCATGAGAGTCGA
This sequence comes from Bacteroidia bacterium, assembly GCA_030433135.1. Taxonomy (GTDB): domain Bacteria; phylum Bacteroidota; class Bacteroidia; order Chitinophagales; family Saprospiraceae; genus JABDMH01. Next base: position 8,036 of record JAUILF010000252.1, on the reverse strand, counting down.
GTGGGAGCTGGATGGTTTCACTCAGTCAAGGGGGGAAATTGGTCCGAATTTTCAGTCATCCATAGCCCAGCGCTTTTCTATGCAATGGCAACTCCAATTCAGCGATGAACCCTTACGTATGGCCATTTTTGTTTCAAAATCCTCACACTGCTTATACGATCTAATCCAACGTTACCAGTCGGGTGAATGGAATGTCGAGATTCCACTCATCATTTCCAACCATGATCATTTGTCTTCGTTGGCCGAAAGGTTTGAGGTTCCTTTTCACCATGTTCCTGTCACCAGGGACAAAAAGCAGGAAGCGGAGTCGAAAGCCCAGGAGTTATTGGCTGCTGCAGAGGTAGACCTGGTTGTACTCGCTCGCTACATGCAGATCCTGTCCGGTGATTTTGTAGCTAACTATCCCAACCGAATTATTAATATTCATCATTCCTTTTTACCTGCGTTCATTGGTGCCAGACCATACCACCAGGCCTACGACCGTGGTGTGAAAGTTATTGGCGCCACCAGTCATTATGTGACCACTGATCTGGATCAGGGGCCCATCATTGCCCAGGATGTGGAGCCGATTTCTCATAAGGATAGTGTACAGGACCTTATTAGAAAAGGTAAAAACCTGGAAAAAGGGGTGCTGTCAAAAGCAGTGTGGAGTCACCTGCAGCACCAAATTCTTCCTTTTAAAAATCGGACGATTGTATTTTGATTTGGTAGGCACGGACTTGCGGTCCAAACACACTCAATCAGGTAGCATGACTCTTGTTGGATAAAGATTGACCACTTCCTCCAGAAACTCCTGAGAGTACTGCCAGACCATATTAAGGTCTCCGGATACATATTTGGATGAAATCACATGGGCGCCGGCTCCCGGTACCGGGAGCATTCTTTTGGCCTCCGGGGGTGTTGATACTTCATCAAACATCCGTGACATGGCAGTTAGCGATACCGTGTCATCTTTTTCATCCTCATTTTTATAGTAATAAAGTACAAGCAATGGTTGACGGATGGCAGCGAAAGTCTCACTGGTCATGGTGGCATCAACTAATTGACGAAGGGCCACCAATGCTTCGATTCTATAGCTGGTATTCCAATAGTGCTGCACCGAATCACTGCCTTCCCAATGGTGGTATTTGCCGCCTTCTGCCATTCTGGCAATTTGGAGGCCCCAGGGCTCATCCAGCAGTTTGCTGGTTTTATCATACATATCCACATTGGGAGAATAACAAACCAATGCGTGGATTTTTTCAGGGTTGTGGGCAGCGAGGTACAGGCCCAGAGTGCCACCGGTGCTGCATGATACGATGATAACTTTCTCGCCCAATGTTTCGCCGACTTGTATGGCTCGTTTTGCTGATTCCAAAAGACCTTCGGGAGTCAGATCAACCATGGGTTCTTCAGCGGCTCTCCCGTGTTTGTCCAGCCGGGCCAGGTAGGCATTCATTCCATATCGTTTGGCCAGTTGCAGGTGAATAGGGTCTCCTTCACCCCGGCTTGCCGAAAAGCCGTGCAGGTATACCAGGGCATACTCTGTTCGGATCCCGATAGAGTCTGCCCACCAGATAGTGGCGTTATTGCGGGTCTTGATGTCTGCAATGGTTTTTTCTGCCGCTTTTATCTGTGCATCGATGGTCCGTATGTTATAGGGAGATGGAGCTAAGACCGGATCCAGATGCGGAGTATCGGGTTTGGGACCGGCAAAATAGATAGCCGTCATGACGATGAGAAGAATCCCTGTCAGCTTCAAAAATTTTCTCAAAAACTTAGTCATGTCCGGTTTTGTATAGCTGTGAAAATCACATCTGTTCACGAGTTAATTCAAAAATACTGTTTCATAATTTTACCTTGGGAATTGGATGTGCCTATTTTGGGGTTTTAGAGATCGTAGTCCCGGTACTACGGTCAATTGAAGCCGTTTTTTCCGTTTTACAGAATTAATATATACAAATGTTAAGACCGATCGCTTATCCCGTAAGAATGAAGACCTGGCTGGCTTTCCTACTACTGCCGTTGATATCCCTTTCGGTGGAAGGGCAAGCTGAAGGAGAGTATAAAGGGGAGTTGAAGGTTCCGGGAGTTACCCTGGAAATGATTATTCAGTTGGAGGAAGATGCTGGCAAATGGCAGGGGGATCTTGATATACCTGCTCAGATGATCAGGGATATGGAACTTGTTGACCTGGAAGTGTCGGTAGATAGTGTTCGGTTTCGGCTGCCTGAGGTACCGGGAAACGCATCATATGCCGGAGCTTTTGAGAGCGATAGTTTGATAGGGGTATTTACCCAGATGGGTCGGGACATGCCTCTGGTCTTTTATCCCCGGGATCAGGTGGATCTGACTCCTGTGCTGGAGCAGGTAGAACTACTGGCTGATTCAGCTTTGAGAATGGCAAATGTGGCCGGAATGAGCATTGGAATTGTGTATCAGGGTGAGGTCGCCTATCTGGATGGCTTTGGATATGCGGATGTGGAATCCGGGGTCGAGGCCTCGGATCAAACTGTATATGCTATAGGGTCCACCAGTAAGGCCTTCACAGCTGCTGGGGTCGCATCTCTGGTTTCGGAGGGAAAGCTGGAGTGGTCGGATCCGGTACGCGATCATATTCCCGGGTTTCAGCTTTATGATGCTTTTGCTACTCAGGAAATGACCTCGGTTGACCTCCTGTGTCACAACAGTGGTTTGCCACGTCATGACCTGATGTGGTATGGTTCGGATTTTACTCGTAAGGAATTGCTGCACAGACTGAGGTTTTTGGAGCCGACTCATAGCTTCAGGTCAACCTGGCAATATCAAAACCTGATGTATATGACTGCCGGAATTCTCATTGAGGAAATTGATGGCCGAGACTGGGAGACCTTTACCAGGGAAACATTCTTTGTTCCACTTCAAATGTCAAGTTCTAATTTTTCTGTAAAAGAAATGGAAGCAAATGAGAAGGCTGCAACGGGTTATAGATATACTGACAGTGCCTTTGTGGAGCTTCCCTATCGCAATATTGACGCCATCGGCCCGGCCGGTAGCATTAACTCCTCTGTGACTGATATGAGCCGTTGGGTGAAGTTCCTGTTAAACCAGGGTAATGTAGACGGAAAAGTACTTATCGATGCTTCGGATATGAACCGGTTATTTAAGCCGGCTATGGTCATGGGTAGAGGATCCTCGTATGAGGGGAGGTCAGAGCCAGATTATGCCCTGGGATGGATGATTGAAAACTATAAGGGGATGAAAGTTGTAAAGCACGGTGGAAATATCGACGGATTTAGTGCTGAGGTTCAATTGATCCCGGAAAAGGAACTGGGTGTGGTAGTACTGACCAACGCCAATGGTAGCCCCTTGCCCTCACTATTTGCCATGCATATAATTGACCTGGTTTTGGACATGGAACCCATTGATTACCTCGGTAGCGTGTTTGGAGAGAAGGATAAGAAGGATGAGGATCTTAATAAAGATGAAGACGTGGAAGATGGTGATGATGGCAGGGTAGAGGGTACCTTACCTTCTCATTCATTGGGGGATTTCGCTGGCTCTTATAAGCATGACGGTTATGGAATGGTGCAAATAGATTTGGTTGCCGATAGCCTTGAACTGGGGTTTAATGCATTCGATGGTACTTTAACCCATTATCATTATGATGTATTTGAGGTGTACCTTCAAGAAGTAGGTGAAAAGATTAAGATCCAGTTTGAATCTGATCTGTTTGGCGATATTGACGCCTGCCTGATACAACTCGAACCTTCACTGCCTCCCATCTCCTTTACCCGCACCGGACAGGATACCCTGTATAGTCCTTCATATTTGATGCAGTTTGTGGGTGAGTATAAAACGGAGGCGGGACTTGTCATACAGGTTGATTTTGAAAAGGAGAAACTGTTTCTCAAGCCTGCCGGTCAGCCGGTTTTTGAACTTCTTCCCATTGATGAGTATATGTTTCGTCCCAGGGATCTGGATGGTTATAAAGTGGAATTCGTCAGGGATGGTGACCAGATCATCAGGGCGATTTTGCGTCAACCAAATGGGGTTTTTCCTGCGGAGAAAGTAACTAAGTAATCGTAACTATCGACTGGTGCTAGACAGAAAAGACTATTATGACGAGGCTGAGGCAGTTGTTTCCTGGATAGACCGGTACTTCTCTTCGTTGGAAAACATGCCGGTCAAGTCGCAAGTCAAACCAGGTGACATTTTGGAAAAATTGCCTAAGGCAATGCCTGAGGAAGGTGAGAATATATCTTTGATAATGAGTGATTTGGATAGAATCATTTTGCCTGGTATCACTCACTGGCAACACCCTCGGTTTCACGCCTATTTTCCGGCCAATAGTTCAGTGGAGTCACTACTGGCTGAGCAAATCACCTCGGCGATTGGTGCCCAATGTATGATCTGGGAGACTTCTCCTGCTGCAGCTGAGCTGGAGCAGAGAATGATGGAGTGGTTGCGTGATGCGATGGGTTTTCCCCCGGGCTGGGAAGGGGTGATTCAGGATACGGCATCGACCGCTACTCTGGCCGCCATTTTGACCGCCAGGGAAAAAGCCACTGGATTTACTTCCAACGAAAAGGGGGTGCCTCCCGGCCTAAGGATATATTGCTCGGAGGAAACTCATTCTTCCATTGATAAGGCTGTGGCCATAGCCGGCATCGGTCGTCAAAACCTGGTAAAGATTGCAGTGAATGAGGATTTGTCCATGTCTCCCCATGCACTGAAAAAGGTTATCACAAAGGACCTGGAAGATGGACTGAAGCCCTTTTGTGTAGTTGCTACCATTGGTACTACAGGTACTCTGGCTGTCGACCCCGTTGAAGAGATTGGGTCCATATGTGAGGAGTTTGATCTTTGGTTGCATGTGGATGCAGCCTATGCCGGTACCGCCTTGCTACTCCCCGAATACCGGTGGATGCTTCCTTCAACCAAACACATTGATAGTTTCGTATTTAATCCCCACAAGTGGATGTTTACCAATTTTGATTGCTCGGTTTATTTTGTCAAAGACCGTGAAAGCCTGATCAGGACATTTGAGATCCTGCCTGAGTATTTGCGTACCGGTAGTCGTGGTAAGGTGAATGATTACCGTGATTGGGGTATACCCCTGGGTCGGAGATTTCGATCGCTGAAGTTGTGGTTTGTCCTGCGAAGTTATGGTCTCCAGGGAATACAACAGAAATTGCGCAAACACATTAAATTGAATGAATACTTCAGGTCGCAGTTATTGGACATCGGACATTTCATTTTAAGCTATCCATCAAGGTTAAATTTTACCTCATTTCAGTTGAAACCTGATAATGTAAGGCTGGAAGAAGTGGAACTTAATGATCTGAATAAGAGGTTTTTGGATCTGGCAAATGTCAGCGGAATGTGCTACATAACTCATACCGTTGTCAAGCAACACTTTATACTTAGGATGGTTATTGGCCAGACATACGTGGAGAAAGAGCATGTCGATCTGGTGCTGAAGCTTTTTCGGGAAATTGCCGGAATCCTGGTCCGGGAAACGCAGACTTGAAAGGATCAGGTCTTTTTTTGATTTAATAGCTCATCCAGGATCTTGAAAAATAAATTAATGGCGGGTTCGAGCAGATCATCAGGAAAATCATAGTAGGGATTGTGTAGCGGAGGAGTTTGCTCACCGGCTCCAATACAGAACAGACATCCGCGAAAGTGATCGGTAAACAAGCCAAAATCTTCACCAAAGCGGTTGGGGGCCTGGAGGCATCTTGTCGGCATATGCAACTTGCCAGCTGATTTCAAAACTATTTGGTTGGCACTTTCATCATTTGAAGTGGCGTGGAAGTGCTCTTTCCACGTGATGCCATAAGGTAGTGAGTGCTCCTCACAAATTTTGTCAATCAGGGCATGCAGTTCATTCTGAAGGGTCTGCAGTTTTTCGGTAGTCCAGGTTCGCAGGCAAAGTCGCAGAAAACCATGTCCGGCAGATACACCGTACGAATCGCGACCCAGATCAATATGAGTCGGTGTGATCAGGCAAAATTCCTGACTGTCCTCATCGGGTATCTCCATATCTTTAACAGACTGTAATATCTGACTGATAGCCATGGCCGGATTGACACCTTTTTCCGGGGTGGCTGCATGCGATTCTATACCTTTGAATTCAACCTCCATCCCGATTACAGCAGCGGTAAATGGTCCATCTTTCCAAAGAACTTCTCCGAGGGGATAGCCTGGCAGATTGTGCAAGGCAAAGATGTAGTCCGGTTGGATGTCCGAAAAGGCCGGGTCATTTTGAATCTGTCTCGCTCCCATGCCGTTTTCTTCTGCCGGTTGAAAAAGCAAATGTATTTGCCCCTGCCAGTCGGCTTCAGATTGGTATAAGGCTTCAGCTACCCCGCACAAAATACTCATGTGTCCATCGTGGCCACACAGATGCGCCTTGCCGGGTATCTGAGATTTGTATTCACATGATCCCAGTTCGTGGATGGGCAAGGCATCAAGTTCTGCTCTCAACACTATGCATGGCCCAGTGTCAGAAAAGTGCCAGGAAGCTACCAGACCCGTTCCACTGGTTGCTTTTACGATTCTGGCAGGCTCAAAACCACACAGATATTCGTAGATGCATTCAGTCGTCCATATCTCTTCCAGTGATACTTCGGGGTGTGCGTGTAGTTTATGTCTAAGAGCTTCAATGCTGGTAATCACAAAAAAAATGATTTATTATTCACGTTCAATGATCAAAATAGGAAAAAGGTTGTTGGAGGTATATTAATTTGCCTGACCTTCCATGGACAAAGAGAAGATCTATATTATTCTGTCGTTTGCTACGATCTACATCGTCTGGGGTGCTACCTATCTCTTTGTAGCATATGCAGTGGAAGAAATCGCTCCCTTCTTTATGTCCGGAGTCCGGTATATCCTGGCCAGCATCATACTGATTTCATTTGCTACGCTTATCAAAGGGTGGAAACCACCTACCAGAAAGCAGGCAATCAATGCTTCCATAGTGGGTATGCTGTTTCTTGGGCTTGGAACAACCGGAGTGGCATGGGCTCTGCAGACCGTGGATACCGGATTTACCTCGCTATTGATCTCTACCGAACCGCTTATCATCGTGCTGATGTTGTGGGTGTTGAATCGAAAACCACCGGCTCTACAGTCATTCCTGGGTATTGCTCTGGGGATCTCAGGTATATATCTGCTTGTCAGTCAAAGTAAGATTGTGGTATCGATGGATCACTGGCAGGGAGTCATGGCAATTGTATTTGCCCAGATTTGCTGGGGGCTGGGTACGATTTACATTGGTAGGGCTGACATGCCCAGGAGTCAGGAAACCAGTACGTCTCTGCAGATGTTTACCGGCGGTATTATTGCTTTTATCATCAGTTTTGCCATAGAGGATAATCCCGTGGAATGGTCGAGTCTCAGTTGGACTGCCATGGGATCGTTGGCGTTCCTGATTCTGTTTGGAAGCATCCTCGCTTTTTCTGCTTTCAACTATTTGCTCTTGCGGGTATCACCTGAAAAAGTGGCTACCGGCACATATGTTAATCCCATCATAGCCCTCATTCTGGGCTGGTGGTTTCGGGATGAACTGATCACATTTCAATCGTTAATTGCTGCTGTTCTAATGCTGGGAGGTGTCTTTTTTATCAATTCAGCCAGGTCCAGAAAATCCGTATCTACAGCTTAGTTAAGTTGTTCTATTCGAACAGAGAATAGAGTGTGGATTCTGGCAAAACAACCTCTGAATTTGTAGAGTTATTCTTCATAGAAAGTCAAATGCATATTCCCGGTATAAAGGTTTATTGATCGAAATATTGACCAGCCTTTGTGACAAGGTACATGAGATATAGTTTGAGACCGTTTTAATCACCAGTGATACACATGGATCACATCATTTGAGGGTGACCTTACAGGCCACTCTTACTGACACTCACTTGTGAAATGGGGCGTTGCCCCATCCTTTTAGGTCCAGACCTTTCAGGCTTGTTCTTGCAGAGACCGATTCTTGAAACAGCCTCTGTACCAAGCAGATACCGCCAAATATACCAGACAAGCCTGAAGGGCTTGATGCTAATAACCCAAAGCGCAGCTTT
>JAUILF010000251.1 GCA_030433135.1 Bacteroidia bacterium | reverse complement strand
CTGGGTGTGCAGTTGGAAGGTGGGCCTCCTCCTTGACCTTCATCTCTGGTTAATCCAAAGGAAGCCTCCTTTTCAACTTCTGCATATCCCAGAAAGGATACTTTAAGTGTGAATTTTCCAAAAACCGGAAGTTCTTCCAGGCTAAAATCACCATTTTCATCGGTAATTTGACCTGTGACAAGTTCCTCCTTCATGGTCTTTGTCACTGAATCCTGCCCCATACGGTACAGGGAAACCGAAGCATATCCCACAGCTTTACCGCTCTCGTCAACAACCTTTCCATAAAAGCGCCCTTTATTCATTTGAGGGCCACCAGAGCGTTGCGGAGCCTGGCCCAGGGACAGAATGCTAAGAGATTGAAAAACGAGGAATAAAATCAGCATGCGAGAGAAAGAAAAAAGTGAAAGGCGGATCATACTTATATATTTATGACACAAATATGGATACCCGTCACCGGCTTTTCTCTGGAAGTAGATCACTGTCGGAAATGTGTAGAGGAAATCACCAATTGAGTGGTTCTGGCTGACAAACCGATTAAATAGTCAGAATATCAGGACTCATCGCCGGATTTCCGGTTCTGATCTACACCCTTCCTCCTATCCGTATATAGTGTTGTATTTTTGAGGAGCCTGATCAACCTCTGAAGTATAATGGTTGCAAAGCGATGAACCTTCAACTACAAAATACCAACCTGCTCTTTAAGTCACTTTTCCTGGTAGTTTTCTGGGGTATCTGGCTCATTCTTCCTTTTCTCAATTCGGTTGACAATCCCGGTTATCAATCTTACATCCGAAAGATGATACCTGTCAACCTCACCCTGATTCCACTTTTCTTTTTCAATTCGGAATACCTGGTCAAAAAGATTTTCAGGTCCCGGGGTGCAACGGTATATGTCATCTGCCTCATTTTGCTCACCGCAGTTTTTACCACCTTAAACTTCTTTTTGAAGAGACTGATCATTGGGGAACACACGCATCGAGCAAACTGGCTCGGATCGTTCTTCCCGGTACTTACCGTGGTAGCGGTCAGTACAGGTTATGGCTTGATTGATTACCTGATCAAGCAGGAAAAAGCGCAGCAGGAAGAGCGTCAGCAAAGATTGCGATCCGAACTTTCTTTTTTGAGATCCCAGATCAGTCCCCATTTTATTCTCAATGTGCTCAACAGTATTGTTTACCTGGTAAGATCGGGATCCAGGGAAGCTGAAACCATGATCATCAAATTATCTGAAATCATGCAGTATATGTTGTACAACAGCAGTGCGGAAATGGTGCCACTAGATCAGGAGATCAGCTATCTTGAGAACTACATTGAACTACAGGAAACACGGTTTGGAGAGGATGTACAAATTGATTTTGAGGTGTCGGGAGATGTTTCGGGCAAAAAGATCGAACCCATGCTGATCATCCCATTCGTCGAAAATGCTTTCAAACATGGTACCGGATTGATCAACGATCCAGTCATTTTAATCAAAGTTGACATCGATCAGCAAGGTCTGAGTCTTATCGTCAAAAACAAGTTTGACCCCCATTCCGGGGTCAAAGCCGAGCAATCCGGCATTGGCCTGCCCAATGTAAAGCGGCGCCTCGAACTGCTATACCCCAATAAGCATCATTTGGAAATAAGGGAGAACGATGGCTGGTTTGAGACCCATTTAACCCTACAGCTGGAAAGCCAGTCCGAAAATATTGCTGTATGATAAAACTGAGATGTCTGGTTGTTGATGATGAATCATTAGGCAGAAAACTGATTGAGGAAAATATATCCCAGGTTCCATTTCTGGAACATGTGGCGTCATGTAAAAATGCTTTCGAAGCCATTGCCGTATTGCAGGAAAAAGAGATTGATCTCATTTTTCTCGACATCCAGATGCCCGGTATGTTGGGCACCCGATTCCTCAGTAGCCTGGAAAACCCTCCCATTGTGATTTTTGTCACAGCGTATCCGCAGTATGCCCTGGAGGGGTTTGAATTAAATGTGGTTGACTACCTGATGAAGCCTGTAAGTCTTGAGCGATTCCTCAAGGCAGCTTACAAAGCCCAAAAGATGACTAAACCTGAGTCTCGTGTCATCGTTGAGGGAAAAGCAAAAAAGGAAAAGGATACCAGCTTCTTCGTCAACGTAGAATACTCACTGGTGAAGATATCGCCAGAAAAAATCAGTCATATTGAGGGTATGAAAGACTATGTGAAGATCTTTTTAACGGGTCAGCAAAAACCGGTAGTTACCAAAGCAACACTCAAAAGCCTGGAGGAAAAACTGGATTCCCGATCATTTATGCGCGTGCATAAATCATACATAGCAAATCTTGAAAAGGTGGATTCGATCAGAAACCACTATTTGCATATTGCATCACATGCCATTCCTGTAAGTGAAAGTCAAATGTCGGAGCTGATGACCAGAATCGGATATGATTCTGCCGGATAAAAAATGGTGCTCCCGTCGGATTACAACTTACTCTTCACAAAAAGAAAAATAAACACCCAGATCAGGCCCTTGATCAGGAAAAAGAAAAATCCGGCCCAGCCTAATTTCTTTAGGTAATTAATCCACTTGGCCCTGCCAGATACAACCGGTTCTTTATCCCCTGCTTGTTGCATATGTTCACAACAGTCAAAGCGGGATTACAGTTCAGACTTTGTGGTCACTATTCACATCCAATTTCCCGGCGCGACTGCGGATCAGCATTGGGGAAGCAATTGCCGGAAGGCAAAGCTGAAGGCATAAAAGATTCGACATTGGGATCCTGCAGGCCAAACTTCAGAAAAGCGACCAGGTCTTCCTTTTGCTTGTCTGTCAGATTCAAAGGCTGAAAATTAGTTGCAATTTGCTCAGCAGGCACATCCGGATTTTCAGGTATAGCCTGGTCAAAATACTCTACCACCTCTTCCAGGGACAACTTGCTGCTGCCATGAAAGTAAAAAGGTGTGCCCTGCAGGTTATATAAGGTCGGCACCTTAAACTTGAACATATCTTCTTCCTTACCGGTGAAACCACCACGACCCAGGTTTTTCTTGGCGAGTTCGGGCCCCTCGTTAAAAGATACCAGATCATCCAGATCATTGACCCCCAGGGCAAAAAATTTGGTAGCACTAAAAGCCGGACTAGTATGACAGCTGTAGCAATTAGCGTCGGTAAAAAAGGTAATCGCTCCCCGCTTTTCACTATTGGACATGGCACCCATATCACCTCTCAGCCATCTTTGAAATGGTGCTTCATAAGTAATGAGTGTTCGCAGATAGGCAGAGATAGCAAGACTTACGGCATAATTGGAGTATCGCTCCTCTTCCGATAATTCCGGAAAAGCCTGATCAAAATATTCAGTGTAACTAAGCTCGTCCGCCAGCTCTTTGGTCATTAGCATTCGATGTATATCCAGACCTTCAATATTTTGCGTTTCCAAACCATGGTGACCCAGGTGATTTAATTCTGTAGCTTCATCAAAAACACCCCAGATGTCTTCCAGTCCTTCATTGGCACCTACCGCTCCAAAAGACCCATTCCAAAGGGTGTTTTCGGCAGAGAACGCGACATTTAATACATTCAAAGGTCGAATACCTTGCACATCCATTTCCGTTTCTTCATATGCCTGATGTTTGACACGGCTTTCTCCCCTGAATCCAAATCCAAAGCCTCCTTCACCAATCCCCTGCTTCCGGCCCGGTTTGAAATCTGCTGCCGGAACATGGCAACTGGCACAAGAATAGGTTTGCATCCCGGCATCATTCATGGGCACTGTTCCTAACCCTGTTTCAAAAAAAAGAAAAGACCCCAATTCAACTTTTACCGGTGTGAGGGGGTTCTTGGGATCCTGGGGTATACGATCAAGATCTTCGAAATGAGGCATGATATAATGAGACAGATCTCCCGAAGGAGAAACATCCGAAATGGCCTTCATAAGATCAAGATCCAGAGCTTCACGATCGAAAGTATCAGAAACACAACCTCCCCATAGCAAGAGAGACCCTATTATCAGTAATAGTAAGTGTTTTCTCATGTGTTCAATATCAATTCAGTCTTCGAAATTATTAAAATCTTCACGCACTTTGTATTTCGGTACAAATATTGCTTTAACAGATATAAAGATAGAATCATATGCTCGATCCACTTAAAATTAACCTGCCATTAACATCTTAAAGGCGTTAAAAACCCGTTAGCTTATCATGTGTTTTTTACAAGAATCGTTCCTTTGTGCCTTTTGAAAATAACCGATGGTAAAAACAATCTATGTCCTGATGGTTTGTGCTTCATGGTATGTGGTATTCACTACAGGCTGCACTAGCGATATGGTAGCACCTCCGGAGCCATGTGAAGTGGTCGGGACCTACGATGACGGGGTCCGGGATATAATACAAAGTTCGTGTAACCTAAGTGGTTGTCATGACGGCTCCAGTGGAGTAGGTAATTATGAATCCTATGAGGGCATTCGTGGTGTATTGGAGAATGGTAAGTTTCGACAGACTGTGATCGTCGAGAAAACTATGCCCAAGTCCGGTGAGCTGACCGATGAAGAGTTTGAGTTACTTCGATGCTGGTCGGGCAATGGATTTCCTGAAAATTAATCAAAAGGGATGAGAAGAACTATTACCATTTTCATACTTGCTTGCTGCTCCCAACTAGTTATGGCTCAGCAACAACCATTGGCAATTTTCAATGACAGGGCCGTTATCAACTCATTTTCTACGGAAACCCTAAACAAAAGGAGACTTGACTTTCGGATAGGACATCGCTTTGGTGATATGTTTGGCGACAATGGTGGCTGGCAAACCTTTTTTGGGCTTGAGAATGCAGCTGACATCATGATTGGTTTTGACTACGGAATCACAGACAATCTCACCGTCGGAATCAATCGTACCAAAGGTGCAGGACCACTGAAAATGCTGGTAAACACCTATTTGAAATATAAGTTGGCCGGAAAACAAGATCTGTCAGACAAACCGCTGGCAGTTTCTTTCGTGGCGATGAACTCAATCTCTACCATGCCTAAGAGTGATGAGATATCTGCCATCAATAACTTCCCCAAGTTTGCCCACCGCCTGATGTATCATTTTGAGATGATTGTAGCCAAACGGTTTTCCGACAGGCTATCTCTACAAATGAATGTTGGATACACCCATCGAAACTTCGTAGACCTGGATGATGTAAATTACCTTCTTAATGTTGGGGCTGCTGGAAGAGTGCGCTTGAGTAAGGTCTTTGCCATTTTGCTTGATGTCAGTATCCCTATGAGATTTCGGGAGGTTGAATTTGAACCCACTGTACCTCTTGGAATTGGTTTTGAGTTTACTACTGGAGGGGGTCACATTTTTCAGGTTAATTTCACCAACTCATCAGGTATTGCAACCACAGACTACCTTCCCAATACCATATCCAAGTGGTCAGAAGGAGAATTCAGACTTGGTTTCACCATTTCAAGACAGTTCAAATTATGAGCCGGACCATACTCTGTATCGCAATAACCACTCTGATATTCAGTGCTTTTAGCATATATGACCCTCCTTTGACTTCCGATTATCCGGTATCAAAACTATTGGAGGTTCTTGGAGATACACCTTTGCCACACAAAGCTGATACCGACATGAACCGGGTGAGTGTAGAACGAGGAAGGGATCTGGTCATCAACGGGCTCAGTGATGCCGCCGGAAAGAAATCAAAACGGGTCAGTAAGCATTTCACTTGCGTTGCCTGTCACAATATTGAAAGAGAAGACCCGGATCTGGCCAATCCTGACCCTGAAACCCGGCTTACCTTCGCCCGGGATAACAATTTGCCCTTTCTACAAGGAAGTCCGCTTTATGGTATTGTTAACCGTACTTCCTTCTATAATGGAGACTATGTAAAAAAATATGGGGACCTGGTCGAACCAACCAGGCATGACCTGAGAGAGGCTATTGCACTCTGTGCTACTGAGTGCTCACAGGGAAGAAGTTTGAAAAAATGGGAACTTGAATCGATCCTTACTTACCTGTGGACCATAGAGTTGAAGGTGTCAGACCTCGATCTTTCTCCATCTGAGATGGCCATGGTCGAAAAAGCTTTTGAAGATGGCAGTGACCGCAACCAGGCCATAGATATAATCAAATCAAAATATCTGGATCATGCTCCCGCTACTTTTGTTGATCCACCATCAGATAGAAAAACAGGAACCGGCCTGGAAGGTGATCCTGCCAATGGACAATTGATCTATGAGCTCAGTTGTCAGCATTGTCATTTTGACCACCCCTTTTCATACCTCACGCTGGACAATGACCCCCTGACTTTCAGACACCTGGTCAAAGAAGCCGGAACCTACAATCCACACTCCATATACCAGGTAATTCGCTATGGAACATCTCCAACCGGTGGTGATAAAGCCTATATGCCGCAATACCCCGAAGAAAAATTGACTGACCAACAATTGGCAGACCTGTTGGCGTACCTGGAAGTGCAGGCCCGGTAGATCAGTCGGCAGTCGGCAGTTCGCAGTCGGCAGCTCTCAGTCGCCAGTTCCCAGTCGGCAGTTCCCAGTCCTCAGTTCAATCAGTTAAACCACCGATAAACTACTGCCAAACCATGTTAAACTACCGATCCAGCCAGTCTGCAGGCCGCAGTTCGCAATTGCTTCCCGCGAAGGCTTGTCTCGGTTGAGACGTAGACGTTGAGAAGTTGAGAGGTTGAGAGGTTGAGGGAAGACTCGCCAAGCGAGGCTGTCAACGTATTTTATGAGAGGATAGAGGATAACCCGGTACCTGGTACCTAATAATAGAAACAACCAGTAACCACTTACCTCGACTACTCCAGCGTGACAAAATCAGGTTGGCTCCAATCAGAGAAGACGGAGTGATCGACCGTCTCCATGACCCTGACATTGGCCGGGCCACCATTATCGGAGCGGTCGGCAGAGATCAGGATATCACCATAAGGTTGATAGTTATCCCAGGGGCGGATGTAGTTGGGCTCGTCCTGAGATGCGTCCCGGTAGAAAGCCCACTGCATCACCAGTCTGGGTTCTTTATTTACCCATACTTCGTATTTGTTGTCGGGGGTATTACCTACGTTGGAAAAAGTCAATTGCAAGACATCGGATGGGTTCCCTTTTTCATCAGCCTCTTCTCTCAGGTATGTTAAGGTAACACCACTATCCTTCAATTTGAAGGGCATTAATAACCAGTACGAATCATTGATCCACATACCTTTAGCTCGTTCCAGGTATTTTGCAAGAGAATCGGGATGAGACATCTCCTCTCCCCCACGCATGATTCGGCCTTCGTCACTTTTGAGATTCACCAGGTATACCGTACTGTCTCCTGGTGAATCGATCCGCAGATCCCCATTCTGCTTATTCCAGGTCAGGTATCTTCTTCCAAAAAAACTCCATCCGATGATCCGGGTCTGATCCCAGGCTGCCCTGCCACCCATAGCTAGCATCACTTCATCTGCTATCTCAATAGCTTTTTCGTCCGAGGCAGCAGCATTGAACCCTTCAGCAGGAGGATTACCGGGTTTCTGCTGGCATGCAAGGTAACTCAGAAATATCAGGAGTAGTATACCGTACTTCATCTTGAGAGGGGATCGATGAGAAAATAAGTGCCCGAAACAGGAGTCGAACCTGCACGCCCTAATGGACACATGGCCCTCAACCATGCCTGTCTACCAATTCCAGCATTCGGGCAACTGGAATGCAAAAGTAACGTTTTTGTTTGGGGTAGTATCCATCTGGATTGAAGTTTTTGAAAGGATCTCATCCCGTCCTATTTCAACTGTTTCATGGACATTTGCAAATGACTACGAAGGGAGTAAATGCAATTGAAAATACAGATTGTAGTCGAAATGGCAGTTACTCCATCCATGTATTTCATTACATTAGATATTACTTTTATTTTTAATTTATAAATTTGTGTGATCGCATAGGCTAAGGTGTGAGCAAATAATGGCCAAACGAAAAAGTACCCGTAGAAAAAAGAAATCCCGACTGAAGACGCTCAAGGATTCGGCAAATGACCGCAGAATTCCCAAGGTACTTTCGGTCATGATTGCTATGTTGGCGGTTTATCTGTTTATTGCATTTGTCTCCTACCTTACTACCTGGAAAGCCGATCAGGATCAGGTTTTTGATTTTTCCTGGTCTCTGCTCTTTAACCGGGAGCTTGAGGTACAGAACTGGTTGGGAAGATTTGGGGCTGTGGTTTCGAGTGCCTTTTTTTACCGTGGTATTGGGCTCACATCGTTTATAGTGGTTTTTGTACTGCTCAAGTTAGCTTACCTTCTCCTCACCGAGAAATCACTAACCCTGCTTATTTCCCCCGTACAGTATGCTTTGACATTTATACTTTATCTCTCACCACTGCTTGCTTTTATTTTTGCCTCAAACAGCTTTCCGTGGGGAGGAGTACTGGGTGACTATATTGTGGCCTATCTGGTGCAGTTTGTGGGTAATATCGGCACGGCCCTGCTTTTCTTGTTTCTGGGAATAGCCTTTCTCGTATGGCACTTTCATCATTTGACAACCAGGCATACTTTTTCATTTACCTGGCCGAAAATGTCCTGGGGAGAATTGCTAAGACCCGCCGCAGCACATGCAGGTGCCGCTGGTGGAGAGTGGAGCACACCTGAGGAAGTATCCCGGGAAGAGCATAAAAAGGATAAAACTCCTGAAAGTCCAAAACAATCCGTAGATCTCAATGTGCCGGCCAAAGAAAAGCAGAAATCCAAGCCTGAACCTAAGAATGCCGAACTCGAAATAAACGACTTTCAACCGGCCAAAGCGGAACCTGAACCAAACCCCGAACCCATACCACCTCCGACTCCCCGGCAAGAAAGAGATACCCCCGAACTTATAGTCGAGAAAGAAAATGCCGAGCATCTGGAGCCTTATGATCCGACGCTTGATCTGTCATCGTATAATCGACCCACGCTCAATCTTCTGGTTAATTACGAAAATGAAAACTTTCAGATCAATCGCGACGAACTAGAGCAAAACAAGGATCAGATCATCAACACCCTGAGACATTATAAAATTGAAATCGAAAAGATCAGGGCAACGGTAGGTCCAACTGTTACCCTTTACGAAATCGTACCGTCTCCGGGTGTCCGTATCTCCAAGATCAAAAACCTGGAAGACGACATTGCTCTCAGCCTGGCAGCCCTGGGTATACGAATTATTGCACCAATCCCCGGCAAGGGAACCATCGGTATCGAGGTGC
>JAUILF010000003.1 GCA_030433135.1 Bacteroidia bacterium | reverse complement strand
AGTACTAAGCCAACCCGCTAACAGGCCAACCGGCCAACTAGCTGATCGTGGTTTATCTTTCTACCAAATAATTTGACTGCAGTACTAAGCCAACCCGCTAACAGGCCAACCGGCCAACAAGCTGATCGTGGTTTATCTTTCTATACCAAATAATTTGACTGTAGTACTGAGCCAACCCGCTAACAGGCCAACCGGCCAACTAGCTGATCGTGGTTTATCTTTCTATACCAAATAATTTGACTGCAGTACTAAGCCAACCCGCTAACAGGCCAACCGGCCAACTAGCTGATCGTTTTATCAGTCTTCACAACCTCTCAAAACTTCAACATCTAAACCCAGCCGAGCTGCCGCGCGTCAGCACTAAACCTTTAAACCGAGTAGAGCTATAGCGGGCGGAAGACTGCGGACTGAGCACTGCCGACTGAAAAATCCTTCTTATTTTTGATTTCCAAAATCAGTTGCATGAATTTCATTGAAGAACTTCGTTGGCGTGGCATGCTTCACAATATGTCTGAAGGTGCTGACGAGATCCTGGAAAAGGGTGATATTTGCGGGTATATCGGATTTGATCCTACAGCTCCCTCACTGACCATCGGAAACTACATCCAGATTATGATCCTGCATTTCTTTCAGCAGGCAGGACACAAACCAATTGTACTGATGGGTGGTGCGACCGGTCGTGTCGGAGATCCTTCCGGGAAAGACAAGGAACGCGAGTTATTATCGACGGAAGTTCTCGATCAAAACCTGCAACACCAGGTTAACCAATTCAAGCGGTTCCTTGATTTTAGTGGTGACAACGCAGCCACCATGGTTAACAATCTCGATTTTTACCAGGAGATGAATGTGCTGCATTTTTTACGAGATGTAGGTAAGTCTATTAATATAAGTTATATGTTGGCCAAGGACTCGGTTAAAAATCGCCTGGAAAAAGGCATGTCCTTCACCGAGTTTAGTTATCAACTTTTGCAGGCCTACGATTTTCAATGTCTTTACCAGCAATATGATTGCCTTATCCAGATGGGTGGTTCGGATCAGTGGGGAAATATTACCTCCGGTACTGAATTTATCCGGCGCAACCTTGGCGAAAAAGCATATGCCATCACCACTCCACTGCTTACCAAGGCTGATGGATCCAAGTTCGGAAAATCTGCCGAGGGAAACATCTGGCTGGATCCCAACCTGACCACCCCTTACAAGTTTTATCAGTTCTGGATCAACACAGCGGACGACGACCTGCCAAAATTCCTCCGGTACTTCAGTTTTCGGGGAAAAGAGGAGATTGAGGGACTGGAGCTGGAGTACAGGGACAATCTCCAGGGTTTGAAGAAAGTACTTGCAGAGGAAATGACGATTCGAATTCACGGAGAGGAACAGTACAAGTCGGTAATGAATGTGTCCGAATTGCTCTTTAATAAGAAGGCAGACAGCAGCTTTGTCGAGAAGATCTCGTCAGATGAATGGATAGCTGTGGGAGAAGAGATTCCCAACTTTACCATCTCCAGGGAAACACTCCTGGGCAGGGTCAGTGTTATTGATTTTCTGGCTGATCTTACCCGCATAGTCCAGTCGAAGGGGGATGCCCGTCGAGCCATCAAGGGAAATGCGGTAAGCATCAATAAACACAAAATCCGGGACCTGGAGCAGGAAATTGATCAATCCTGGCTGTTGCATGATACTTATATGATGGTCGAAAACGGAAAAAAGAATAAATTCCTGGTAACAGCCGGATAAACATGAAAAAACTTACACGCCATCAATTTTTGAAAACATCTGGTGCCGGCCTGGCCACCGGAGCTTTACTCGCAACCGGTTGCGCTCCCGATAGGAATGATCAGGCTAAAACCCCGGAATTTGATCCAAATCGGACCTATAAGTGGAACATGGTTACTACCTGGCCACCCAACTTCCCTATCATCGGCGAAGGCTGTGAACTCTTTGCCGAGTGGGTGGATCAGATGTCAGGCGGTAGGCTGAAGATCAGAGTATATGGTGGTGGTGAACTAATACCCCCTTTGGAAACTTTTGATGCGGTAAGCAGTGGTACCGCACAACTGGGTCACGGAGCTGCCTACTATTGGGCAGGAAAAATTCCGGCTGCCCAGTTCTTTGCTGCAGTACCATTTGGCATGAATGCCCACCAGGTGACCAGCTGGATCTGTAGTGGTGGGGGCATAGAGTTGTGGCGTGAAATGTATGAGCCATTTGATATGGTTCCTTTTTTGGCCGGCAACAGTAATGCCCAAATGGGTGGATGGTTTAACCGTGAGATCAACAGTATTGACGATCTCAAAGGACTAAAAATGCGGATACCCGGCCTGGGAGGCCGTGTCTTTGAAAGATCCGGGGGAAGTGCCATCCTTTCAGCCGGCAGCGAAATATACACTAACCTGGAACGGGGAATCATAGATGCCACCGAGTGGCTGGGGCCGTTTCATGACTATAAAATGGGATTTCATAAGATAGCAAAGTACTACTACAGCCCCGGCTGGCATGAAGCTGGCACCGCCCTGGAACTCGTAGTAAACAAGACTAACTATGATTCCTTACCCAGGGACCTGCAGGTCATCCTGGAGACGGCTTGTGCCCGACTGAACCAGTATATGATCACCGAATCTGAAGTCAAGAATGCGGAATATCTGCAGATCATGAAGGACGAAGGTGTGGATATTCGCCAATTTCCGTCTGAAGTCCTTTCTTTTTTAAAGGATAAAACAGATGAAGTTATTTCGGAGTTAGTGGCCGAAGATCCAAAAAGTGCCAAAGTATACTCTTCTTTCAAGTCATTTAAAGAACTTGACAAGCCCTGGAGCGATCTCACCGAAAAGGTTTTTTACAACGAAATTTCCTGATTTTCGCAATCGATTGCCTTTTTTAGCCCTAATCTTCATCTTTTTTCGATTTTTCTTGCCAAATTTCACTCAACTGGACAGCATCAGGCTATGACCAAACGTTGAGTGAATAGCACCATCGGGTGCCAAACTTGATTGCCATTTTGACAAATAAACACAGCTATTTTTTTAGGAAAGGGAAGATTTTTTGGGAAAATGAAGTCTTTTCCAAAGAATCCTTCTTTTTGTTGAGATAATACTAGATATTAGGCACGTCAATAAAAGGCTGTCATTCCAACACCTGATGCCCTACTGCCATCTTTAAGGAAACTATTACAAAAATAGAGAGCGAGAGACTTTAGCCACTCACCTGGTTATGGTCTGGTATGAATTTGATTTTTAATTAAATATGTTAAAACCTATGAAACGAAGATTACGTCTGGTACTCCTGGCATGCCTGGGATTACTTGGTATGGTTGTGATTCCGATCAACCATGCAACTGCATCAGAAACAGTCTCCGATATGGAGGTAACTGTATCTGGTACGATCACGGACACGGAGGGTACACCGCTGGTTGGTGCGACCATCCTGGAAAAAGGTACCACGAATGGTACTACCACTGATTTTGACGGTACTTATTCGCTGACGGTCCAGGATGGAGCAATCCTGGAGGTGTCATACACCGGATATGGCCGTCAGGAAATCGCCGTTGATGGACGAACAACGATTAATATTGAGCTCACTGAAGCTTCAGAGCTTCTCGATGAGGTCGTTGTTGTCGGTTATGGTATTCAAAAGAAAAGAGATGTGACCGGTGCCATTGCCACCGTGGATGGTGAAAAACTGGAGAAAATCCCAGTGGCATCCGGTGTACAGGCCATGCAGGGCCAGGTAGCCGGTGTGGACATCGTCAACACCGGGGGACGTCCCGGACAAGCCCCTACCATCCGCATTCGGGGTAGAAGATCCATCTCTGCCGGAAACGACCCATTATTTGTGATTGATGGTATCCCCCAGACATCCGGTACTGCTGCTATCACCGATATCAACCCACAAGATATTGCCTCCATGGAGGTCTTGAAGGATGCTGCAGCGACAGCCATCTATGGATCCAGGGGTGCAAATGGTGTCGTCATCATTACTACCAAAAGAGGATCGGAGGGTAAAACCATTGTATCTTATGATGGCTACTATGGAGCCACCAGTGCAATAACCAACCTCGATATGATGAATGGCGAGCAGTGGGCCAACGGTCGTCGCGAAGCCTATCGCAACGGCTACGATGGTGCCATTCCTGCCGATGAAGATGTTTTTGATGAAATTCATTTGCAGACTATGGGTAATGATGTAGACTGGCTGGATCTGGTATTAAAAGATGGATGGCAAACCAACCATCAGTTAAGTATGCGAGGTGGATCTGCCAAGACGCAGTTCAACATCTCATTGGGTTACTATGACGAGGATGGTATTATAGACAATATGGATTACCGCAGAATTACCGGTAGGGCCAATATTGATCATTCCATCAATGACATTTTTACGGCTGGTATTTCATTTACAGTATCGAATTCGATTCAGAATTGGGGATCGAGTGCTACCATGGGTGAAGCCCTGGGTAACGTGCCACTGGCGATTCCTTACCAGGAAGATGGTGTAACACCCAGGTTCCTACCTACCAATGATGGAATCCGGACTAACCCTTTGAATGAAATCCTGCCCAATGCATTTGTAGATGAACGTAAGGTAACCCGGATCTTTTCTCCGGTCTATCTGCGTGCCAATATTATGGAAGGATTGACCTTTACTTCTACTTTTGGTCCCGATATTCGATTCTACCAAAGAGGTGAATTCCGAGGAATGTATACCAATGATAATAGAGGTGGACCAGCTGATGCAGAGATTCAAAATGTCACCGATTATGGATATACTCTGGAAAACCTGATAAACTACAATCGTCCAATCGGAAATAGTAACCTGGGTGTAAGTTTACTTCAGAGTATCCAAAGCTTCCGTCAGGAAAATCATTATACCGCAGTGGCCAATCTGCCCTATGAGTCTCAGTTGTTTTACAACTTGGGAACTGCTTCAGTGAAAGGTAATCTGGCCTCACGTTTGACCGAATGGAGCCTGGCTTCTTTCATGGGTCGGGTGAGTTATGAGATTGCCGGTAAATATATGTTACAAGCAACCCTTAGGGCGGATGGTTCATCTCGTCTGTCCGGTGATAAGTGGAACTACTTCCCCGGTCTTTCTGCCGGATGGCAGATCGGAGATGACCTCTTCAGTGATGTCGCCTGGTTAAACTCTCTGAAATTAAGGGCTTCATACGGAGAAGTGGGTAACACTTCGGTAGCTCCATACCAAACTGCCGGTCGATTGACTAGAAGGGTATACTCCTTTGGTGGATCCAATGCTTTTGGATTTGGATTGAATGAAATTCCTAACGATGAATTGAATTGGGAGGTTTCGAAAACGATCGATATCGGATTAGATTTCGATATTATCAATGGCCGTTTTTCCGGTTCTCTGGACTGGTATCTCACCAACACCGAAGATATCCTTCTTGAGCGTCAGTTGCCTCCTACTTCAGGATATACCAACATCCTCCAGAATATCGGGTCAACCCGAACCACTGGTGTTGAACTTGGTTTGTTTGCCACATTAGTTGAGACCCAAAACTTTAGCTGGTCCATCGACTTTAACATTGCGGGGTACAAGGAAGAAATTACTGAGCTGGCCCTTACGGATGAAAACGGAAATCCCACGGATGACGTAGGAAACGGATGGTTTATTGGACAGCCTATCCGGGTATGGTATGATTACGAAAACATCGGAATCTATGGCACGGATGAGGTCGAATTGGCCAACACAGCAGAAGCCAAATTACCGGGAGAGATCAAATTAAGGGATCAGGATGGAGATGGCGTCATCACGGGAGATGACCGGATAATCATCGGTAGCGATGTACCTGACTACTACGGTGGTTTGACCACAAATTTCAATTTCTTCAACTTTGATCTGAGTGCTTTCTTTTACTATCGTCAGGGACAAACAGTTTATTCCAACTTCCACGTTGGAAACAACTCCTTGTTTTTCCGCTATCAGAATCTGAATGTGGATTATTGGACCATCGATAATCAAGATGCCCAGTATCCTCGACCTAATCAAAATCAGGAAAGACCACGTAACAATACCACGATGGGATACTTTGATGGAAGTTTCATCAAACTGCGAAACCTGACTCTGGGTTATACGATACCAAGTTCCATTACTGACGATTGGGGGATTGGTGGACTACGCTTCTATGTGTCTGGTCAAAACCTCTGGTTTGCAGCCAAGTATGACACTTTTGATCCTGAAGTGGATGACGAGGACACAGAGGATCTTCCATCTCTGGGAGCTGGTACAACACCAAGTTCCAGACTGGTTCTATTTGGAGTTAAAGCACAATTCTAAAACTAATGAAAATGAAAAATTTAAAATATCTAGTGGCGATCGTAAGTGTCGTCTTCCTGACGACATCCTGTGAGGAATACCTGGAGGAAGAGCTGGTGTCCGATGTATCAGCCTCTTCCTACTATACGACTCAGCAGGGATTCGAAGATGCCGTTAAAGCCACCTACTGGTGGAACAAACCATTTTTTGGCCCGGAAAGGGGCTTCACCATGTCCGTTTTTGGGACCGACACCTATACGGAAGGTGCCGATGGCGGTCATAAAACATTAAACCGCTATGATGGTGCTCTAAACCCTCAACAAGGTTTTGTGCGTGATACCTGGAGAGATTTCTACCGTGGTATCAACCAGGCCAATGCCGTCATCGCAAGATCTGCAGATTTGGAGATCGATGAGGCAATCAAGACCCAGGCTATTGCAGAGGTGCGCTTTTTGCGGGGTCTATTTTACTTTATGTTGACATCACACTATGGAGATGTGCACCTGACACTGGAAGAAACCGTTGGAATCGAAGTAGAAGCCAATCGAACTCCCATTGCCGATGTGTACACGCAGGCCATTATTCCTGATCTTGAGTTTGCCATTGCCAATCTTCCTGAAACTCAGAGTGATTTTGGACGAGCAACCAAGCCTGCAGCAGAATTCCTGCTGGGTAAAGTACTCTTACGCAGGAGTTACCGGTCCGATGCCCAGGGCAATGATCTGTCACAGGCAGAGGCACTGTTTAGTAATGTAATCAACAACTATGGCTTTGCCTTGCTGGACGAATTCTCTGATCTATGGGTCATTGGAAATGAACAGCATTCGGAGATTGTATGGACCGTACAAAACAGTAAGTCACAAGTGGATGAGGGTATTGACCCTGAAGGACACCGTGGACACCTTTACTTCCTCTTTGAATATGATGTACGTCCGGGTATGACCCGTGATATCAACAACGGTCGTCCCTGGAAACGATTCAGACCCACCGACTATACGCTGGGTCTCTGGGACCGGGAGGTTGATGCGCGATATGACAAGACCTATAAGCATGCCTGGATAGCCAACAACGAGGGTGGTATTCCACTTTGGACTGCCGAAGAAGCCAGTGCAGGTTATGTAGATCCATCTCTGGTGGGACAACGTAAGTTTGAATTGGGTGACACTGCCTTGTTTATTCCAGGTCCTGGCATTATCCAGGGTCCGGGTAAAGGTCTGGGCACGGAAGATGAGTATTGGACAGATGATAAAATTGCCAGCACTCGTTACACCGTTTATACTAAACGGCACGACTACAATTTTGACGCGGTCAATCATCTGCGTATTTTTCCATCCATGAACAAATGGATCGATGATACCCGTCCGGATCGTCAAAAGACGCAGGGGCAGCGTGACTTTGTCCTGATGAGATTGGGAGAGGCTTTCCTTTTGAGAGCTGAAGCCAGATTTCAGCAAGGTAATACTGATGGTGCTGCTGAAGATATCAACATGATAAGGAGAAGAGGAGCATGGCCGGGTATGGAATCTGCCATGGAAATTTCAGCTGCAGATGTTGATCTTGACTTCATCCTGGACGAAAGAGCCAGAGAGCTAATCGGAGAAGGGCATCGATGGATGGACCTTACCCGAACTCAAACCTTGGTGGAAAGGGTACGTGAGTACAATCCGGTGGGAGGACTGAACATTCAGGATTTCCATACGGTCAGACCTATACCACAAGATCAGATCGACCGTACTTTGAATGATTATCCACAAAATCCCGGTTACAACTAGGATTCTGTTTGATCAAATATTAGATTCTTCAGATACGCATCAAATGATCTTTGGTGCGTATCTTTTTTTGCAGCCTTTTAGTAACTTTAGTGCTTATAGTACATTTTACTGCCATTACTCTAAATCTAACTGCTTAAGAATGAAAAGGAATTATCCCTTACTACTATTATTGTTAATCATACCCTTAGTGTCATACAGCCAGGCTGATGCTCCCTGGAAAACATTATTTAACGGAAAGGACTTTGACGGATGGACCAAGAAAAATGGTACAGCCAAATATGAGATCAAGGACGGAGCTATCGTAGGTATCTCCGAGCTCAACACTCCTAATACCTTTCTGTGTACCGAAGAGGACTATGGAGATTTCATCCTCGAACTGGAGGTCCTGCTGGAATACGGGCTCAACTCGGGTATTCAAATCCGGAGCCTTAGCAAGCCTGACTATCGTGATGGAAGAGTTCATGGCTATCAGATCGAACTCGATCCATCTGACCGCCGCTGGACAGCGGGAGTTTATGACGAAGCCCGTAGAGGATGGCTATATCCCATGACCCGAAACCCCAAAGGAGCTGATGCTTTTATGGTAGGTACATGGAACCATATCCGGATAGAAGCCATCGGTCCCTATATCAGGACCTGGGTCAATGGTATACAATGTGCCAACCTGGTCGACGATCTTACCGATAGTGGTTTCATTGGATTGCAAGTTCACAGCATCCGCAATGAGGATCAGGTGGGTAAAAGCATACAGTGGAAAAATATCCGGATTATCACTGAAGATGTCGAGAAATATCGCATGGACCCCGATCCGGATGTTCCAGAGTTCAACTACTCAGGCATGTTGACTGAGCATGAAAAAAGAACCGGATGGCGCATGCTTTGGGATGGCAAAACCACCAATGGTTGGCGTGGCGCCAAACTCGATCATGTTCCCGAAAATGGCTGGAACATGTCAGATGCAGTACTTACTGTGGAAGAATCCGGCGGAGGCGAGTCCAGAAACGGAGGTGACATTGTCACTATTGATACCTATAGTGATTTTGAATTGATTGTAGACTTTAAGATGACCGAGGGTGCTAATAGTGGAATCAAGTATTTTGTGGATCCCGAGCTCAATAAGGGATCAGGTTCTGCAATCGGTCTGGAATTTCAGGTATTGGATGATGAAAAGCATCCCGATGCCAAGCAGGGTGTTAATGGTAACAGAACCGTAGGTTCATTATATGATTTGATCCGGGCAGACAACCTGTCCGAACCGGGAGGATCTCGAAAACGTGTTTCAGGTACCGGCTGGAACCGTGCCAGAATTGTGGTAAAAGGCGGCCATGTAGAGCACTGGCTCAACAACATCAAAGTTGTAGAGTTTGATCGTTTCTCCCAAATGTTTGCCTCCCTGGTAGAGAAGAGTAAATACGAAAAATGGGAAAACTTCGGACGATTACCTCGCGGTCACATCCTGCTCCAGGATCACGGTAATACAGTCTCATTTAAAAATATCAAGATCAGAGAATTTTAAAAAGTAAGAGTATGTCAAAAGAAAAATCACGCAGAAGTTTCATCAAAAAAACAGCCCTGGGTACAGCTGGCCTGACGGTGGGATGGAATGCCAGCAGCTACGCGCGCATCATAGGATCCAATGAGCAAATCAATTTTGCAGTCATAGGTATCAACAGCCGGGGAAAAGCGCTGATCAGTTCGATCAGTGACATTAAGAACACCATGATTTCTTCTGTCTGCGATGTAGACAGCAGAGTAGTGGAAGCCTCACAAGCCAACGTAAAAAAGCGATTCAATAAACAACCAGTCGGAGTTAAGGATTTTCGTAACATCCTCGATGATGATAGCATTGACGCCATTGCTATAGCCACACCTGACCACTGGCATGCTCCCATGGCCATCATGGGTGCCAAGGCGGGGAAGCATGTATATGTAGAAAAACCCTGTTGTCACAATCCCGGTGAGGGAGAGGTATTGGTAGCAGCACAGAAAAAGTATGACCGTGTAATCCAGATGGGTAATCAACAGCGGTCGGGAGAAGCTTCCAAGCAGGCCATCCAACATATCAGGGACGGCTTAATCGGCAAAGCCTACTTCGGTAAAGCCTGGTATGCCAGCAACCGTGGATCTATTGGTACTGGAAAGGAAGTACCGGTGCCTGAATGGCTGGACTGGGAGCTATGGCAAGGCCCGGCACCAAGAGAGACATACAAAGACAACTTTGTGCACTATGATTGGCACTGGTTCTGGAACTGGGGCACAGGGGAAATAAATAACAACGGTACTCATGAACTGGATATCTGCCGATGGGCATTGGGTGTGGATTACCCCACTAAGGTCACTTCATCCGGTGGCAGGTTCCACTTTGATGATGACTGGGAATTTTATGATACACAGGTCGCCAGTTATGAGTTTGAAGACGACAAGATGATCACCTGGGAAGGCCGGAGTTGTAACGGCTTCCGGTTCTTTGATAGGGGTCGTGGAGTAACTATTCACGGAACCGAAGGAACCGTCATGATGGACAGAGGTGGTTTTACTGCCTATGACCTGAAAGGCAATGTCATCAAAGAGATGGAAGAAACTACTGATTCCGGCACCATGGATCTTCAGGGTGGCGGTGGACTTACTACGCTCCATATGCTCAACTTCTGTAATGGCATCTGGAAGGGAGAAGAGTTGGCTGCACCAGTAAGTGATGGCTATATCAGCAACCTGATGCCACATCTCGGTAACATATCTCAACATCTGAATAGAACCCTTGATATTGATCCCACTAATGGTCATATCATCGGTGATGCTGAGGCATCCGGCATGTGGTCCAGGGACTACGAAGATGGCTGGAAGCCCACGATTTAAAGGAATCAAATACAGGCTCTCCGGTTGAAGCAATCGGAGAGTTTTTTTTATACACCTTATGTTCATTCTCTTCATTCTCTTATTGATGTTTCTCACTGATGGCGCGCAACAGGATGAGGAAGAATGGTTGGATTTATTCGATGGTAGATCCCTGGATGACTGGCATGTGAAAATCCGGGGTTATGAACTGGGTGACAACTATGGTAATACCTTTCTTATCCGCGATGGCGTAATAGCCACCGACTACACTTCCTATCAGAGTTTCGATCAACGGTTTGGACATATCTTTTACAAGGATCCTTTTTCGTATTATCGGCTCCGTGTGCAATACCGCTTTGTGGGTGAGCAGGCAAATGACGGTCCGGGATGGGCCTGGCGTAACAGTGGCTTGATGCTGCACTGTCAGGATCCCAATACGATGGCCCTGGCCCAGGACTTTCCTATTTCGATTGAAGCACAATTGTTAGGAGGTAACGGAGAGGATCCACGTAGCACCATGAATCTTTGCACCCCGGGGACGCATGTGCATTTGCACGACACCTTGCACACCACTCATTGTATTACATCTCAGTCTGACACCTACCATGGGGACCAATGGGTTGAAGTACAAGCACTGGTACTGGGTGACTCACTCATCGTCCACTACGTGGAGGGAGAGGAAGTCATACGGTATACCCGGCCTCAAGTCGGGGGAGAAGTAGTCAATGATTTTAATCCAGAAGCCAAGGTTGACGGCAGCCTGCTAAAGGAAGGTTATATCTCATTACAAAGTGAAAGCCATCCGGTGGAGTTCAGATCAGTAGAATTACTGGATCTCTGTGGTTGTATGGATAAGGATGCCAGTAATTACAAATCGTATTTTGTAAAAGGTGACAACTCCCGGTGTATTTATAATTAGAAAATCACTGATGACCATACCATTTGATAAGTTAAAACAGACCTTGAAAGCTGTTTTAGATAGCCGAGATTTCGCAGAGGAATCATCGGAATTGATTGCTAATCTATTCTCTGAGTCCAGCCTGGATGGATACCATTCTCATGGAGTGAACCGATTTGCCGAGTTCATAAAAAATGTTGACAAAGGTGTCATCAATCCCAGGGCTTTACCCCAAAAAGAGCAGTCCTTTGGTGCTATTGAACGGTGGGATGGTCACCGGGGTGCTGGTCCATCCAATGCGTGGATCTGTATGGATAGGGCGATGGCACTGGCACGCAAATACACCATTGGTTGTCTAGCACTGAGAAACACCAACCATTGGATGAGAGGAGGTTCATATGGTTGGCAAGCCGCAGAAGGCAATTGCATGGCGATCTGTTTCACCAACACCATGCCCAACATGCCTCCCTGGGGAGGAACTACCCCCACCACAGGCAACAACCCGCTGATTATGGCGGTCCCCAGGAAGGATGGTCATGTTGTGATGGATATTTCTCTGTCGCAGTTTTCCTATGGCAAATTATGGCAACACAAATTGCAGGAGAAGCCCCTACCCTTTCCCGGTGGCTACGATGCTGATGGAAACCTCACCACTGATCCGGCTGAGATCATTGCAACGCGTCGTATACTTCAGACCGGATATTGGAAGGGATCCGGACTGTCAGTAATGATTGACCTGCTAGCCTCCTTACTCAGTGCCGGCCAAACCACTGCTGATATCGGAAAAGAAGAGGCTGAAACAGGCCTGTCACAGGTTTTCCTTTGCTTTGACCAGGAGCAACTCAATTCGTCCGATGATCATCAGGACATGGTAAATCGTGTTATTGAGCATTTTACCGGATCGGTACCGGAAAACGGAAAATCGGTCCACTACCCGGGTGAGCAAACCAGGGCCAGAAGGCAGCAAGCACTTCAAAATGGGATTGAAGTTGCCGACGAGATTTGGGAAAAGGTCGTCGGTTTGTAATTGCAAGCTACAGACAAACGGCATCACCATTTATATCATAATCAACATCTACGACTCAAGGTTGCAGATATTCAAGCAACTATGGTACTTGCATAATAACTTGCCCCAGTTTTTATAATAACTACACACCCCATGAGAAGACTTCTATTCTGGCTGCTTCTACTCATTGCCCTGTGCTGCACAAGCGTATTGACCGATGTAAGGGCACCGGCTGAATTTGAAGAACAGGAGGCAATCCTGCTCTGCTGGAACAGGGCGCACACTGATCTGCTGTCCCGGTTAATCACGCTGATTTCCGAGGAAGACCGGGTTGAGCTATTCTACAATGAAAACTACCACACCCCCGCAGACATCCGAAACCATTTATTCCTCAGTGGAGCCAGGTTTGAACATGTCAAATTCATCCCTTTTCGACTCGAACACGAAAATATTTGGATCCGGGATTATGGCCCGGGATTCGTTTTGGACACGAGGGGTGAACTGCATTTGAGGGATTTCAATTATCCGCATCAGGAATATCCAGATTACATCAATTTCACCGACCAGGTATCGGGCAAAATGCAAATCCCGTTTCTCAAAACGGGAGTGAAAGGTACCGGTGGTGGCAGACTGGTGAATGGCCAGGGGACCATGATACTTACGGAAGGATATGAAAAGGAGATTAACCCGGGACTTACGAAAGCACAAATTGAAGAGGAGTATCGAGAGCACTTCAATGTGCATCATTTCATCTGGTTAAAGAAGGGTATTCCTCAGGATGACTTTGCGCAATACGGCCCTATCATCGAAAACATTTATGGTACAGGGGCCAACTGGCATCTAGACGAATTTTGCCGCTTTGCCGGACCCCGCACCATTCTACTGACAGATGTCACTATGGAAGATATCGAAAGAGATACCTTTTATTCGCTGATCAAGGACAGGCTGGATGAGAACTACGCTATTTTATCTAAAGCCGTTGATCAGCATGGACAACCCTTTGACATTATCAGATTGCCGTCAGCTCCGGTGATTTATGCAGCGGGAAGAGCTGGTGACAGACCGGTGGTCCTGACACCGGTGACCAGCTACCTCAATTTTGTGATCACCAACAACAGCATCATTTACCCTACCTACTTTCAAACTGGCGATCCCGACTTTGTCCTGGACAAGGATCATGAAGCACGGACGATTCTACAATCAGCTTTCCCTACCCGGAAAATCAAATCCATGAATGCGATGGAGCTCAATAAGAAAGGCGGTGGTCTGAGATGCATTACACTGGAAAAACCGGCGACCAAAACAACACCAAGGGTCGGGTAGCAGACATCTCTTCCCGGTTTCATCGTAACATACCACCACCAATTGACGTTAATACAGCTGAATACCTACACTCCGATGCCCGGCTAGCACTCATATTATCAAAATATATAATATATTGTGTTATCTGAAACTATCAGGATATGAAACAATCGTTCATCGACAAGCTGTATCAGGACCATCAAAACAGTCCCAATTGCAATTCACCGGAACGGGTTGCGGCCTTTTTTAAAGAACTACTGGGTACTGTTTTTCCCGACTTTGGTGGAAAGAAATTCAATTCTATTGAAGCCCTGGAAGCTCACCTGGGAACTTTAAAAGCAGAACTGTTGGAAATGGTTTGTTCGGAAGATGTTGCAGGTGTAAAAGAAGCACGGAAGAATGTAGACTCCTTCTTTCAACGATTGGATACAATCCACCACGAATTGGAGAAGGACATTGCCGCTATGGTCGCAGGTGACCCCGCTGCAACAAGTCCTCGTGAAGTTATCAGGACCTATCCCGGTTTTTATGCCATCGCTGCGCATCGCTTTGCTCATGAATTACAGTTGATGAATATTTCACTTCTACCCCGAATGCTGTCGGAGCACGCTCACAGTCATACAGGCATTGATATACATCCGGGTGCAACCATCGGTGAATATTTTTGCATAGATCACGGTACCGGAATCGTCATCGGAGAAACTTCAGATATAGGCAATCATGTAAAAATATACCAGGGAGTAACCCTGGGTGCACTTAGTGTGAGAAAAGAAGATGCCAAGACCAAGCGACATCCCACTATCCGGGATCATGTGGTGATTTATTCCGGGGCTACCATTTTAGGTGGTGAGACGGTGATTGGGCACCACAGCATAGTTGGTGGCAATGTATGGATCACGAAAAGTGTGGAGCCAAACTCCAAGGTTTATTACCAGGCCAAGATGAATGATGGTAAGGATGAGGAAATGGACCGGTTTATTTACAAGACCGAGTATTAATCCATTGATCTTCCTACCATTTCTTTCATTAATGAAGGCCAACTATTCCTCCCACAGTTGCGAATTCTTTACATTCAGGTTGGAAATGGCAATAGCTTAACAGAAATTGTAAAATGAATATACTGGACCTGATTGGGAACACTCCACTGGTACAACTATCATCCATACCCACCAACCCCAAAGTGACTGTTTACGCCAAACTGGAAGGTCAAAATCCGGGTGGTAGTGTCAAAGACCGTGCTGCTTATGGCATGATCAAAGGAGCAATGGATCGTGGAGAAATTGACAGAGATTCACGGTTGGTGGAAGCTACCAGTGGCAACACAGGAATTGCTTTAGCCATGATTGCGCAAATGATGGAAATCTCCATGACCCTGATCATGCCGGATAATGCCACAGCAGAGCGGATTAAGACTATGAAAGCATACGGAGCAAACCTGATTTTGACTCCGGAAGATAAAACGATCGAATATAGCCGGGAGCTGGCTGACAAGATGGTGGCAGAGGAGGGGTACTTTTCGTTAAATCAGTTTGCCAACGAAGATAATTATGGTGCCCATTACCGGACTACCGGACCCGAGATATGGAAAGACACCGAAGGCCAAATAACCCATTTTGTCTCTGCGATGGGTACAACAGGTACGATAATGGGGGTATCGCGTTTTTTGAAAGAGAAGGATCCCGATGTGCAAATTGTGGGAACACAACCAACTGATGGTAGCA
The DNA here is from genome assembly GCA_030433135.1 of Bacteroidia bacterium. GTDB lineage: Bacteria > Bacteroidota > Bacteroidia > Chitinophagales > Saprospiraceae > JABDMH01. The sequence continues at coordinate 40,092 of JAUILF010000003.1, read as the reverse complement.
GTATTCCGGGTATCAGAAGATGGTCTCCCGAGTTTTTGCCCAAAATATTTGAAAGAGATCGAGTGGACCGAATTATCGATGTGAGTAAGGAACAGGCTACTGAGATGTCGAGACGGATGGCCCGGGAAGAAAGTATATTGGCAGGAATGAGCAGTGGAGGCGCTTTAAGTGCCGCAATAAGACTCGCTAATGAACTGGATGAGGGAGTTATCGTGTATATTGTATGTGATCGCGGAGATCGGTACCTCAGTTCCGACCTCTTCCCGGAATAAAGATTGTTTTCATGACCTACAACCTGCGCTCAACAAAGCAGCATTACTTCTGTTTGCAAACTTTTATTAGTTTCACTGCATAACCTCAGCCTCTGGAAAAGGATCAAGAGCATATTGCCAATCAACTGATCAGCCGAATCGCTTCGGGTGACCGTTCGGCTATGGAGGATCTTTATGACCGGTATGGTGCGGCCTTATACGGAGTGGCCCTGCGAATTGTCAAGCGGCAGGTATTTGCGGAAGAGGTGGTACAGGATGCTTTTGTTAAAATATGGAAGAACATCGATCGGTATGATTCTGACAAAGGCCGGTTCTTCACCTGGATGTATAACATCACCCGCAACGAAGCTATCGACAAAAAGAGATCCAGAGAAAATCGGTACAGAGATAAAACCAATTCACTGGATACTACCGTATATAAGGATGTACCCGGATCATATACTGAGACCAAAGTGGATGACATTGGTGTCAAAAACTTGTTAAACTCATTGGATGATGAATCCAAAGTTGTGCTGGATATGGTTTATTTTCAGGGATATACCCACCGGGAGGTGGCAGATGAAACCGGAAAACCACTAGGCACCGTAAAAACGAAAGTAAGAAGAGCACTAATTAAGTTACGTTCAGTGTTGGTGAAAGAATGAATATTCAGGAGTACATATCGTCAGGAGTTTTGGAATCTTTCCTCCTCGGCCAGCTGAGTCCGGCAGAGGAAGAGGAAGTGTTGGCGATGGCCAAAGAACATCCCGAGATCCGTGAAGAGCTGGACAAAATTGCTGCCACCTTTGAAGCCCTGGCAGTAAGGACTGCTGCTCCACCACCCATCGGTCTGAAGCGAAAGATCATGCATCAGATCAAGCCCAAGGAAAGGGTCAGAGGTTCTTCAAGTGGTCAAACCGGTAGAAAAAAGCCACCTGCCTCATTCAATTTTAACGAAAGAAACTTCCTCCTGGGTGGTCTGCTGCTTGCTTTGGTGGGTTTTATTGTGGTTGCGGGAATACTCTACTATTGCAAGCAAAATGCTGCCACATTGCAAGGTCAGATCGACCAGATGGCACTCACGCAGGATCAGATATCACAGGACAATACTGAGCTAACTGACAGACTGGATCAGGCCCTGGAAAATTTGCGCATCATGTCCAGTGAAGATTATATAAAGGTAGATCTGCAAGGACTGCCCTTATCACCCAACTCCTACGCTCAGGTCTACTGGAATCCGGATTCGCAGGAAGCGTTTCTGCGTACCACCAATCTACCGACACCCGCATCGGATCGCCAATACCAGCTATGGGCTATAGTCGATGGAAATCCGGTCAGTATGGGTGTATTTGATCTGACTCCTGATTCACTAATACAAATGCAGTCTATAGATAACGCTGCTGCTTTTGCCATCACCCTCGAACCACTTGGTGGTGTGGAATCCCCTACCCTGGACCAGATGCATGTGATTGGTGAGGTGTGATGATTTATTGGTTTTGTGGTGTTATGGTTTTGTGGTGTTATGGCTGTAGTTTCGATAGCATCATTGAAGCTGGCAAACTATGGCTCCGGAAGACCAAACCTTAGTAGCCCCGCCTATACAAATAAAACATGCCCCAGGGTCGACACCTTCATCACTCCGAAAAAATCCATTCAGACCAAGATAACTTCTAAACCCAGTATTGTGCCTGACAATCTCTACAGTCCAGACTTGAAATTGGTTTTATGCCGAAATACTTTTTGACCATATTCATATATGAAGCTCTCCCCATGTCGATTAGAACAGTGACCGAAAATAAATTTCACCTTTCCTGAATCCACATCTCCGATCACCTCGTATATAGAATCAAAGACGTCAAAAACCGGTGATTACAACCGGCTTTAATTTACTAGAATACTTTTTCAAGGGCCAATTGATGGCAACCTGATCAATGATCTGATCGTGTTCTGTATGCCAGAACGCCTGAGAAAGTATGGCATTTTCTAACCATAAAATCATTTATGCTATGTACATAAATCTATTCTGTACTTCGACGGTTGGAAGGAAGTTACTCCCGTTAGTAGCGTTGCTCTGGACCTTTAATCTCCTGGCTTCGAGCCACCGGGAAGCACCGCTAATCGCCAACGACCCTCTTGCTGACAACACTGATGTGTATGCATTCAGGAGCCCTGATGACCCCAACACAGTAACCATTATCGCTAATTATATACCCGCGCAGGCGGCCTTTGGTGGTCCAAACTACTACTCTTTTGGAGAGAATATCAGATATGAAATCCACATTGATAATGACGCCAGTGTACCCGGCGATGAAATCATCTACCGGTTTACATTTGAACGTGAAAACGAAGATCCCACCACGTTCTTCAACATACGCCTGGGTGCTGAAAACATCAAAAACACCTACACGATGGAACGCAGTACCGATGGTGGGCAAAGTTTCGAGGTAATGGTGTCAGGAGGCACAGTTCCTCCTGCCAATATTGGCCCACGATCTATTGAGTCTGCTGTCGGACTCAACTCCAACTACGAAAGCCTGATAAATCAAGCTATTGCAACAGCAGTATCCGGAGAAAAAGTGTATTGCGGCCCTGCTGATGATCCGTTCTTCGTTGACCTCGGGGGTGTTTTTGACCTGGGAAATATGCCCCGTCAGAATGGTGACCCACGGGATGGTCTGGCTCGATTCAATGTCCATTCCATTGCCATCCAGGTGCCGATTTCCACTTTACTCAAAGATGGTGCTCCATCGCAACCTACCTCAATTCTGGATCCCGATTACGTCATCGGAGTATGGGCATCAGCCAGCCGCAAGACTACCCGAACCCTGTCTACAGATGGCAGCGCCGCAAGCGAAGATGGTGAATGGATACAGGTATCCAGACTTGGGATGCCCTTGACTAACGAGGTAGTTATCCCGATTGGGCAAAAAGATTACTGGAATTCACTGACGCCATATGATGAAATATCTGAGACCAGTCTGGACAACAACTTTTACAACCCTGAGTTAGCACTCTATATGGACGATGATTTGTTTGGAGATGCTGTTCCTGCGCTCGAGCAACTGCGCATTCAAAGAAATTCACTTCAGTCGTTTGACTTTGGATATGGACAGGATGGGTTATTTGCTCTGAAGGGAAATCCCGCGGTGGCAGGAACTGCCCTCGATGACGCGGTGTTTGGAACACTACTCTTACCAGGCCCCGGAAAGGCACGCTCTGTGGACCTGTGGCCCATTTTTCAGACTGGGGTGCCCAATGTCATACCCTACCAACTGGCTACCGGCAAAGAAGGTAATCCACTGGCTGCAGGTAAGCCATTCATCCACAATTTTTTACCAAATGGTGGGGATATGCTAAGACTTAACATGGCGGTGCCGGTCACTGACCGAACGGATCCCGCCTTTAGTCCCCTGGGGATTATCCAGGCAGCTGTCTTGGGTCTGACCGATCCAAACTACAATGACAATACTGACATTCAGTTCATCCCGAATATGGATGGATTCCCCAATGGACGAAGGCTGGAAGATGATGTCACCAGGATAGAACTCCAGGCTGTAGCAGGTGTTGCCCTGGCGGCGATTGGACTCTGGTACGATGACTATACCGCCGGTGATCCCAATCCGGTGACACAGGATCTGATCGATGTGCTGTCTTACGATACAGGTGTGTCGGTTAATGACAAGGAATTCAAAACGACCTTCCCTTACGTGGCCACACCATGGCAGGGAACAGAAGTCGAATGAATCCGGTAAACTTTCTCTCAAACCATAAATAGCAGAAAATGTATTGCAAAAAATTCATAATTACGACCATCCTTCTCATCTGTCTGGGGCCCGTTTTCCTCTGGAGTTCCAGTCACCGGGAAGCACCCCTGGTAGCTGATGATCCATTGGCGGACAATGTTGACCTTTATGCTTTCCGAAGTCCCAACAACAAAAACACGGTTACGATCATAGCAACTTATGTTCCGCTCCAGCTACCGCACGGTGGCCCTAATTACTACACTTTTGGTGAGAACATCCGCTACGAAATTCATATAGATAATGATGTTAACAATCCGGGTGATGACATCATATACCGGTTTACTTTCAACATCAAGAATGAAGATCCGGGTACCTTCTTTAACATCAGACTGGGTAGGCAAAACCTCAAAACTACCTACACCATGGAACGCAGTACCGATGGTGGTAGAAGGTTTATCCCGCTTATCATAAATGGTGAGGTCCCTCCGAACAACATTGGAGACCGATCAATCGAGTCGGCCGTCGGTCTGAATACCACTTATGATAAGATCATGAAGAGCGCCATTTTTGCGAGTCCTTTGGGTGAAAGAGCCTACTGTGGACCCATGGACGATCCATTCTTCGTTGACCTTGGCGGAATCTTTGATCTGGGAGATAGTCCCCGGCAAGGTGGTGAACCACGGGATGGCCTGGCATGTAAAAACGTCAGTGCTATCGCTTTAGAAATTCCTATTACCTATCTCTCACGAACCGGACAGTATCCTCAGCGTAAGGACATGTTTGATTCTGATTTCGTTATCGGTGTATGGGCTTCTGCCAGCCGGCGACAAATCAGAACCCTTTCTGCGGGAAAAGAAAAGCACGAAGGTCCCTGGGTCCAGGTATCCCGACTAGGTATGCCCCTGACCAATGAAGCCGTGATTCCGATCGGCATGAAGGATTATTGGAATGCCCTGAGTCCTTACGATGAGTTGGCCGACACTTTGCTAGACCCATTCTTTTATAACCCCGAGCTCGCCCTATATATGGATGACAGCCTTTTCGGAGGAGCCGTTCCCGCCTTTTCTCAACTACGTATTCAGCGCAATGCCCTTCAGGCTTTTGACTTTGGTAATGGTAATGACGGATTGTTCGGGCTCAAAGGAAGTGAGGCTGTAGAAGGGACTGCCCTGGATGATAATGTATTTGGCAGCTTGCTATTACCCGGTCCGGGCATGCCGCGTTCCGTAGATCTATGGCCCATCTTCCACACCGGAGTGCCAAACGTCCCACCCTATCAATTGGCAACCGGCAAAAATGGCAACCCACTGGCAGCCGGAAAACCTTTGGTGAATAATTTTCTGCCTAACGGAGGAGATATGTTAAGATTGAATATAGCCGTACCTACAACCCCACGTAACCATCCCGATTTCAGCAGTCTTGGACTTATACAGGCAGCAGTACTGGGACTGACGGATCCCAGATATAATAAATCCACCCGAGCTCAATTTATTCCCAATATGGATGGATTTCCCAACGGTCGGAGACTAGAAGACGATGTCACCCGTATTGAATTACAGGCAGTATCAGGAGCCGTTCTGGCTGCGATCGGTTTGTGGTATGATGACTACCAGGCCGGTGATGCCAATCCGGTTACACAGGATCTGCTTGATGTATTGACCTACAGTACAGGAGTTGAGCAAAATGATGCTGACTTTCAAAGGAAGTTTCCCTACCTGGCACCGCCGTGGGCAGGAGATGGAGCATGTGGTGGTCTGATTCCCCGAGAAGGACCGGCTCAAAGTTTGCCAGTTGCCGGATTGAATATCGCTCCACCTGTAGAGATAAAGGGTGAGATAGCCATGACTGCCTATCCAAACCCGTTTTTTGATCAGGCGACAATCACCCTTACGCTGGAAAAAGCATCCCAGGTCAATATCGACGTCTTCAACGCCCAGGGACAATTGGTAACCGACTTCGAGCCCCAGCTGTATTCACAGGGTGTCAACGAAATCTCCTGGAATTCAGGCGACCTTCCGGCGGGTTGGTATTTTGCCAGAATCAACAGCGACTCTGGGATTAGCCAAACTGTGAAAATACTTAAACAATAGGGACAGCCGGGTTATCATCACATTTTCTCAAGTTCTAAACACACTCAACCCGGGAAAAGGATGGTGATAAGGTAGTCGCTCCCGGTAAAGACCGGGAGCACATTGTCCCTAATACTTAATGACATACAAATCAGTACTTATGAAAAATCTAAAAATCTATTTGATCCCGTTCACCTTAATCCTAGTCACACTGGGGTGTGGTTACGATCAATCAGAACCAGAACCTGAAATAGCAGACCTTCTGCCCCGACATGAAAAGCTTCGTGTAAATGGCGAGTGGTCGCAAATTCAAAACACTTATGTGTCTTTGAGGGACGAGTTGAAATCCGATCCTCAAAATGTAAAGGCAGGAATCAAACTGGCTCAACTGTACATTCAGGAAGCCAGGGTCACGGGTGAACATGGACATTATTATCCGGCTGCTCTCCAGGTTCTTGATCAAGTCAATGGGGCAGAACTTACTAACGATCAACGGTTTGCCATGCTCAGTACACGCGCCATAGTTCTACTGTCTCTACACAAATTCAGTGAAGCCCTGGATGCGGGTAAACAGGCCCTTACCCTCAATCCTTACAATGCTCAGATTTACGGCGTGATGGTAGATGCCTACGTAGAGTTGGGATATTATGATCAGGCTGTTGTCATGGCTGACCGAATGGTTTCTATCCGACCTGACCTCAGATCCTATGCCAGGATATCCTATCTCCGGGAAATTCATGGGGATATCGAGGGGGCTATTGAAGCCATGCAGATGGCTGTAGAGGCCGGATTTCCTCCGTATGAAGAAACGGCATGGGCCAATCTGACCCTGGGAGAATTGTATGAAAGATATAACCGGCCAGAGAAGGCTGCCGGCACCTACCATCAAATACTCCAACAAAGGGAAGATTATCCCTTTGCCATAGCAGCTTTGGCTCAAATGGAAGCAGAGAATGGAAATTACACGGAGGCTATTGCGGAATTAGACCGGGCGTGTGAGATCATTCCTGAAGTTTCATTCTATGTCGCAAAGGCACGGATCTACAAGGTCACCAACCAGAAAGATCAAATGAGACAAATGTTGGATGAAGTCTTTGTGATGCTCGAAGATGACGTAAAAAGTGGCCACATGATGGACCTCGAATACGCTCATATTTATGCTGATCTATTGGATGAGCCAGAAAAAGCATTACCCTATCTGGAGGGTGAGTACAAGAAAAGGCCGGACAATATTGATGTCAACAAGGAACTGGCATGTCTTTATCTACAAATGGGCGATCTTGAAAAGTCTGCCTGGCATCTGGAAAAAGCGCAAAGGACCAAATCACAGGACCCGGATCTGGTAGCCGTTCAAGAGCAACTAAACCTGAAAAAACAAGCCATCTGAAAAGAAGTATGTCAGGGTAACAGAATCCTACCGGAAGGCATTGCAATGGCAGTGTTGAATCGGTGGGGTTCTTTTTTTAGCCTTTAGGCTTGCAAGGAAGGATCTAACCACTGGAGTAAGAGTTGGCTCCATCAACAATATGTCAAACCCTCCTAATCAAAGCGGGGCTCTGGCGGAATAGAAGCACTGACCTTTCGATTGTTTTCAGCACCACAGTGCGTATGGATGTTATTGGAGCACGTTTTTTATCCTTTTCATTAAGGTATCCATCCTTTGTCAAATCGTTCAAGTATTTCTTTCAGTTCATCACTTCTGTCATTTCCTTTAAGGTCAGTACAGACTATTGAAAGATTGTCAAAGTCAGCTGTCTCCGGTATACAAGATGCGAAAAAACAGTCCCAAAATGCGTCTGCGAGAGTTTCGTCATTGTGCCAAGTCGTTAATACTGAAATCGGCTCATGATTTTCGACAACTTCCATTTGAGTCATAGTTTCATCGAATAGGTCGTGAATTTTTTCTCCGAACTTTCCATGTCCTTTAAATTCCAGAATTCCGTTTTCAATTGAGTGTCGAACGAGTTCTTCAAATTTCTGGTCATTTGGATCAATGTCAGAAGTTGCAAGACATAACCAATCTTTTTTTGGCAACTGGTCAAGCTGAAATTGGTCATAGTCGAACCAAAATACTTGTCGAGCTTGATATGTTCCGATTGGTTTCATTTCAATGTGCTACTACATGGGCTCATTTGAGAAGAAACCTACTTTTACTAGACTCTTCATAATCCTGATGCGGTCCTGCTACTAAGTCCTTCTCACAGAGGTCATTGAGAATCAAGGTTCTCTTAAAGAACTAAAGTCACTTTGCTCCCAGTAATGTTATGGTGATCAAGTGAATTACCAAAAAAACTCACCCATTTCTTTATATCAACGATAATTTATGAAAAATCAGATTCCCCAAAAAAAGGTACGGGCCTGCTTCAAGGGTGATAGAAGCAAGCCCGGTACCAACGGCTAAGAAAATCTACAACATGTCTCTTTTATCAGGAATAGATGGAGGCACCTTTAATACTCAATTGCTCTCCCACCGGTAGTTCCTCTACTTTATTCAGGCGACGCTCCACAGCCCGCCTCCTGACACCAGCCTGATCGATAACGTTATTGGCCTCCGTCAGTTTCTTTTGCACTTTATCCAGCGCCATCCCAAATTTGCCAAACTCGGTTTTGATCTCTGCCAAAAGGGACCAAACCTCACTCGATCGCTTTTCGATGGCAAGCGTCCTGAACCCCATCTGCAGAGAACTCAGGAAAGCGCTAAGGTTATTGGGACCTGCGACAATGATCTGATATTCACTCTTTAATTTGAAAATGAGGTCCGGTTGCCGGCAGACTTCGGCATAAAGTCCTTCAACCGGCAAAAACATAATTCCAAAATCAGTGGTATAGGGAGGTGCGACGTACTTTTCTCTGATATCTTTTGCGGCCGACAGGATCGCCCGTTGCATATTGGTGGATGCAGTTTTAATCTGATCCTGACAGCCGACTTCATAAGCATCTGAAAGTGCCTGGTAGCGATCCATGGGAAATTTGGCGTCGATCGGTAAGCGCAATCCTTTGCCATTGGTGGCATTATCTGCGTTGGCTTTTCCAGGCAACTTAATGGCCACCTCCACCCGGGTGTCTCTTCCCGGAATGGTTGGCACATTAAGCTCGTACTGATCAGGGGTCATGACCTGCTCGATAATATTTAATAGCTGGATCTCCCCCATGATACCACGAGTCTTGACATTGGATAGCACTTTCTTCAAGTCACCTACCCCGGCAGCCAGTGATTTCATTTCTCCCAATCCCATCTGTACTTTTTCCAGATGGTCACTCACACGCTTAAAGGACCTACCCAAACGTTCTTCGAGTGTCTGATGTAGCTTCTCGTCCACAGTTTCCCTCATTTTTTCGAGCTGTTCCGCGTTGTCTTTCTGCAACACCTGCAGTCTTTTATCGACCTGATCAGAGATACGATTCAGGGTTTGTAGTACGTTTTTCTCCAGCTTTTCGGATCGACCTTCTGTATCCTTCATGGCTCTTTCCACCCGGGTATCGATCATATCAAATATCTTCATTTGCTTGTGGCCAAATTTCTCCAAAGAATCCGTCATCTCAACCCGGTTTTGACGAGATATCTCGTGCTGCTCTCTACGATTGGCACTGATTTCACCACTCAGCATCTGTGAGAAATTCTGCTGCAATTTTTCCATGTCGGCTTGCCATAAGGGCTTGATCTGGTCACTGATATTTCTGCGACGAAGCAGGTTTACCAATGAAATAACAAGTATCAGAGAAGTCAGTATAAGAAGGTATGTAGTTTCCATAGCTGTTTAGTTTGGTTATTAAAATGAATCGGATGTATTTCAGCGATCGCAGTCATTAAGCTTATTCAGGTCGACGATGCAGAAAACTACCTGCTATGTTGAGAAAGGTGAGAAGACCAAGTGCGATGATGGCTAATAATAGGAAATGTACCATGTTGTTGTTAGTTACGTGAGTTAATCAATATGATACAAGTGTAAATCGTTACCGTGCAATGTTTTTGCACTGCGATGAAAATATTCATATTTTTAATTTCTTATATGTATAAACCCGGATTATTTATTGGGATTTCGTCATGAGAGTCAAATAGGCAATAAAGACGGGTGCTCCAAGTGCTTTTTGACTCGCAAACATAATTGACTATTATGGTGAGAATCAAAAAGTGCTTATGTGCCCGTATTTGCAGCATATTTGGCTCGTAATAGAAAGGCCTAATGCATAGTCCGGGTTAAAATAAATGGATCGATGCCTACTAACTTACATGCCCTGGTGAGATACCGCACCATTGATGAATGCCTATCCAAAAGGAACCGCCACTGGACCTGGGAAGATTTGGCTGAAGCCTGTGCCGACAAGATCTATGAGTACGAGGGAATCGACGCCATCCCATCCCGCCGAACCATCATGTACGACATCAAGGCCATGAGGGATGGTAAGTTGGGTTATTTCGCTCCCATTGTTTATGACCGGGCTAATCGCAGTTACTCCTATGAAGATCCGGATTTCTCAATACAGAAATTTCCATTGGGCAAGGATGATTTGTTCGAGCTACAGTATGCCCTCTCCATCCTAAAAAACTTCAGGGGCTTTCAAAACACATCCGGTATCGAAAACATCATCACCAAACTGGAGCATACGGTGACCCTACAGGAATCAAGCGATCGGGAAATCATTCATTTTGATCACAGCCTCAACGAACCGGGTCAGAAGTGGCTGCACGAACTCTACGACTATATTCAGCAGGAAAGTGTCATTGAAATAACCTATCAGCCTTTTCACCTGGACCAGGCCTACCAGCGTACCATAAGCCCCTACCTTCTGAAGGAGTATGACAATCGTTGGTTTTTGGTCTGCTACGACCACAACCGATCCGGTATTCGAAACTTTGCCCTTGATCGGCTCCTGGGAGTACAAAAAGTCGCTGTCAGGTATCATAAGATGGAAGACTTTGATCCCCGGCATTATTTTGAACACATTATAGGTATCACGCTCCCCAAGGGTAAAAAGACAGAGCATGTAGTCTTCAAAGTATCCGCTGATGATGCCAAGTACATCATCACCAAACCTATCCACAGCTCTCAGGTCACCTTGCAGGAAACGGAAACTCATGCCATTTTTCAGATTGAAGTGATTCCCAATTTTGAATTGGAAAGTGTTCTCCTTTCCTTTGGTGAAAAGATGGAGGTCTTGCAGCCAGAGTCATTACGTGCCAAGATCAGTGATCGACTAGCAGCGTGGAATGAGATGTACTCTGTATAGGTGGTTTCTTGGTGGTTTTCTTGGTGGTTTTCTGGTGGTTTCTTGGTGGTTTCTTGGTGGTTTCTGGTGGTTTCTGGTGGTTTGGCGCTTGTTTGACAGTGGTTAACCTGGTTTGCTGTTGTTAGTTCTGGAGAAATCCCTGAGGACTGAAGACTGCCGGCTGCATACTGAATGGTGGTTTGGCAATAGTTTGACATGGTTTGACATGGTTCAACATGGTTTGGCATGGTTTGGCAGTTGTGTTGGCCGGATCTGCTGACTGAACAGCGGGTAGCGTTCCCCTTTAGGGGTCAGGGGTGAGCGGAGCTGATCATGGTTTCTGGGTGGTTTCTGGGTGGTTTGGCGGTTGTGAACAAGGCATTGGGCGCTGGGCATTGGGTAGGTGGGTTTGATAATCGATTGATTCGATATACTCTTGTTGGACTGGACCTACAGACTGGCAACTAAGGACTGCAGACTTTGGGCTAAGGACTGCAGGCTTTGGGCTAAGGACTGCAGACTTTGGGCTGAGGACTGCAGACTGCAGACTGCCGGCTGCCGGCTGTTCTTGGTTTCTGCTGGTTTCTGGGTGGTTTCTCATCTATAAGTGAATTGCCGCTCTTAGTGGCCTCTTTCAAAAGATTCTTTGTGACCTTAGTGGTCATATCTGGTGGCTGAAGACTGAGTACACCTAGCTGCCCGATGCCCAGTCGGAGCAGATTTACAGATAAGAGATGCCAGAACATCACTTTAGTAAATTACCCATATGTATACCGTTGGTTAACATACAGTTGTCTCCCTTGAGGGGGTTAGGGGGTGGAATTGAACCATTATAGTTCTTGGGGTTTGGCAGTTGTTCAACATAGTTTGGCAATCCTCTGCGAACTTTGCGGCCTCTGCGAGAAAATCTGTTGTCAACCGGAAGTATTCAATTAAGTGTGTCAGTCCAACGAGCTAACTGGCCAACGAGCTAACCGGCCAACCAGCCAACCAGCCAACCAGCCAACAAGCTACTCAGAGCAATTCTCAATCACCACATCCAGTAAATGGCCAATGGTCCATCCATATGCTTTAGCCTGTTGGGGGATAATACTGGCTTCACTCAATCCAGGGATTGTGTTGGCCTCCAGGAGGTAAAATTCATCATCAACGAGAATGTAATCGAAACGTACCATACCTCTGCAACCAAGGACATGATAAATCTTTGAGGAAAGGTCCTGACACTTTTTCATCATTTCATTTGACAACCGGGCCGGAGTGATCTCTTCACTCGCACCCTCATACTTGGCTTCAAAGGTGAAGAATTCAGCTTTAGGTATGATTTCGGTTACCGGAAAAGCATGAATCTGAGTTCCTTCTCTGACTACACCACAACCATATTCCGTTCCTTCAAGAAAGTATTCAATTATTACTTCTGTATCGTACTGAAAAGCCTCTTCAACGGCACCGGTGAGAGTAGCAGCTGTCTTCACTTTGGTGATGCCATAACTAGATCCATTGCTATTCGGCTTGACAAAAAGCGGCAACCCCAGGTTCTCCACCGTATTGTTTGGAACCTCCTCTCCTTTCCTGATAACCAGTGATTTTGCTAGAGGAATTCCATGGGTGCGAAGGAAATCCTTACACATTTGCTTGTTGAAAGTCAGTGAAGCAACCAAAGTATGGCAAGTACTGTGTGGTATCCCAAGAAACTCAAAATAACCCTGTATTTTGCCATCTTCGGCAGGTGTACCATGGATCATAATGAAGACAAAATCAAACCATTCTTTTACACCTCCCACCGTCAGGCTAAAGTCATTCAGGTCAACCGCCTCACCGGATTCTTCATGCAACCACTGCTTCTCATTCACAACGATCAACCTGTGCGAATACTTCAATGGATCAAGATATTTGACCACCAAATCAGCACTCTTCAGTGAGATACTCCTCTCCGCTGAAGGACCACCTGTCAGAATCGCAATATGTTTCATCTCTTCACCTTTTCGACTCAATGGCAAGCCGCGAATTTAAGTGCCGTCCAGCGAAATTCAGAATTTCTATCCGCATCGGACCACGATAAAGATACTGGATTATGTAGATTCCACACAGGTTTCACGATGCTTCTTTCATCTCCTTAGGTTACCTCTTGCATGCAAACAAAAAGTGCCGGATCACACCATATGGCGATCCGGCACTTAACAAAGAAACCCATCTAACTACTTATGATCTGATATCAAGGGTATCATGTGAGGCTATTCAGAGACAACCAGCAATTGCATATACTGACGTGTAGGTGATGTAACCATCAATTGATAAACTCCATCTCTCAGACTGGAAACATCAAGGTTTATTTGATCATCGAGGTAGACTTGATTCCTCACCTGGGACATCATGATTCTCCCTGAAAGATCTGTCAGGGTAATAATGGTCTTTCCATCCTCCACAGTCTCCGGAATCCGAACGGTGACATTGTCCAGGGCAGGATTGGGAAACGCAAGGCCAGGAGCCTGGACAACCGGTCCGGATGCACTGTCTACCATCATTGAATCGGCAGTAAATACCACCCAATCACTATCTTCACTTAATTCTCCCGACTCACAAAGTGCATTGACCTTAAACTGGTATACTCCGTTTTCCGACAGGCCGGATATCTCCAGATAATTGTCGCCGGTTAGATCAAGGTGACTATAGAAAGGCGTCGTGTCCAGACTTTCTACTTCCACCTCAAAATCGAAATACTGACTTGAGCTATCCCAGGACAGTGTAGCTTCTGTGCCGAGCATGGTTGCCTGTAAACCTGTTGGCACAGGACAGACACTTTCGGATGTATCTTCCTCGGTAGTAAAAGTCATCCATTCGGTACAGTCGCTATATGAATCAACCGAACAGAATGCAGCTATCTTCCATTGATATACACCTCCGGGATCAAGTCCCTCAACCAGATAGCTGGTATCATAGGTTGTGGTTATCAAGGTGAATTCCGGGGTTAGTCCCAAATGTTCCACTTCAATCAGATACAGAGCATCATTCGAAGCAGGAGTCCAGGTCAACATTGCTGAATGCATATCAACCGTGTCCAATCTCGCTATTGGTGTAACACAACTGTCAATGTACGTTTCTGTCATGAAGGACAGACTTTCGGCATACGCGCTGGTATCTCCCACCGCACAGATTTGCTTCACCATGACGGTATACTCAGAACCGGGCTCCAACTGTTGAAAAGTCAGATACGATTCACCCGAAGTGGCCGACTGGGCTAATGCCCTGGCACCATCCCACAACTCTACAAGGTACTCTCCTGATGATGATCCCGTCCATGAAATAGTAGCCATCGTTGCAGAGACTGAATCAACCCTCAGATCCTCCGGCATCGGGCATATCTCCACAGGCAAAGTGGCAAACTCAAGCCAGTCTGTTGCCAGGCTATCTGAGCAAAGAGATACGACCCTAACGTAATAAGTTGACTCTTCATCTAGATCTCCGATCATCGACGCAGTTCCTGCCACCGTGTCCAGATTTAGCATGTCCATGGTGGTATCAGGTACAAGCTGATAAGCATATCGCAGACTATCATGACCCAGCCAGGATATCCACACCTGATCACTGGTGACCGAATCAATCTCCAAAGTAGTAGCCCTGGTACAATACACAGAATCTTCGAACAACTGGAATACTTTCCAGGAACTGTATTCACTGGTATCTCCGATGTCACACAACGTTCTGACCCTGAATTTGTAACTGAGCCCGGGATCCAGTCCTGAAACCGAAATGGATGGGGTAACACTTGACAAATCAAGAGTTGGTCCGGGAGTATCATCAAACTCTTCTATCTCAACTAAAAACTGGGCAGTGTCATCTCCTTGCCAGGCTAATTCCGCGGTGGCACTATCCACCGGTGCAGACGAAAGATCAGAAGGTATAGGGCAGACAAAAATATTAGCAGAGACCGGTGGCACACCAAACCAGTCACTGGTTAAATCAGGCTCCTGACCGCAGAATGAGGTTACGCGAAATTCGTAGAACGCATTGATATCCGGTGGCACAAACAGGTACTGATCTAGTTCTGTGGTAAAACTGAGATATAGATCCGAAGAGTCAAGATATCTGATCTCGATCGTCACTGAATCCGATCCTGTTCCAACCTCCCAGGTAAGCAAATAGTTGGTGTCAACGGGATTGGCACCAAGGGATTGAGGTACCAGACAACTGTCAACGGGTGCTTCATTGGTCTCGAAAGACACTGCCGTGGGAAACGAAATACCATCAATACAAATATTTGATATAGACACGGTGTACATCGTTTCAGGCTCAAGGTCAGTGAAATGAAAAGTATTGTCAAAGGACTCCACCACAGTATCCAATACCCCTTCACCAGACCCCAGATAGAGCTTCAATTGATACCCTTCTGAAGCGGCCAGTGTATCCCAGTTTACTATTGCTGACGAATCAGTTACCAGAGTAGGTACCAGACCTGAACTATCCAAAGCCATACATGAGTCAGAATACATGACAACCTCAGGAATTTCAAATGAAACCATGACCGGGTCAGATGCACTTTCACTACACAATGATCTCACCAGTAGCAAATACGGGTGTGACGGCTGGAGTTGATCTATTTTGATTTCAGTATCAGTAGTCAGGAATGTGGTATCACTCCCCAAGCTATCCCTAGAAGACAAGGCGACTTCGTAGCCATTTACCTCCTGACTTCCGGACCAACTGGCGTAAACTGAATGGGCATCAATACTATCCAGCTCCAGATCGTATGGAGCAGGACAACTATCGTCCATGATCGAGTCTTCCGGGGTTATGAACGATGACCAACTGGTAGAACCACTGGAAGCACCATTTACACAAATAGTTTTTACCCTGAACTGATACTTGCCTCCGGGGCTCAAGCCTGCAACAGGTATCATTGCATCACGTAGGCTTTTTTCCAGGAAAAAAATGGGGGTCTTCCCCTTACTACGTACCTCAACTTCAAAATAGTCGGCATAGGAATCTCCGTCCCAGGCCAAAATAGCTGACTCATGAGTAAGGTTCATCACCTGCAGATCTTCCGCCTTGGGACACGACTCAAAGTTCGCCATACCGAAAGTCTCAAAGTTCATCCAGGAGGTCGAACCACTCCATCCCTCGTTGTCGCAAAAAGCCCGGACACGAAAACGGTAGGTGCTTCCGGGTTCAAGTCCGGATACCAATATGCTTTCGTCTGTGGTTTCATCTGACCACCTGAATTTTTCGGTTCGTCCTTTACTGCGGACCTCAATTTCATAAGCCACATGCATTTCTGTTCCTTCCCAATGAAGGACAGCGGTAGAATCAGAAACCCCGGATACTGAAAGCCCCGTAGGTTTCTCACAATTGGCAGCACCTGTCAAATATAGAAGGCACATTCCCATGGTCAGTAGTAGACAACGCCAGGAAGGCGGTCTACAGTAAAATAAAGTAGAATTCATTATATCAAATTTTGAAAGGGTTAAAAATCCTGATAAATGAAGTCTGCCTAATACTTGGTTGGTATAACAGTCAGGTTTGCAGTAAGACTGTCAGATAAGATTGGTACTTAGCACTTTGACTCAAAGTATTCCCTAATGAATACTCAATCCTTCATTGCGCCAAAGTACTTAGTTTTACTAACTGATTATCAGGGGTAATATTGCCTCACAAGCACTTATATAAAGAAAAAAAGTAATATATAAGTTTGCAGAACACCCATTTGCCTCCTTAACATATATCTACCGATACATTTAAATGATTAAATTTGCAATGGAAAAAGAACTAGAAAAATCACGTACACTATGGGAAAAGTAGCAGAAAAGCCGCAAGTAAAATATGACAAGGAAACTTATTTGAAGTGGTACGATATTATGCTATTGATACGCCGCTTTGAGGAGCGGACATTGATGGCATACGGTCAAAATAAAGTGCGGGGATTCTGCCACGTCTACATAGGCCAGGAGGCGATTGCGGCAGGGCTGGTGAGTGCCATTCGCCCGGAAGATGCTATCGTAACCGCTTATCGTCAACATGGCATTGCCTTAAGCCGGGGACTTGATCCCAAGGCCTGTATGGCTGAGCTCTTTGGCAAGGAAACCGGAATTGTGAAGGGGAAGGGAGGATCAATGCATTTCTTCAGTAAGGAACACCGGTATTTTGGTGGTAATGGTATCGTCGGAGCTCAAATCCCCATCGGAACCGGTATTGGATTTGCCGAGAAATATAAGGGAACCGATAATCTGTGCGTAACCATGTTTGGTGATGGAGCGGCAAGGCAAGGGGCTGTATTCGAGTCATTTAATATGGCTGCAACCTGGAAGCTTCCGGTACTTTATATCTGTGAGAATAATCACTATGCTATGGGTACCTCGGTCAAGCGTACCAGTAATGTAACCGATATCTATAAGATTGGGTCGGCTTTTGACATGCCTTCTGAGGCCGTGGACGCCATGGTACCCGAATCCGTACATGAGGCCTTACTTAAAGCCAGTGAGCACATTCGGGCGGGAAATGGCCCCTACTTTCTCGAACTTAAGACCTATCGTTATAAAGGACATTCGGTATCTGATCCTGCCAGGTACAGGAGTAAGGATGAACTGAAGGAGTATCAGGAAAGAGATCCGGTCAAGTCACTGGAGAAAAAAATTCTGGAACAGGACATCGCTACCGAGGATGAGATCAAAGCCATCAAGGATAAGGTCAAGCAAATCGTGGCCGAATCCGTGGAATTTGCTGAACAGTCTGATTTCCCGGATCCTTCTGAACTCTATACAGACAATTACGTGCAGAAGGATTTCCCCTTTATCAGGGATTGATCCAGGTTTGGTGACCTCTACTGTTGCAGGTTGTTATAGAAATTATCTTCATGCATAAGCTCAACAACATCAGGAGGGGATCAGTGTCAGCTATCTGTTAATTTTTCTGGTTTAGGATAGACTGTATTATACTATAAAAACTATCTTTGCACAAATTTTCGAAATTCTATTATGGCAAGGAGAAAAAAGACGCGGCGAGCTGAGGAAGAAACGCTGATCGATATAGTTGATGCTAAAGAACAAGCGGAAGATTTTTTTGAAAGAAATCAGAAGCTAATTCTGGGGATCCTGGGTGTCATTGCCCTGATCATAGGTGGCTATTTTGCCTACCATACTTTCTATAAAATACCCAGGGATCGTGAGGCCTCTGAGCAAATATTTCAGGCTGAACTACAGTTCCAACGCGATTCCTTCGAATTGGCACTCTTGAATCCCGGTGGTGGATACTCCGGTTTTCTTGATATCATTGATAACTATGGTGGTACCAAGACTGCCAATCTGGCCAAATACTATGCAGGAATCTGCTATTTACACCTGGGTAAGTTTGAGGCGGCTGTGAGTTACCTGAAAGACTTCAAACCACATGGACAGATTACTCCCATCATGAAGTTTGGAGCTATGGGAGATGCCTATTCCGAAATGGAACAATTCAGCGAAGCTGAAGATGCTTATCGCAAAGCAGGGCGAGCCGCTGACAACAACTTTCTGACTCCGTACTATCTCAAGAAACTGGGACTACTGTATGAGCAGCAGGGCGATTACGCAGCAGCTCTTGAAGTATTCAAGCAAATCAAGGAGGACTATAGTCAAAGCCAGGATGGATTTAACATCGATAAATTCATCAATCGAGCTCAGGCTGCGATTAACTAGTACCCTTCCCTGCTCCATCAGGCAAATAGATAAAAAGTATAGGAACCCAATCACTTTAAGGTGGTTGGGTTTTTTATTTTGTGTACAATTCATTTGTACTGTGATTATGCGTAGTGATCCCGGTATCACAAAAAATAATGGACCTGATGAAAATTACCGCATTGGAAGCCGGCAGATTCAAGTTAGATGGAGGTGCGATGTTTGGCGTTGTTCCCAAACGAATGTGGCAAAGACTAAACCCCGCTGATGATGAAAACATGTGTCCATGGACTATGAGGAGCATGTTGATAGAAACCGGTGATCGCAAAATTCTGGTAGACACAGGAATTGGATTTAAGCAGGGTGAAAAATTTCGTTCTCATTTTTATCCTCACGGATCTGAAATCGAAGAATCTTTGGCTAACACCGGAGTAGCACCGGAGGAAGTTACTGATGTATTTCTGACTCACTTTCACTTTGACCACGTGGGAGGAGCACTGAAATTCGACGACGAGAAAAAGATCGTTCAGACTTTCCCAGAGGCTGTTTATTGGTCAAACGAAGTGCACTATGCCTACGCCATGGATCCAAACCCAAGAGAGAAAGCTTCTTTTCTAAAGGAGAACTTTGTGCCCCTGAGAGAACAGAACGTCCTGCAGTTTATTGATTATCAGAAAGATGATATAGACTGGCTTCCGGGAATCAAGGTTCGGTTTGTAGATGGACATACTGCCGCTCAAATGTTGCTGATGATCGATACCGGTACAGACACTTATATCTATTGCGCTGACCTGATACCTTCTTCATGGCATATTCGAATGCCCTATATTATGGCGTATGATATGCAACCTATACTCACCATGGAAGAAAAGAAAAGAGTGTTAGATGAGGCTATTGCAAACCATAGCCAACTCTTTTTCGAGCATGACCCAGTCACCATTTCCGGATACGTAGAGAAGTCTGAAAGCGGTCGATATAAACTTGGAGAAAACAGCAAAGAATCAACTACCTGACCCGGCATCTTTCACAAGACCACTGCCGTTGAATGTCATGCGATGATCGATGTGCCACCTGCGATCAAAGTGCTTCAATAGTATTAATTCACCGGCTGTGAATGCTGCCTTGAAGCGACGGTCCTTAAAGTCATCCCAAGCCCGGTAAAAATGTGTCCGGGAAAGATCCTTGAATGCAATGGTCAGATGGGGATGGTACTTATCATATCGACCTCCTCTGATCTTCCAGGTGGATTGAAGCTTTTCACGGAGATCGCGTTGCACCATGTTGAGCATTCCTGATTCTTCCACCTTGATGAAGATCACCCGGGGCCGAAAAGATCCAAATCCATTAAGAACCAGGTTAAAAGGAGGCATGGTATCAACAAAATCCCCCAGATCAGTGTAAAGCTGATGTATTTTTGCCTCTTCAAACCAAAATGGAGCTATCAGGGTAATGTGAGGAGGTGACTTGAGCGCGTGCCGACTCTTATACTTCAGGGCAGCCTCTTTTTTCAACAGCGTTATTTTCTCTGCAAGATCGTCAGGTGGCAATATGGCCAGGAAGTACAAACTCTCAGTCATCAACAGACCTTTGAATACATCACCTAAAGTAACGATTTCCTGTTAACTTAAGAATAAGTACTATTTATATTTTCCTGTAAATCATAACATTATGAAATCATTATTTCTTGCTACGATCGACACCTTGATAAAATAGTCTATTGGGCACCTCTATTAACCCCCTCCAGGTAAAATAATCCGCCTGCCAGCGGATTGGTTTGATGAAAAGCTTCACAATACTTCTTTGATCCTCAGTCAGATAGCTTTGGCTATCCTCCTTCATCCAGCTTCGTCTTGCTCGCTTTTGATCAAAATTTTCCTCTGTCAGAAGTAAATAGAGGTACCCTATTGATTGTCAAACACTTGAAAGGTCTTGACGGAAGATCGGCCCAGGAATTACACTGTAATTGCCAAAGCAGTTACTGGCTGCATAAAATAAACTCTAATTGAACCTGGATCAAGGCTTCTATATATCAAGCCTTACCTGGATGAGGAAAAAGAAAATCCCTCTTACGGGGGATGCAAGAGGGATCAACCAAACTTACAAAATCGATCTTAGGATGTTGAACCGAACACTTACGTGCTATGAATTTAGATCTTTTTTCCGAAAGTATCAGGTCATAGAGATAATATATATGTTAAAATTCTCTATGAACTACGTTAAAATGTACCAGGCAAGTCAACTTTATCCAGTCAAACCAGCCAATTTAGCTATCCTTATATGGATGCTTCCAGGGTGATCTGTATTCGCCTCTTAGCATTTTCGTCGCGTATTCATCACCTACCACTTCCTTCCGTTTGGGATCATACACAACAGGTCGACCCAGTTCCATGGAAATATTGGCCAGAATACAACTGGCAGTTGAAATATGCCCATCCTCAACATCTGCCACTGGACGGGAGTTATTATCGATAGCATGCAAGAAATCAATCATGTGCAATCGGGTTGCCGGTGCGGCATTCAATTCGATTCTTTCTTCCGTCAGGTCTTCCGGGTATTGCTCTTTTTCGTATACCACATCCTTGTGAATAGGTTCCCCTTCATCACCATAAGGCACAAAATCATACTGCATCGTACTGGCCTTCAGCTTACCCTTGTCTCCATAGAGGATCATTGACCATGGATAATCTTCATCAGCAGGATTACCCCAACTCCGATGCTGCCAAACGACATTGAGTTCATCATATTCAAACCAGGCAGACTGTGTATCAGCGATGTTTGATTTGCCATCTTTCTGCACAAATATCCCTCCATAGGATGAGATCTTACTGGGCCATCCCAGGTCGAGCATCCATCGGGCCGTGTCAAGCATATGTACACACATATCCCCCATGATGCCGTTTCCATATTCCATAAAAGTCCTCCACCATCTTATATGAGGTAAACCATCATAAGGTCGTAGTGGTGCTGGCCCGGTCCACATCTCATAATCGAGGAAATCCGGAACAGGCTCAACTGGTGGATTGCCATTAGCTCGCATATGAAAATAACAGCACAATTCAACGTGATTGACCTTGCCAAGAAGCCCTTTGTCTACAATTTCTTTCTTTGCCTCGATAAGGTGAGGGGTACTTTTTCGCTGGGTGCCGATCTGCACTACCTTTCCGGACTTCCTGGCGGCAGCTAACATGGCTTCTCCTTCAAGTACATCCTTACTGATAGGCTTCTGACAATAAACATGACAGCCGGCCTCAAGTGCATCGATGGTCTGTAAGGCATGCCAGTGATCCGGAGTACCGATCAATACAATGTCCAAGTCGTTCTCCTCCAGCATTTGACGGTAATCACTGTATTTCTTTGGAACATTTCCCGATTCCTGTCTTTGACTAACAAGTTCCACAGCTCCATCCAAGAGATTCTGATCAACATCGCACAAGGCAATCACTTCGATATTTGCTACCTGGATTAGCCGGAAAAGGTCACTTTTACCATACCAACCGGTACCAATCAGAGCAACTCTCCGGGGCTGATCTTGATTAAGTGCGGCAAATCCGGCAGTTCCCAGGCTGGATAGCGCAAGTGTAGTCGAGGCTGTTTTCAGGAATCGTCGACGGCTTACATTGAGATTTCTCATACTAACAAATCTTAAAATGGCTTAATGAGGGATGACCCCTCTCTCATCTCACCAGTTAATATAGGATAAAAATTGCACGGCAAATAGGTATTGTGCAACCTTTCTTCCTGGCTGGTGCATATGGTTTGCCTGGTTCCGGAAAAGTCACCGGACAATCAGCATCTTCCTGGTAGCTGTGTGTCGGTCCGTATCTAACTGATAGTAGAGAATGCCAATGTGGTCAAGATCAAACCCTTCTACTTTGATTTCATTGAGTCCTTTC
This sequence comes from Bacteroidia bacterium, assembly GCA_030433135.1. Classification (GTDB taxonomy): domain Bacteria; phylum Bacteroidota; class Bacteroidia; order Chitinophagales; family Saprospiraceae; genus JABDMH01. Next base: position 17,285 of record JAUILF010000003.1, on the reverse strand, counting down.
ACATAGTAACCCTCGATTTGTTTTAACACTCTTCCGGTCACATCATAAAAAGTAAGTGTAGCTTGTGTTGGGTCAGGTAGAATGAATCCGATAGTAGTCTCTGTGGAAAACGGATTCGGTTGATTTTGCTTTAGCATAAATCCTGTCTCATATCCCCGAGCGGCTATGGATGCATCTGCCGGTATTTCTCCATCTGATGCATCTCCATCCACCAATTCCTTGCTATGATCACCGGCAGTTTGTCCTGCACCTCTTGTCTGACTCATATCTCCCGCTTCTACATTACTGCTAATATCAGCACATCCGATAAAGTCTCCCTGAACCACCATCACCACATCACAGTAATCTGCCGTACCACTCGGATAGCTGATGACCCACATCCGCACAAAATGTGCTCCCAGGTCTTCGCATCCCAGATTAAGTGAATCTGCATCATCCACCCAGGTAGTATCTCCTACCCCATCCACAAACTCCAAACGGTAAGCCAGGCTGTCATCAGCACAAGCTGCCAGGCTGCTGCTATTAAACTCCTCAGCCCAGATCACTGTACTGGCTGTATCAATTTCTCCATCTCCATCACTGTCCCATGGCGTCAGAGTCGCTGTCATACTGCTGATACATACCGGTGTGGGTTTCTTCCCTCCCCTAATGGTGATATTATACTCACAGGCATTTTCATTATTGCAGTCATCGGTGGTGACCACTCTGAGTTGATAGTCACCCGGCAACAATCCTTCCACTGTAATCTCAAACTGCTCCGTGGTATCTGACTCCAGGCTCCCTGCATCACTGGTATAAATTACCAGACTTCCGTCCACCCATTCACTCAAGTCCCATTGATAACTGTTTACTCCACAGGCATCTCCTGCACTCACCTCCACACTAAGGTCATAATCACAGCTGAAAGAGGTTACTTCTCCCCCATCCTCTACCGGGCCGGTAATCAGGCATACCGGTGCCGTGGTATCCTGAACCACGATGGTCTGTACACATTTATCCAGATATCCACTTTGGTGCCACCAGCGTTTCTGTGTTGACTTTCCATTTTCACACCAGTCGGCAAAGTACCAGGTACGCTGGATCTTATAGCAACCCAGGTCACCTCCCACCACCTTGAATACCTTGTCTTCATATCCGATACCTACCAGGCGACAGTCATCATCAAACTTATAGGTCGCATATCCGGTACTCTCCGGTCCGGCTGCTCCTATTATTTTACCACTGCCTGCCGGATCATATTCAACCGCACAACTCACGATGGTCGTATCTGCGGGTACATCGAACATGTATTTGCTCAGATCGCATTCGTTACCCACCCAGATGCGCTGGGTACGGATGATCGTATCCGGTACATGGGCCAGACTATCGGCTGGATAGCTCGGACAACCCTGCCAGATCTTCCATTTACGGAATACATAACCCTGGCCACAAGCATCAAAGTCGCTCCATACCGTTTGCTCGCAATACACATTCTCGGCACAGTTCACAGCAATAATTCCTTTTTGGAAGGTCAGTGAGTCTTGCTCATAGTAGCATTCGGTCACCACCGAATCTTTCCAGATGTATCCCAGGTGATCGTCGTAAACCCTAACCTGTTTCTTCTCCGTACTGCATTGGCAAATACTATCAGAAAACGGCAGGTCACAGTCAATCAGGTTGCCGTCGATATCCACATAGTTGCCATAGGGGTCTACCCAGGCTTTGCAGTAACCACCCCAGATGCCATCCAGGGTAGCCAGCGCGGTGCTATCACCGGCTTCGCCCTGAGCTACCAGATATTCCAGGCTCACCGCATGGTCTTCTCCCGGGTAACTATAGCGCGCATCTTTATACGTCTTGCAGGTAATGTCTTCCTCAGCCAATACATCTTTCTCCACTTTCACCGGGGTCTTGTCTTCCACCCATACCTCGGTCCAGCTCTTGCTCCAATTGCACCAGTAGTCCATCACCAGGATCTCTACCGTTACAGGACCACAAGCGTCTTCACAACTAAAGGGCACCGCATCGCTCCAGCCGCCACCGATGGCTTCGTAGAGGTCAAGCTGAGTGTCCGGACAGGTACTGAAAGTGGTAGAGGTCAGTCCGGTAAGAGTTAATCCAGTACTTCCAATATTTACAGCTTCTCCGCTTTCAAGATTCAGTTCAAACAATCCAAATGGATCAACACTGATATCAGTAGTACCTCCATAAAGTTTTCCATCTGCTCCAAACTCTATGCTTCCCATCTTATCAACTCCTGTATAGCCTACAGCGGTGGCCAAACCGGTCTTCAGATCAATCTTCAACAATTGCTGATCGTCGAAAAAATAGTTTCCATCTTCATCATATCGATCTCCATTCGACATACCATAGAGCACTCCCTCGCACTCGTCAAAGGCCAGACCAGTGATTGGACCGTATCCTGTTGGGCCTATTTCAATAAATTCACCTGTATCTGCGTCCAAAGCAACCAGGATACTAGGTTCGCCTCCGAAAGGAATGTGGGTGCCATACAGCACTCCATTAATAAACTCAAGTCCATTGATAGCTCCAAATCGATGGCTCATAACACTGAGAACAGCACCAGTCATGGGATCCAGCTCAAAAACCTGTGAAGCACCACCTCCCTGCGTACCAAATAATCGTCCTGACTTAGCATCAAATTCAATCTCTGTAATCAACCCAGGAATATCACCAATGGATTCTGTCTCCCTGGAATAAAGATCTATTTTAGAAAATTGACTAAATGGGCCTGATGCCAGTGCATAACTATTGTTCTTAAACTTGGAAAACAGGCCTTTGCTCCAGGTTTCTTCCACCAGTTTTCTGAATGCATCCGAATGCTCATCATAATCAGTTGTTTGACAACCTATTGTTGTGTACTTCATAAGGTCATACATCCAGGCATTATAAAGAATGTCATAACACACGCCGCCATCATGATATAACCAATCCAACGTTTTTGCATAATGGGCTTCTACCTCGTCCTGGTGTTTATCGGATTCCAAAACAGGAATAAATAAGGTATCATGATGTTCGGTCACCCAACACACCTGAGAACTATCACACAAATCTACGCAGGCAGTGTACCAGTCTGTCCTTCGTGCCAACATTATCTCAAATCCACAGTTATCCCAACTTCCTTCATCAAAAGTTTCCGCATCAACCCAGACCTTTTTATCACTTAAGCTGACGGTCACCCCTTTTTCCGACACTGCGATAGGAGCTATGTTATCTTTCACGTAGATATATGAACTATCAATCGAAAGATTATGGCACGAATCAATTGCTTCATATATCACCTTGTATGGCCCCTCCTTTAATGGCAGTTTAAGGCCGGAAGTAGCCTTGTGCAAACCATCAGCGTCATCCAATTGCATTACAACTGATCCGATGAGAGGAATCGTGGCTTTTACCTGTTTCACTCCACTCCATTCATCCATCACTTGCAGGGCTGATACGTAACCGTGTGCCTCACATCCATGATCAGTACTGTTCAATGTCAGTACTGGTTCGACTACATCCAGTCCAGGCCCCAGTGTGTCCAGATCCGTCAGCCAGAACTCACAAGCCAGGTACAGGGGCTCACCCAAGCCGGTAAATGGGTTAGGGGAAATGTATTCAAATGCATTGTCGGAAGTGGCCATGCTGCAAATCGATCCGGTCTCAGCACCGTAACAGTTTTGCTTCAACTCGAGCCGAAATTTGGTGGTTGTCTCGCAGCTGCCAGCTGCAAAGGGTGTTTGATCCAGGTGGATGTTCAACCCACATTTGGAGGCCAGTTCGTTGGCTACCCATTGACCGGTCTCCTCATCGTATTTCATGAAGTAAATTGTATCACAGGGCACCCCGTCTCCATCCTGGTCCATACCAAACAGAGCCGGATCACAGCGCTCCGGGATGATCATAAAAGGTCCGGCAAAGCCCTCTCCACAGTAGGTTGTATCCGATGCAGCACAATAGGTGTTTTCTCCCGAGAACCCGGCAATGATCGCCGGCAACCGAAATACGGTTATGGTATCGACGATTGAAAACCGTTCTCCCTTGTAAAAGCCTTCATATTCGCGATAGATGATCTTGGCGGTATCGCTTTCAGGGGTATTCATCGGAGTGGCCACCGTACAATCAAATCCATCGATCCAGTCGGATACAAATTCCAGTTCGATTTGTGGCCCACATGGTATCGACACCACTGGTCCTTCTCCATCGATGTCACCACCCTCCACCAGATCGTCGAAACACCATACATCTTTACTTCTACCCTGGCCACTTCCTCCTCCGGATTGCTTAAAGGTCAATGTGCTCCAGCAGTTCGATGTACCATTGCTGAAGGATACCTTCAAAGACCGGTCGAGATAAGCACATACGTTGAATGAAACCAGTGCATCCCCGGCTACTCCATTCTGGGTGTAGATTCTTTGATCACTGAAGGTAGACACGACGACATCTACCACATCAGCGTTGGTAGCTCCGGGTATGAAATCTGCCGGAGTAAAATGTACCAGTCCTGCCGTATCCAAACTTAGGTTGGCATCGCGGCAATTGATGGATCCAGCAGAAAGAGTGGCAGGACAATAGTTAATGGAGAACAGATTGGAAACATGATTAGGGGATACACAACCTGTCGATGCCATCCACGTAAGACAATTATTTCCAAAGCCATTGCTTGGATTTTGCCAAAGGGAAGGTCCCGAGACCCCTGTAGTTGAAGTACTCCAGAACCATTGCCCATGTGTCCCAAAATCAGCCCGGGCCTGTACCGACACCCAGTACGTCCCCGCAGGTAACAATGGACAATTGCCTAAGTCCAGGGTTGGACTCAGTGTATTTCCAGCATTTGCTATATTCTCAGTATAAACCTGATTCCCGGGTGATCCACCGGCGTCTTCATAGATAAATACGTTGAAAGAAGGAGGAGGAGTGCCACCATTAAAATTGAACATACCCTCTACATGAATAGATACCAGGTTAGCTGCGACCGGCAAGTCAAAATCATCAGCTGCCTGACAATCAAAATCACTGTTGGCTGCTTCAAATTCTTGTGAGGCTATTGCAGCGGAAGACGGTAACATTTGATCAAAACTACCCGGACTGGAGCAAGGAGCTGTTAGTAGGTTTGATGAAATCGGGACATTTGGAACATCCACGGCATCATGTTGAATGGAAGGAACCGGTGTCTGTTGAAAGCCGTATACGGTAGAACAAATCGAAAGGGAAAATAGAAGTACAAGGGCACATAACCCTCTGCTAATCAGTTGTGTGAACTGGTGCATGGTAGGTTGGTATCTCAATCGGTTAAATAAGATATAGTTTGCTGATCATCAACAAACTATATATTCAACACAATAATAAGTATTGCAACCTACTTTCTGTAATATTCCAGGAAATATATTCCTATTTAATATCTTTCGTGCTGTTCTAGGTATTACAGCTTTACCATCTTCATAACCGCAGTGTAGGACCCCGCAGAGAGTCTGTAGTAGATCACACCCTGCTGAACAAGTCGACTGGCTGGAAGTAATATCTGATTTCTACCTTTAGCAAAATCTCCCTCTACCCGATACAACTCCCTACCAGATGGATCAAAGAGGGTTAACGTCACATCTGATTTGAATGGTAAGTTGAACTCAATCGTGGTAGAGTGTTGGAACGGGTTAGGTCTGTTCTGCTCCAATACAAAACCTTCACTATCTTTTGGATAAACTGAAGTTGACGCTGCATCAGCTGGTATGACAACAACCCTGTCATCATGATGAGACCTGACCGGCTGTTCCTGAATTTGCCTCTCCACTATATTGGACTCCAACTCATTTTCCTGACCTGGATCACTGCAACTTCCATCCGACTGTACTACCAGAACAACATCGCAGTAATCTGCCGTACCACTGGGCTGACTGATCATCCACATTCTCACCAGCTGAGCACCAACATGGGCACAACTCACCACCAAGCTATCGGCATCATCTTCATAGGTTTCATCACCTACTCCATCCAGAAATTCAATGCGATATTCCAGGTAGTCATCACCACAGGCTGGCTGACTACTCTGATTGTATTCAGATGCCCATATGATAGCTAGACTGGAGTCAGCAGTTCCATCAAAATCGAGGTCCCAGGGCACCAGTCTGGCCGTTATAGATGTCAGACAAATCGCCGTTGGTTTTTTTACTGAAATGAGAGTAAAAGCATAGTTGCAGCTACTCTCATTGCCACAGGCATCTTCGACGGTAACTTTCAATTCATATGACCCGAAATCCAGATCCGGGATAGAAATACTAAACGCATTACTTCCACTTTTTTGATCATCAAATGAAGCAATCATGCTGTAGTCTCCTTCATCAGTTGCAAATAACTTCCAACTGTATGACATGATTCCACATATATCATCGGCCTCCACTTCTACTTCCAGATCATAGTCGCAGGTTCCCACTTCCAGCGTATCCCCATGCATCACCGGTCCATATATCTGACATTGCGGTGCAATGGTATCCACCAGTAAGATAGTCTGGACACAGGAATCCAATACCAGGTCATAGTCTTTCCACCAGTTGGGATTGGTTGATTCACCATAGGTACACCAATCGGCAAAATACCATGTCCGCTGGATCTTGAAACAGGCATTTTCGCCCCCTCCCACTATCTGAAACACTCTGTCGTTGTGTGTAATTCCTACCAGTCGGCAGTCGTCATCAAACTTGTAGATGGCTTCCCCGATTTGATCGGGATCTGCATCTCCGGTGACATTGCCGTGATCATCATATACTATACCACAGGAAATAATTGTAGTGTCTTCAGGAACCTCAAACATGTATTTGCTCAGTGGACAATTATTACCCACCCATATTCTCTGCTGTCTGATAAGAGTGTCCACCGGATGTTTGAGTGAATCAGGCACTTTGTCGCTGTGATAAAACTCATCCGGACAGCTTTGCCATATCTTAAACTTCCGTTGAATATAGCCCTCTCCACAATGGTCAATGTCTGACCAGACTTCCTGTGAGCAGTAAACATTTCCGGCACAATTAACCTGCACAATTCCATGAATCAGGTCCAATGAATCTTCCAGGTAATAACATTCTGTCACCAGCGAATCAACCCAGTGATAAGATCCGTATTCATCCCTCACTCTGACTTCCTTATAATAACTTGTACAATAGCATATACTATCAGAAAAGCGGATTTTCCGGTCTACGGGATTTCCATCGATATCCACATATTCACCGTAGGGATCAACCCAGGCTTTTTCAAAGCCTCCAAAAATATTATCCAGGGCCTCAAAGGCAACACTATCGCCCTGCATCCCCAGGTCCACCAAATCTTCAATGCTATAATGTGGACTGCTGTCAGGAAGCATATATTTTGAATCCCGAAATGATTTGCAGGAAATTGAAACAGCAGACTCGATATCCTCTCTGATCTCTACAGGATACTGATCCTCTACCCATACCTTTGTCCATCCGATAGCCCAGTTACACCAGTAATCCATGGTCAGCACTTCCACCGTGACCGGACCGCAGGCATCCTCACAGCTAAAGGGAACTTCCTTACTCCATCCACCACCGAGTTGGGCATAAGTATTGAGGAGCCCATGCGACAACCTGGCTACCGAACGGGTATCTCCCGGGGCCACCATCACATCTTCAAAGTATGGTTCGATCTCATAGGCACAGCTGTCCAGTAAGTTGTTAAATCCTTCATCGGTCAATTGAAACTCCCCCTTCTGACAAACTGTGGTCCCGTATTTGATCAAGTCATAGATCCAGGCGTTGTATAGCAATTCACCGCAGGCTTCCGTTTCATTTTTTATCCAACCCAGTGCCTGCGCATAGTGAGCTTCGACTTCATCTATTCTCTTATCCGGCTGCAGGTAGGGTTTCCATATTGTGTCATGGTGGTCCGTCACACACAAAACCTCCATACTATCGCATAAATCCATACAGCTTTCCAGCCAGTCCTGTCGGCGTATCAGTACGAGATTCATGGCACAATTATCCTTGCTACCTTCATCGAAGGCTTTTACTCCCATCCATACCTTTTTGTCACTCAGGCTTACGGTAAACCCCTTGTCTACCACCGGTACCGGTTTCACCAGGTCTTTCACATACAAATAACAACTATCGTAACCTATGTTGTGGCAACTATCATAGGCCTCAAAAATGATCTTATAGGCTTCATCCCGATGCGGTAAATCCAGGGTACTGTGGGTTAGCCAGCAGTTATTGGCCGTATCGTACTCGAGTTGAAATGTACCCAGGTCTTCCACCTTTGCCTTTGCCTGCTTCACTCCACTCCAGTCATCATTAACCCACAATGGTGGAAGGTAGGTCGTTGCCAGACATTCGTCTGGGTTGGTTGAAACCTGATTCAAGCCCATAATTCTGAAAGTGGTCTCCACAGGTGAATCCCATATGGCCACAATATGTAGTTTGTCTCCTGCTTTCAATGGAATGTGGGCAAAACCATGCTGACTCTGACTGGTTGCTACCGGGGCCACCATGTTGAGACTATTGTTCCCAACAAGACTTTGGGCATCAAAAGCGGTTGCCGGTGGGATAAAACCGGGCATTTCTTCACCCTGCACCAGACGGTATGAGGAGCCATTCACAGAGTAAAATACGCTGGCATAAGCATAGTCCTGGGTTGCTTGCAAGCTTTGTGGGTTATTTTGATTAATAAACGGTGCCAGGGTAAAATCCCAGCTGAAACTAAACACCTGATCACGCTCAGCCTCGTAAGCTGCCACTGCATTAGCGTAATACGGAACTGGACTAAAGCCATTAAAGCCTGCTTCAATATCATCCAGAGTATTTATCACAAAATCATCCAGTTGGATATGTTGGGACTCCACCAACAGTTGGTAGGGCAAGTTGTCTGTATTGAAATTGGATTTACTTTCTGCCAATCCCTGATTTACCAGGGCCACGGGAATAGCAGTAGAAGCAATCCCAAAGAAGTCATCATAAAGTTTAAACTTGTTGATATCGAAGGGCCCACTAAATAATGAATCACCCTTGCATACCAGCTCTGGTGCCAGAGTATCGAGATCTACCACCCAAAATTCACATCTCCAGTATCCGGTGTCAATCATCTCAGCCATATTGGGTGGTGTTCCGGCCGGTGGTATTACCTGGCAGGCCAGACTCCCCATACCATAGCAATGCTGTTTTACATCTACAGTTACACGATAGCTGGTTTCGCAACTTCCGGGGAACCTGCGGCTATCTACATGCACTGAAATGCCACATTTGTTGTCAAATCTGGTGGGATAAAATTCCAGGATGCCATCATCATTCCTGTCTCCGGCCCGAATAAGAGGCGTTTGAACACAAGTATTACTCAAAGGATCGAGGTAGGTAATGTACGGACCTATTTGTGCAGTCGTGTCAGCACAGTAGACCGTATCTTTTTCTTCACAATAAATGTTTTCGGGTAAGATTTCGGGTAATTGCAATACCACAATGGTATCGAAGACTACTCCTCTCTTTCCATCTTTGTCAAAAGCCTCCCACTCTCGATATATAACTTTCACTGTATCCTGTACACCTGGGTCACAATCATAGGTTGTCACCCAATCGGTAATCCAGTCTGCTTCCAGTTCTGCCTGACAGGGAACCCAGGCATATTTTTTAGTTCCGGGAAGGGGAGCAACGGAAAGCGGATCACCACATAGAACAGTTTGAGTCGGCTCACCCTGCAATGTCGGACCATCTGTGTTCTTAAAGGTTAAATCGGTCCAGCAGGCACCTCCACCTCCCCTCGTGGTAATTTTCAAAGGTTGTTGACGTAATAAGTGGCATGCCTTAACAGCTATGATTGCATCCAACCCCAGTAACCTGGGACCGTATACTATCCTGCCCAATCTATCCTCAATTGTAACCTCCACTCCACCTGCACATGCCATGGTATCCGATATAAAGTCAGCTGGTCTCATGGTAGCAAAACCAAACCGGTCAAGTGCAACGTTGATAGATCCAATGCAATTGGGGGCACAATCCGAAAGTGTAGCGTTGCATGCTGCTTCTATTTCCATCACCGAATTGCAGCCCTCTGCATTCCCCGAAATACTGGCAGTATTATATCCGCCAAGACCAATCAGAGTTGCCAAACCACAGCAATACCGCAGCTCAGGATTTAACCTGACTTCCAAAAAGTCCAGTGTAGCCAGGTTTTCAAAAGCAAAGATGGACGCCAGTTGATCGTTGCGTAGTATGCGCAGATCATCTCCAAGAGCCTCCAATGGAGAAAACCCCTTGATATAAACGAGAGATGGATTATCATTGATGAATATATCAAGTCCCAATGATGACAAAGCGTTGAATCCGGAAATCGAAACCAGTGCCTCATTGAAATTCATATTTAAGGATACTCCAACTGAGTTCAGTTTCCCAAATCCACCGATAGACTTCAAAACCGGGTTGAATTCTATGTTTAGACTCCCGCCAATCGTACGAAGATTGGCAAAATCCCGTATTTCCTGGAGGTGCACCTCATTACGAATAGTCATACTCCCGCCGATTTGCCGGAGGGAGGGCAGAAATCCCAGGACCTTAAACCCATTATATGCCAGGGTCAGTTGTGTTCCAATTTGTGAAAGGGTGGTAAACGGAGACACCTGGTATAAGGAGGTGTTTCGTTCGAGCTGAAGTACACCACCTACTTCAACCAGTTTCCCCATGGCCTGAATTCTTTCCAGCATCGGGTTATTTCCAATGAGCAGATTGCCTTCTATCAAGTGGAGATGCTGAAAACCAATAATAGAAGGAAGTTGATCATTTGAGGAGATACTCAGTCTTCCTCCCACTCTTTTCAGGGCACCAAATGCGTTGATATATATGAGTGATGCATTATCTGTAATGTCCAGATGTCCAGTAATCTGGTACAACCTGGCAAAACCCTGTATTTGCTGTAAAGAAAAGTTCTCAACCACACCCACTGAGCTGGCAGTCTCGAGATAATCGAATCCACTGAGGCTTGTAAGGCCTTCGTTCTGGCCGATGTAAAAAGCCTGTGTTTCTATAAGTTTATCAAACCCGGACAGCGATTCCAATTTGGAGTTCAATGCAATCGACAGGTTCTCTACTTCCATTAGTCCCTTAAATGCCTCGATATGCTGAAGAACAGGATTGTCTTCTATATACAAATCACCATTGATATCTTCCAGGTATGAAAAGCCAACAATTTTGTGCAACAGACCATTACCTAAAATCTCAATCTCCGAGGTTGTTTTCAGAGTATTGAATGCAGGAATCTCGGACAACAGGTTATTGTATGAGAGATAGAGACCACCTGCAATACTTTCCAATCGATCCAAGCCATTTACGACAAAGAGAGCATCATTTCCTTCAACCGACAAGGAGCCTCCGATGGACTCCAGTAGTGGAAAACCTGACGAAATACTTCCTAACTGAGGATTGTTATCAATGACTAAATCTCCACCAATACTTTGCAGATCCTGAAAAACATGGTACAAAGAAGTTATATCTGTGTTGGAAATAATGAGATCACCATGAATCTCCTTGATGAACGAAAGGGGTCGCAAATTAGTCACAGCTCCGGAGATGATCACATCTCCGCTTATCACATGACAATTAGCGTTCGTATTGGCATAGGAATCCACCTGAATCTGTTCATCTAAGTCAAGGGAGGGGCATTGAGCATGGATGGGAAATGTCAGAACCAGGCAAAGACACATGATGCAAAAAAGTGGTAATAGCTTCATTTTCAATCAGGTTATCCGGGATATAAATCCGGATGGTTTTTGCAAAACTTGAGTTGCACTCATCAAAACATATTACAAACAAAAATAATACCAAACTCATTGTTTTTCAGTGTAAAACAAAGATTTTAGTAAAATTTCCGATGGGAAAGATCACAGCAAGTCTTTAGCCTTTGAGGATACAAACCCAGAAGCATTGAAGGGAAAAAGATGTGGTGATCAATTGGACAGACCTGACATTTTGCCCTCAAACAACGCTATCCGAAGTCTGCTCAAAATGATACCTTGGGGTCAAACACGATTGTAATGAGATTGAACGTCGTACTGAGTCTTATGGTAGTTTTTGGGCTAGCTGAATTCCTGGAAGCTCAGAAAACCCATGCACCTGATATCACAGCCGCACTGCAATATCGAAACATTGGTCCAAACAGGGGTGGCAGAGTTACCACAGTAGCCGGTCATGAAAAATTACCAGGTATCTTTTACATGGGAGCTACCGGAGGAGGAGTATGGAAAACAAAAAATTTCGGTCATAGCTGGGAAAACATTTCAGATGGCTATTTCACCACTTCCTCAATCGGAAGTATTGCTTTGTCGACGTCTCATCCAGACATAATCTATGTCGGTACGGGTTCTGACGGCATAAGGAGCAATGTCATCATCGGAAAAGGAATGTACCGGTCAACAAACGGTGGAGATACCTGGGACAGTATTGGCCTGGAGAAAGCCGGACAGATTGGGGCCGTATTGGTCCATCCAACCGACACTAACCATGTGTTGGTTGCAGCCATTGGCAACCCTTTTACAAGTAACAAGGAGCGCGGTGTATATCGCAGCACAGATGGAGGAGATTCCTGGGAAAAAACACTTTACATCTCCGACCAAACCGGAGTCGCAGACCTGGAATTTGCTCCTGATGACCCCTCAATCGTATATGCTGCGGCCTGGGAAGCCAGGAGAAAACCGTGGACCATTATCAGTGGAGGTAATGAAGGTGGCATTTTTAAATCAGAGGACGGAGGAAAAAGTTGGAACAAACTATCCAGAGGCTTACCCTCAGGAATCATTGGTAAGATAGATTTGGCAGTCAGTCCGGCAGACCCCAATCGCGTTTGGGCACTGATTGAAGCACCCGATTCTCTGGGAGGAGTATACCGCTCTGATGACCGGGGAGAAAGTTTCGAGCTGGTATCCACCAAAAAAGAACTGCTGGATCGTCCCTTCTACTATTGTAATATTGATGCCAACCCTCTGAATGCCAATTCCATCTACGTTAGTTCGACCAGGTTCTGGCACTCGGCCGATGCAGGAAAGTCCTGGAAAAGAATCAGAACTCCCCACAGTGACAATCATGATCTGTGGATTAATCCACTGGACACCAATACCTGGGTACAGGCTAACGATGGTGGATCTACAGTGACCAGGGATGGAGGAAAAACCTGGTCCAGTATTGAAAATCAGTCCACTGCAGAGCTTTATCAGGTCGCAGTGGATGACCAGACTCCCTACTGGCTTTATGCAGGTCAACAGGATAACACGACCATAGCTCTCCCCAGTCTTCCCCGAATCACCCCACCAGGTGGATACAGTGCCCTGTGGAAAGCTGTAGGAGGGTGTGAAACGGGTCCTGCGATTCCAAAACCTGGTAATCCTAATATTATTTATTCAAACTGTAAAGGCCGGTTTGGCGTGTACAATCAACTGACCGGACAAGAGAGACAATACTACGTTGGCGCAGGCAATATGTACGGGCATAATCCCCGGGAACTGACTTTCAGATTTCAGCGCGTTTCCCCAATTCACATTTCCCCCCATGATCCGGATGTGATCTACCACGCTTCCCAATATTTGCACAAATCAACCAATGATGGGCAGACCTGGGAAATCATCTCACCGGACCTGACTGCTTTCACACCGGAGACCCAGGTCATATCGGGATCACCAATCACCCGGGACATTACAGGTGAGGAATTCTTTAGCACGATCTATGCTGTGGAAGAGTCTTCCCTGGAGAAAGGACTGATCTGGGTCGGTGCCAATGATGGCCCTGTACACGTAACTCGCGATGGGGGAAAGACCTGGAAAGATGTTACCCCTGAGATGGATGAATACGGCAGGGTGCAAACTATTACCGCGAGTCCTCATGAACCTGGTAAAGCGTATGTTGCTATTTACCGTTACTTACTGGGAGATTTCAGGCCATACATATACCGGACTGTGGATTATGGCAGCAGCTGGGATTTGTTGACAGATGGTCAAAACGGCATTCCGGCTGATCATCCCACACGTGTCATTCGCGAGGATCCGGGTAGACCTGGTCTACTCTATGCCGGAACAGAATTTGGAATGTATCTTTCCTTCAATGATGGTGAATCCTGGCAACCCTTTCAACAAAACCTGCCGGTAACACCAGTGACAGACATTAAAGTACATGAAAATGACCTCATCATCTCCACGATGGGTCGGGGGTTCTGGATTATTGACGACATTTCCATGTTGTATCATCTCGATCCGCTGCAACATGAAACTACCCTGTACCAACCCAAGCCAACCTATCGCTTGAGGTACAGAGGCAATTCTGATAATAATATTCCCTATTATCCGGCTCCTGGCGTTAATATCTATTATACCCTGGATGGGGACCACGAGGGTGACATATCAGTTAAAATCTACGATGCAAGCGGGACTTTGGTACAGTCGTATTCCAGTACTGAGCCAGTCAAAGGTGAAACCGAGGAAACAGACATGGCCACTGGTTTTGGATATCAGACCTCGGACTTAGTTCTTAGTAATAAGCAGGGTACTCACAAGGTAAGGTGGGATATGCGACACCAGGGATTGAAATCCGGCTCGGGGAGAACCCTACCTGGTCCCATGGTGGTTCCCGGACAATATCGCATTGATCTGGTCACTCCCAGGAAGACTTACGTTGTACAAGCTGAATTGATGCCGGACCCTGCCGTTTTGGCATCAGGGACAAAAATCGCTGATATGGAAGCGCAGGTAGAATTGGCTTTAAACGTACAGAAGCTGATGTACGAAGCACAAAAGTTATCTCAAAAAATTGAGAAGGATATGGAGAGTGGTGCTCAGGATGCCGTGTCAAAAATCAAGGATGACCTCATTACAGCCGAAGGAAGATATCAAAAGCCTATGCTTCTGGATCAAATCTCCTACCTGTACTACATGCTCAATCGTGCTGATCAGAAGCCCGGTCAAGATGCCTACGATCGATATGATGAATTATTGAGCAGGTTTAATCAATTGAAGGATGAAGCTGTAAGTCATAATATTGGGGTAGATGACTAGTTGGACCAGAATACCTGTTCCACTCCCAGAATTATTGCCAAATCAGAGATTTGGATAATTCTACCCCCTCAAGGGGGATAGCCCTTTTTCTATTGATTATCAACGCATTAAACAGTACTAAGATGTTGTCCCCCTATGAGGGGGCAGGGGGTGGAATTCCTCCAATTTATTTGGATACAGCTTCTATTTTTCCCTTCTGTAAGTCCTACGGAGCCAACACTTCGTCCGTAGGGCTTACTGCAACCTCCTCACCCTCAATCATGATCTGATCCAGGATGGACACCATATCGTCTCTCACCTGATAGTAACTGGGTAGTTCGGCATCTTCCATTGGTTCGGGCTCAGGCAGATTCAGTCTTAAATGATTGACCTGCCGACCATCTTTCCAAAACCTGAAACATACGTGAGGTCCGGTGGCCAACCCGGTTGAGCCTACATATCCAATCACTTGCCCTTGCTTGACCTGGACACCGGGAGTAATTCCACTGGCGAAACGCGACATATGCAAGTACTGAGTTTCAATGTTTTTATCATGACGGATCTTCACATAGTTGCCATTACCTTTGGTGTAGCTGGCTTTGTTGACCACTCCATTCGCCACTGCGTAGATAGGAGTGCCGTGAGGAGCGGCGTAATCGGTACCAAGATGTGGTTTTACACGCTTGAGGATAGGATGAAACCGACGTGGATTAAAATGGGATGATATCCTGGAATACTTAACAGGGGACTTCAAAAAGACTTTCTTCATGGGTCTTCCTTCCAGGTCATAAAAACCATCATATTTCTCACTGGCATACTTGATAGCATAATAGTCATTGCCCGAGTTGTAGAAATGTGCTGCAAATAGTTCACCAACCCCAACACGTTGACCATCCACGAACAACTCCTCATAATAGGCCTTAAATTGGTCTCCATTTTGGATATGATAAAAGTCTACTGACCACGCCAAAGCATCTTCCATCTTGGCTGCCAACTCATAGTCCAGATCCCGGTCCATCATCGTCTTCCAAAGTGATGAAGTGATCCGGCCACTGGATGTCTGTATGCGGCGCTCCACTTCTCTTTCAACAACGCTGACTTCCTTCGTATTCAGGTCATAAATCACATATCGCAAGAGATTTGGTTCGTATACAAAGAAATCAGCCTGGGCAGTTGTATCCCGGCTTAAGACCATATACTTTTTTCCGGACCTGAGATTACGCACATCGAATACCCCCCTGGCAGCCTCGGCAACCTCACTTATGGTTTGATAACTGACATGGTGGGGCAATAGCAGATCGGCCAGAAACTGATTCTTCTTGATTACACCTTCACTTCGATGATAATCATTCATATTAAAACCAAACCGCTCATTGCTCAACGGTACCGGAAGTTCAGATAGTTTAGCTAAATCAACCCGCGAACTGTTGGTGAACGATATGAAGACGGAAAGGAGACCAATGGAAATGATAAGGAGACCGTAACGCAGCATTCTTTATTTTTTTACCTCACTCAATATGTAGTGTGCCGGCATTTTTTGCAAATGTAATATGCTCCCACGATATTTGGAAAGGCCTTTAACACCAAACTGCATAAAGTGTGCCATCACCCTACTGGTTTTTGATCCCGAAGGGAAGTCAATTAAACCAGCACTAATATATTAGAAAAAAGTCTTATAAAAGAAAAAGTTATACATTGATTGATGGACTCACTATACATACTATATCATTTGCCAGGCTCATTCTTCTATCACACTGCAACAAACCACCTGATTTTTGTTTTTTAGCATATGTTTTGGGATACCACAACTATCAATTGCAGGGGCACCATCCTCGACCTGTCAGAACCAGGAGTTATGGGCATCCTCAACCTGACACCAGATTCCTTCTATGACGGTGGTCAATATCGAAATGAAGGTGAAGTGTTATCACAGGTGGAACAGATGCTCAGTGAAGGTGCAGGGATCATAGATGTTGGAGGGATGTCTTCCAGGCCCGGTGCAACCATCATTGAGTCATCAGAGGAGATCAAAAGAATTCTTCCCAATATCAAAAGTATCATCCGGGAATTTCCTGAATGCATCATTTCTGTTGACACGGTTCACAGTCAAGTTGCCAGCGCCGTCCTGGATGAAGGTGTGCATATAATCAATGATATTTCGGCCTGGAACCATGATCCTGAATTGATCGAAGTGGTAGCCCGGCATCAGGTGCCATATGTGTTAATGCACATGCAGGGTCTGCCCCCTGAAATGCAAGACAACCCCACCTATGATGACGTGTTGATAGAAGTCCTCGACTTT
>JAUILF010000250.1 GCA_030433135.1 Bacteroidia bacterium | reverse complement strand
ACTCATGAGTAACGGGGGTATTTCGGAAGAAGAAATCCCATATGCACCTGTCTACCAACTTGTCAACGATAATACCCTGGTACTTTGCTGGGGCATGGTTATCAAGGATAATGAGTCATCTGACTGGTGGAATATCCGGGTAGATGCCAATACCGGGGAAGTAGTGGACAAGAACAACTGGACAATTTATTGCCATTGGGATCACAACGTTGTGGATTCTCAGTCCATTGATCATTTCAATCATAAGCACATTCCAAATGCTGAACATAAACATACTTATTCTCACATCCCCAGCGCTCCTACTGAGGCAAACGACAATACAAGACATCTACTGACTCCCAATTCTTACCACGTACTACCCCTTGGCATTGAAAGTCCTAATCATGGCATGAGGGAGATTGTCGTTGATCCAGCAGATGGTTTAGCATCACCCCATGGCTGGCACGATACCAATGGAGCGGCAGGGGCAGAACACACCATTACCCGTGGCAATAACGTGCATGCCTATGAAGATCGAAATAATGTTAACGCTCCCGGATCCAGCCCAGACGGTGGAGCAAATCTCGAATTCAACTACAGCTATGACCCATCGTTTTCACCAGTGAAGAGTGATTCGGCGGTCATTACCAACCTATTTTACTGGAACAATTTGATGCATGACATCTGGTATCACTATGGATTTGATGAAGCCGCCGGCAATTTCCAGGCGAATAATTATGGCAATGGTGGCCTGGCAAATGATTATGTTAATGCGGAAGCTCAAGATGGGAGTGGTATCAATAACGCTAATTTCTCCACCCCTCCGGATGGTTCCAATGGCCGGATGCAGATGTACCTGTGGCGCCAAAGTAACGCCGCCAGCATCAATGTTCAAAGTCCTGGCAGCCTCAATTTATCTGGTCCATATATTCCCGCGAGTTTTGGCAAACAGCAATACGATATCACTGCACCCGTAGTATTGGTAGATGACGGAGTGGGTACAGTGGAGGACGGATGCGATCCACCGACAAATGGTTTGGATGGTAAGATTGCCTTAATTCAAAGGGGAATTTGTGAGTTTGGCTCCAAGGCCCTGAAGGCTCAGCAAGCTGGTGCCATCGCGGTTCTTGTATATAATAATGTGACTACCACCCCGATCAGGATGGCTCCTGGGGCCGAGGGCAACCAGGTGGTGATCCCGGCCATTATGATCAGTGATACTGATGGGCAAAGCATCATCGATGCTCTGCCCAATGTCACCCTTAATCTACAATTTGACCAACCAGATCTTGACAGTGATATGGATAATGGCATTATTGCCCATGAGTACGCGCACGGCATCTCTAATCGACTGACAGGTGGCCCTGGAAATGTCAACTGCCTTAATAATTCGGAACAGATGGGAGAAGGCTGGAGCGACTGGTTTGGTCTCATGCTGACCATGGATGAGAATGACACCGGACCCAAGGTCCGGGGTATCGGCACCTATGTTCTCGGACAATCAACATCCGGTAATGGAATCCGGCCTTTCCCTTACACCACCGATATGGATATAAATCCACAAACCTATGATCACATCAAAGTGAGTTCCATACCCCATGGTGTGGGTTCTGTATGGTGTACCATGCTCTGGGACATGACCTGGAATCTGATTGAGGAGTATGGCTATGATTCGGACTTTTATCATGGTGATAGAGGTAATAATATAGCCATGCACCTGGTCATGGAAGGGATGAAACTACAGCCCTGTAATCCCGGTTTTGTAGACGGCCGTGATGCCATCCTGGCAGCAGATACCATGCTGTATGGAGGGGCAAACAGTTGCCTCATCTGGGCAGCCTTCTCCCGGAGAGGACTGGGATACAGTGCTGATCAGGGATCGAGCTCAAATGTAAATGATGGCATTCTGGCCTATGACATGCCGCCTACTTGTCTGGATATCAACAAGGTCGTTGATGCCTCAGAAGCCGAAGTAGGTGATACCATGATGTATTCCATTACACTTAATAGCAAAATGGATCTTACCAATGTCAAAGTCTCTGACAAATTATCAAAAGACATTATTTACGTGGCTGGATCTGCGAATAGTAATGTGGTCTTTGAAAACGGAACGCTCTGTTTTGATCTCGGTACATTGTCAATCGGTCAGGATACGACCATTGAATTCAAAGCCATTGTCCAACCTGCAGCTGGTTCAAGTCCGATGCAAATGTTTGAGGGTGCGGAAACCGAATCGGATAGTTGGTATATCGGTGCTAACTCACCCAGTCTCAGCCTATGGCAAATGAATGGTGACATGCCTTACTCAGGTTCAAATTCATGGTTCGCACAGGATGTCAGTTATCAGAATGAGCAGTTTCTGACCACTGTTCCTTTCCTGCCAACATATACAACCCAGCTTACCTTCCAACATCAGTACGATACCGAAGCAACCTGGGACGGGGGTCTGGTCGAAGTTTCTTTAGATAATGGAAAAACATGGCAGGACCTGGGAGGGAGTATGATTGAAAACGGATACAATAGTATGGTCGATAACACTCCGACACTTCCGGCATTCAGTGGGAATAGTGGTGGATACATTCAGACTACTGTCGATCTTAGTTCTTATGCTGACCAGTTTATTATGGTTCGGTTTCGTATGCACACTGATGCAGCGGTAGGTGGAAACGGCTGGCATATTGATGACATTACCATTAAAGATTTGCAGCCAACCATTCCAAACAGTGTTACTGTGACTGCCGATAACATGGCCAGCCAAAGGGTTACCCTGACTACGCCAACAAAGGTTACGATGAGCCCTTGCCACCTGGCAGTGATTTTAGACAGTCTACTCACAAGCATCATTCAGGAATATAGATCCAGCACCGAAATTGAAGTATCAGCTCCAATTGGTAGTAATTCCGGCATTTTCCTGTTTGCAGGTGATCAGGTGCAACTAAACAATGGTTTTGAGATCGAAAACGGTAGTACCATTTTTATTGATTTGGAGGATTGCGATCCACCACCACCTGATGGTAAAAGACCGGAGAAATTAGAGGCCCTAACGGATGGTGGTCAAAGAAAATAGGATGATTTCAATTCGACTCAATTCAAATTTTATGGCATGTTGAAATCGGCTTGAAGGTTGCAAAGTTCAAACAACGGGGTAGTTATAAATAAAACAAACGTTATCTGAAGTATGCAACTTCAGATCCATATCAGGTCTTTGCTAATCCCTCTTATACACAAATGTTAACGGAACTGTACTTATTCCTGTCTCAGACCCATTTCGTCAGGTTTACCTTCGAATCCAAATCCGACAACCTGGCCACTTTTACGGTAGAACTGCCACTGCAGGTCCTGATTAGCAAATCTGAAAGTAGAATCTGTCATCGGAATTAATTCCTCTTTCCCCGGTACTGGATCGGGACGCAGGAAAATCTTATCACCGTCTTTGGAAATATGCAGCAAACCCATCTGGGGCGACATATATTGACCCACATATTCGTTCAGGATATTTGCCGAAACGGTATGATCTTCAAATTTACGAGGAATTACATAAGGTTTGCCCTCCCAGACATTCCTGATCATAGCATAGATCTTATCCATGTAAATAGTACAGTCCACTGACAGTATTATTAAAGATCTGTTTTCCGTAAAATAAAGTTCCAGGTAATTTTTGACAGACTCCCCTCCTCCCCAATGACCCACTGACGTATCTCCTGCATCAACATGAATATACCAGCCAAATCCATAATTACTTAGTGATCTATCACTTAATTCAGGTCTTGTAAAGGCCATCTGGCGCGAATTAGGATCAATAAAACCAGTTCCCATATAAGCTTCGTAGAATTTAAATAAATCAGTCGCTGTAGATCTAATTTCGCCACCGGGCCGGTAGAAGTTATTGACCGTTATATTTTCATATTGTGAGTCAAGTTCTTCGACGACATATGTATGTGACATATCCAGTGGCTCAAAAAAATATTCTTGCATAAATTCTCCATAGGAAAGTTCTGAAACAGCTTCGATGATTTGTCGGCACAAGAAAAAATTCGAATTATTATAGGCAAATTTTTCACCGGGAGGTCCACTCTCAGGTTTAATCCTTGAGATCAGATCGAGGATATCCTGTGCACCCATTACCTGGCTGGTATCTCCATACTCAATGGCTGTCCCCAGAAAATTGGGTATACCGCTGGTTTGATTGAGCAAATGTCGAGTTGTTACGGATTTGTAAGGAAGCTCGGGTATGTATTTTGTAATGGGGTCATCGTATCTGACCATTCCCTCTTCTGCCAGTTTCACGATGGCTGATGCGGTTAACGTCTTTTCCAATGAAGCGATGGGCAGTGCACTGCTTTGAGTAAGTGCCTCATTGGTATAACTACCATAGGCATGGTTAAACACCATCTTACCATCTTCAGACAAGACAACCTGTCCGTTGAATATTCCGTTTTCCGACAACTCAGTCAAAAGGCTATCCAAAGAAGCCTGCCATTCCTGACATATTGCAGTTACACCGGTAATTAAGAAAATAAAGAGAGTAATGAAGGTCCTCATCATTCAGTGACATTCTAAAACTTCAGATGAAGGACAGTCAACATTGTGGTGTATGTCTGCTATAAAATTGCGAAAGAAAATGATGATTAAATCAGCATGAAGCCACAGACTTCAAACAACGAAGAGCGACTGTTGGAAACGTAAACCCCGTTATCTGAAGTTTGAAACTTCAGATCCATATCAAGCCCAGTACAATCCAAATAAACAATTACTCCCTTTCGCCTTTTGTTGGGCAAATAATAATGGGAATCTATTAAAAACGAGAGAACTATGAAACAAGAAACTGAGGTCGTGATATCCGTTTGAAGTTACAAACTTCAAACAACGAGTACTGTGAGTTTTTTTTTAAAATACTCACGTTATCTGACATCTACAACTTCAGATCCATATCAAGTCGAGAGAGATTAGTCCTCCTCCCCCGGCTGATACCTCACCTCCGTCCGTTTCAATACATCCACACGGTAGTAGGGCACCTCCTTAAACTGACAATCAACATAACGCTGTACCTGGTCATCAAAATGCGGTGAACCCGGATCTCCACTCTGTCCTCCGGCCAACATGGACTTTGCTTTTACCTTTTCACCAAATTCCACCACTGCGACAAAACTATTTCCAGAAACCCCATACCAGCGCCTGGTATTTTTTCCCCTCCTTGCACCAAAGGAAGCCAGTGCTCCCCATCGACCCGAAGTCATACCCACCGGAGTACTGGGCAGGTTATCGTCAAATATTTGATGAATACGGCCATCATTTCTTTGAAAGCGGTTGATTTCTCCCCAGTCAACTTCGGTGGAACCAAAATCCTCCTGTAAAAATTGGAGAGCTTCTGAAAAAACCTTGAGACGTTCAGCCAAAGGAGACTCATTGCTCATATAATCCATCCTTTCCATAAAGTTCAGCCCCCGGGGAATTTTCCCGGATCGGGAATATGCTAAATAATAATAGTGAGCCAGTGTCATGGCTTTGGAATCTTTCGAAACTTCAAAATCCCAGTTTCTTAATATTTCCATCGAGGCTGCTAATTCTTTCGCTTGACCCCCAACACCTGCAGACGCAATCAACCCCTTCATTAATTCTTCAGCTCCGGGCAGATATGGATCATAAGCCAGATCAATTAATTTGTCGATGGTCAATTCATCTGCATTTTCCAATAGCGATATAGCATGAACTCCGCGGTAATTTTCCGGAAAACTGGTCATGTATTTTGGAAAATCCTCCTGTTTAGGGCTAAATTCTCCACAGCAGGTGAAGGGAGTAGAGTTGCAATTCTGAATCCATCCATTTTCCGGATTTAATACCCATATATTTTCCGACATATCGTGCAAACCATTCCAATCCGTCTGGGGATTACTTCCATCTACCGGGTTTGTATAATCATAATCGGTATTTCTACGCGGAATAAAATTTCCGTGGTAATAAGCAATATTTCCATTGGCATCGGCATAAACAGTATTATTGGATGAATTGGTCTTCCTCCCCATCATTTCATGAAATTCATCATGACTGGAAGTTTTGGTCCGGATAAAGGATTGTTGCAGTGCATCGACCGGATCCCACATCAGAGCCGTGGCCACCCATTTGTCTCCATTGGCATGGGTAATAGGACCGTGATGGGTGCGGTAGATGGTGAAGACCTTTTCCCTCAGGCCTTCATCGGTTTTATAATTCAATGTGACTTCCAAGGAATCTATACCCCGATTTTCAGATCCATATTGATAGGTCAAACCTGTCGAGGTAGGCTCAATAGTCTCTTCAAATTCATCGATAATATCCGTCCCGGTTGAGGTATGCATCCAGCCATTGAACTCATTAAAACCCTGGTAGACAAAAAACTGGCCCCAGGTTACCGCTCCATAGGCATTCAGCCCCTCCTCACTGACTACATGCACCTCTCCCCGAAAATAAAAAGAGGTATGAGGATTGATTAACAGCATGGCATTTCCGGACTGAGTATGCTGACCGGAAATAGCAAAACCATTGGAACCTCTGGGTTCATCATCATTCAGTCGCAAAAGACCATCGCGAATGGCACCCACCGCTTCCTCGAGTGAAGGTTGACCATAAAACTCCCCTATTTTCCTCGTAGACACCCGCTCAATATCACCACCTATCGACCCTTCACTAAAATACATAGGCATCCACGGTTCAAAATGTGTCAACAACCTGGGCTCAACCTCAGGATGTTGGTCCAGGTAATAATTGATCCCATCGGCGAAAGCCATACACAATTTCTTCAACCATTTCGGACTGTTTTCAAAAAGCGTCATAGCTTCCTCTTTGGTCATGTAAAGATTGGCCCGAAGATCACTGTAAAGTGCCGCCTCCCCTTCCACTTCCGCCAACCTGCCAGTGGCCCAGATGTAATTTTGCTCCACGCGATTAAAGTCATCTTCACACTGGGCATAGAGCAATCCAAATACAGCATCGGCATCAGTTTTTCCGTAAATGTGAGGCACACCGAAATCATCACGGATGATTTCAACGTTGGCAGCGTGCTGTTCCCATCGTTCGGATTCAAATAATAAGTGATTGCCTGTATCCTTCTGAAAACAAGCTAAAAGTAGTAGTGAAAAAAGGAGAGCTATTCGGTACATGATGATCGATTTGTCCTTCTCTCAAAATATTGATTTCCTTCAAGATCCTTGCTCTAAATACGAATAAGATTGTCAAAGTCAGGAAATGGGTCCGGTCCCTTATCGATAGGCAAAAGTATCCAAGACTTTGATCATATCCATTACTACCATTAAGTAACTATCTACCTATTCAGCATCAAAGGGGCCGTATCAGTACGGCCCCTTCACGGCAATTCCAAAGTGTGTTTATATCACCAACACGTGATATCAGAAGGCCACTTTGTAACCTACACCTAATCCAAAACCATGATTCTTAATGTTCAGGTCGACCAGTGTTATATTAAAAGAATCTGAAAAAGAGCGACTGTACCTCGCATCCATAAATATTTTACCCGGTCCGGCAGCAAACTCGACACCAGCACCAACCACACCAGCTATTTCAAATCGCTCATGGTTTAACCCTGATAAATTAATGGGAGTATTGGTCAATTGCCAATCAACGAGAAAGTTAGCCCGTGTATTGATGCTACCATTCATGGCATACCCTAATTGCGGCCCGGCCATCACATACCCCTGAACCGGTCCGGAACCGATATTATACTTCGCCATAATGGGCATATCGAGGTAACGCAATCGTGTATCGACTCTTACTCCCAGGGGAAAATCAAGATTAAATATGTTCAAATCCATTCCCTCCGAAATTCTAAATCCCTTTTCCCGGTAGTTTAGTTCACCCTGAATACCAAATTTTTCAGAAATTTCATACTCGGAAACAACTCCCACCTCAATACCCGGTAGATGCCGTATATCGACTGGCACCATATCTACAATGGCTGGAGTGGTAATATTAGATAAACTGCCCCCTACTCTGACTCCGGTATAAAATTGAGCCATGGCAAGCTGTGTGCAAAAAGTGGCCATAATCATCAAAACAAACATTCTCTTTTTCATGGTTTTTGATTTTTAGTCAGTCATCAAATACACCGGGAAGACTTCATGAAAATGTTAAGTGATCTTACTGGAAAGTTAAAAATACCAGCCTCCGGTTGGTGGTGCCGGGGTACTGTGTACCTGGTAGAATGAGGCCCTTCAGAAACCAGGGGAAGATGATGCCAGCCAGACATAGGCTGACAAATTGGTAATCAGCCAAAGCTGAGGGTACTGGGGCAAGTGGCCGGTGACGGGTTGAGGGCTATTCTATATCCTCTTGTAAACTACAGGACCTCAACCCCGTAGGGTGACACAACCAGCGGCAGCATGTGCCGGAATTGAGATGATCCTTGGCCGGTCAGAGTCCTAGGAAGGTGTTGATAAACTCAGGTTGATGCTGCAGCCGTAAATCATTGTGCCTGACGAGGCGAGACGAGGAAAGATACCGGGTTTGTATCTAACTGAGGATCAACGAAGTCAGGCGCAAGGAGAACGGCTTGAAAATCAAAAATCGATCAAGATTAATGAATTTGTCAGCGCGAGATGGGTTTTTCATCACCTTCCTAGTGCAATACATGTGTCTACCTTCCCAGATAGTCGTGGAAACTGTTATTTTTGTAAGGTTCAATATCTACAGCATGAGTCTTTTTGAAAAAGCATGTCTGATCATCTATCGTTTTGCAGAAAAAGGATTGGAAGTCTTTTTGGTTAACGATGCCGGTGATGAAAATCCGGTTTGGTCAATTCCACATCAGGAGATACCCGGTGGCAATCAACATCTGATCAATGATGAAACTGATCTGATCGAATTGGAATCGGTTGAGACTGAAGATGGGAAAAAATGTCGTGCCATAGCCATTGAAGGGGACTACCATGATATTCCATCCATGAGGTCACTGGTCAAGAATGATGTACTCTATCTGAAGGACAAGCTAAAGACCATGATTCCCGACCTTGATAAGGGCACTTTCGTTACAGTTAAAGATGTTGTTAAAAATGCCATGCCGCATGAGTATGCTTTTATCAAGGAGTTAAAGGAAATCCTTACTGACCGAAACCTTACGCAGAATATCTGATTGAACCAGGAATATGCCTATTTGGCTCTGTGACGAAATCCCACTTGATAACCTGGGCAATCCAGAGCCAAAAAGGGTCATGCGAAAATCAGGAGTTGCTTGGATGCATGAAGAGGACATTCCCTACAGGATGT
>JAUILF010000002.1 GCA_030433135.1 Bacteroidia bacterium | reverse complement strand
TACGGGTAACAGGATGATTCATATCAGCCCGGACGTAGTAAGAGTTCACTCTACCAAAACTAGCTGTATGTAAGTCCAGTAGGTAATCGAAATGGCCCACAATCCTGTCCATGAATCGATAGGCATAGACATCACTGACACTGCCATGATTCTTGCCGGGCATGATATGGTTAAGGTCTACTCCATCATTGAATCGCCTTTTTTTTCGTAAAAAAGAGGGAATATTGACCACGGGTATGCCGACAATGGTGCCCCGCAGTGATCTGACATCTATTTCTCTGAATAATCTATGAATCACAGGGATGCCATTCAGTTCATTTCCATGCAAGGCAGCAGTCAGACCCAGTACCGGATGATCGGCAGTGCCCCTGGCAACCATGACCGGAATGGAGACCGGAGTTGACAGCCCATCGGAAATAATCTTCAACCAGTAATGCCTGATAGTACCGGAAGGCGTTTGCTCCAGGTCAAAAGATGTGATAATAGGTACATCACCGTTCCAGTCTCCCGTCGACATATGATATAATTTTATCTACAGCCTGGCGCAGGATGGGTTTACCTGTTTGAATTTCAGCTTGTTGAAAGCCTCCAATGCTCAAAGTATTTACTTCTGACAGTATCCTTTTCCCATCAGCACCTACCAGTGTGTCCGCACCAAAAATAAGGATTCCTTTGTCCATCAGCACCGGAGAAATTTGCTCAATAATGAACCTTTCTTCTTCCTCCACATTAGCTCCTATAGCGGTACCACCTTGAGCCACATTGCATAGCCAGGAATCCCGAGCGGGCAATCGAAGTGATGCGGCCAGTATTTCACCTCCCACAACCAGGATTCGCTTATCCCCCTCATTTACCCTTTTGAGATATTTCATCGCCAGTATTCCATCTTTTTGGATCACCTCTTTGCGACTCTCCAGGTAATGTCGTCCATCATAACAACCTACGCCATCATCAATTTGTCCTTCCTGTAACTTTAGTATCCCTTTACCTCCATATTC
Source organism: Bacteroidia bacterium (assembly GCA_030433135.1). GTDB lineage: Bacteria > Bacteroidota > Bacteroidia > Chitinophagales > Saprospiraceae > JABDMH01. The sequence continues at coordinate 55,111 of JAUILF010000002.1, read as the reverse complement.
ATGCAGAGGTTTTAGCACGATAGGAAAAAACCTGGCAAAGTCCCAGATTTCCTCTATCGAATGACAAAGCCGCATTTCGGGGCACAAGTCAGGGAACCGCAATAGAAAGTCCTTGCTGCTGGTTTGATCGATGCCGATTGGATCATTGATAACCACTTGAGATCTGGTAAGACCGGCCAGGAACAACAGAAAGCTTCTTGAAACAGGTCGGGGCAATCTCATTAGAATGATATCACAATCACTCAGACCCCTGGTGGTGCATCCTTCAATAAATTGTCTTCCACCGCTCTCAAATTCAAAGTCTGCTTCTACTTTTCTCACAGAAAGCGGAGCAGGTTCCAAATTTGAAAAAAAAGGTTCGTTAGCGGGATTACCTCTACTAGCTACCTCCACCGTACTGCATCTAGGGTGTCTGGACAGGGTACGAAGGAGGGCATATATCGAATTTTCAGCACTATGTCCACGGTGATCTGTAAGGGCAAGAATACGGTAAGCCTTCATCTCAGATCAGGATCTCATCCAGTAAAGTCCTGTCATTGTTGAGGGACTTAAACAATTTCATGCGGAATCTACCTTTAGAATTGAACAAGTTCTTACACATCTTATCAATGGCTATAGTGGATAGGACCGTCTGGATATAAGCTTCAATCAGATCATCAAGTCCCAGACCCAGTTTATTGAAATCACGACGGTCCATCAGCATCAGTCGCTTGGTATCAGTTGTCCATTCATTTTCTCCCAGTTTTACAGAAAGGTTGGTTCCCAGCATGGACCAGGAATCGCTATTTGCTTCTAGCCGGTCTGCCAGGGGAGCATGAGCCCGCCGTGAATAAATACACAGGGGTTTGATGCCATCGGAAGTGCTGCTGACCATCATCCTGATATCGTTGACGTAGGTCTCACCCTTTTGAGTAGGAATGGTTCCGACGTGATAATACTTTCCCTGAGCCACAGTGGAACTCCAGGTATAGTTCCCGATCAAGCTTTGTACTATGTACCTCTGGTATTCAAAATCCTTTTCCATAAACTGATCCAGCTCAGATTTATTGGTGATCGTGAAGACACCTTGTCCGGCATTGCTGTAAGGGACCTTAATCACGGCATGTCCACCCAACTTATTGATCCACAAGGGAATTTCCTCCTTACTTATATCCCAGTTCGTCTCGGGCATGTTGATTTTCAATCCCAATCCGGCGAGTTCTGCATTGTACATATCATAGGCCTTGGCAGCCACCATCTTATTTCTCCCTCCGGCCAGACAGGCCACAATGGGGTTTAAGAGCTTGGTTTTGCAGTGGATCGGAATCCTGTTCCAGGGTCGTTGAGTGACATATCGAAAAGCTGCCCTGACTTTGATCCATTGATCATTTCTTTTCAAGTGGAGATAATCATCCTTTATCTGCAAAGAGTCCTCGGAACTCCCATCGAAACATGGCATAAGGTATACTTCCTCGTCAAATACATTGGCCATCACCGCCGCATACCCCGACACTTCCATATAATTCTTGTCGTAAAGCACAGCGAGAACACCCTTATGACGGGCTGACCCCCTTATGGACTGAACAAGGGGTCGAAAAGTCCTTTCCAGGAGCAACCTGTATGATCCTTCTTCCTTGTGATCGTCTAACAAGGGCATGGACTTTTGACCGGACGGTGAAGAGTTGTTTTCTATCACCACCATTTGACGTTTCCCGTTTTCAGAAGTGGAATTAAACAAGTCCGCTCCACTCCAATGAAAGTAACGGCACTGGTAACTCAAAATATCTCTCAGAATACCTGGAGCCACTTTGGGGTGAAGATGACAATATCGAGAAATCATTCTCTCCCGATCCAGGTTCAAAAAGAAACTAACCATAGGATGGATGGTCGCATTCAGGGCTTTGGGATACCAATGATTTTCCCCAACAAAAGTACGGGGCTTAATACATTCGGGTTCTACTATGGCACCATCTGCTTGCATAGCGTTCATTATGTATTTGGCTCCTCAAAGGTAAAAGCCTGAACCCGTTTTCTGAGGGTTTATCAATAGGTTACTGAAAAAACTTTGTCATATCATATTCAATGATATCAATACTCACGAGGAAGGAACCTGATTATTGAAAAGGGTAGACAAGAATGTGCCTACCCTTTCTCATATCTTACAACCTCCAGGCACCTAAATTATTCACTCCAGGGTGGAGTAATGCCATTGGATCGTGCATATGCTATCAGTTGGCCTTTATGCTCTCCTGAATGTTCCAGCACAATCAGTACGCTGCTCAGTGTCGTAAATTCTCCGAAGGGAAGCTCAACCTTGTCTTGCATTTTTGAGGTTTCAACCATTCCAATTTTTTCCTGAGCATAATCCATGGCTTTCTTCACCTCAGCTACGATGTTGTCTTTCCCTGTGACTTGAGCCAGTGTCATCATATCCACATCTTCAGGTGTTTCAAAACCGAGGTTGGACAGAATAAAGTAGTTGGCTTGTGCCACATGAAGGAGTACCTCTCCTACAGACCGAACACCCTCCGCAGGGCGCCACTTATACTGATCTTCCGAAAAGGCCTCAGCCAATCCCACTATCTGCTCATTGTTACGGCTAAATACCCCCTGTATAGTTGCTTGAGTGAAATTATCCTGAGCATATGTGAGGATCGTGGAAAGACAAAAGATCAACGTAATCAAACATTTCATAATTGGTTTATTGTGTTAATAATCCCCTTAAGTTACAAAAAGAATAGGGTCAGTAACAATGAAAAAAGGATACTTCCCATTCATCAATACAATGCGCGGTTTCATCAAAATATGACATTCAATCACCGCCCATATTGGGAATATTTTCCCGTAATTCATTAACTAGCAGCGATATTGAAGCTTGATTTAAGCAAAAGCTGGTGCAAAGTTTGCAACCTACATGAATACTTTCATCTACTTTATTATCTATTCGACCCCAAATAGATTTAATTATGAAGGACTTATATATTAATAAATAATTGAATATTTTAGCTACCTTGCAAAAAAAATGATCTTATGAGAAAAATTTTTACTCCTTTATTCATTTTGGGGATGTTCGCTTTCCTAACGGAAAGTGGAATGGCTCAACACTCTGTAGCACGTCAGTGGAATGAACAGTTACTGGATGCCATAAGAGTGAGTACATCACGACCCACCGTACATTCCAGAAACCTCTTTCATTTTGGAGCGGTCATGTATGACGCATGGGCAGCCTATGACGATGTTGCCAACACTTTTTTGCTCGGCAATCAGGTGGGAGAGTATTTCTGTGAATTCGAAGGTGTGGATCCACCAGCAACAGATGAAGAAATTAAAGTTGCCAGAGAGGAGGCTATCAGTTATGCGGCATACAGGCTTATGCGGCACCGGTTTGCCAACTCACCGGGAGCGGCTATTATTATGCCTCGGATTGACTCGTTAATGACCCAGCTCGGATATGATACTTCTGTAATCTCAACCGACTACATCAACGACGGACCAGCTGCATTAGGGAATTATATTGCGCTAAGTTGTATGGAATTCGGTATGGTCGATTATTCGGATGAGGATAAAAACTACGCCTATGCTGAAGGTTATTATGATCCTGTGAACGACCCGCTATTTCCGGCAGAACACGGAAATCCGAACATTACTGACATGAATCATTGGCAGCCACTGGCAGCTGATGGTGTCAATCCTCGGAAATTTCTAAACCCACAATGGGGTAAAGTCACTCCTTTTTCCATGACGGAGGAAGACCTGACCGTTTATGATAAAGAAGGAAATGAGTACTACGTTTATCACGATCCTGGTGCTCCGCCAGTACACGATACTACTGGTAACACATCAGGCCTTGATGACTACTATAAATGGAATCATGCACTGGTAGCAGTATGGTCCGGACATCTTGATCCGGATGATGGAGTCATGATAGATATTTCGCCCGCTTCTGTTGGTAACCTGACTTCTCTACCGACCAATGAAGAGGAAATGAGGGCTTTCTACAACTTTCTCGATGGAGGTGTTGCTGATACAGGGTATACCGTCAATCCGGCTACCGGTGCTCCTTACGAACCACAAATAGTACCGATGGGTGATTTTGGCCGGGTATTGGCCGAATTCTGGGCAGATGGACCAAATTCTGAGACTCCTCCGGGTCACTGGTTTACAATACTCAATTACGTGAGCGACCATCCCGATTTCGAAAAACGATATGAGGGAGAAGGAGATATCCTGGATGATCTGGAATGGGATGTGAAAGCCTACCTCACCATGGGTGGTGCTATGCATGATGTGGCTGTGGCAGTTTGGGGAATGAAATCACACTATGATTTTATCCGCCCTATTTCAGCGATCCGCGGAATGGCAGAACTGGGTCAAAGCTCGGATACAGCTGAGCTCTCCTATCACCCAGGTGGAATACCACTGGTCGAAGGACATATTGAAGTAGTGAAAGACGGGGACCCTTTGGCAGGTGAGCAGGGTGAGAATATCGGTAAAATAAAACTTTATGCCTGGAAGGGGCCTGACTACATCAGTGAGACCGAACATGCGGGAGTTGATTGGATTCTGGCAGGTGACTGGTGGCCATATCAAAGACCATCTTTTATCACTCCACCCTTTGCAGGCTATGTATCCGGACACTCGACCTTTTCACGTGCAGCTGCTGAAGTAATGACTCTGATCACCGGTGATGAATACTTTCCCGGAGGTATGGGCATTTTTGATGCACTTATGAACGAATACCTGGTATTTGAGGAAGGTCCAAGCATTGACATCGAACTACAATGGGCCAAGTACCGGGATGCTTCTGACCAGGCCAGTCTATCCCGTCTTTGGGGAGGAATTCATCCTCCGATTGATGATGTTCCCGGGCGACAAACCGGACAAAAAATCGGACCGGAAGCACACGAATTTGCCAAAGGATACTTTACAGGTTCCCGAGGTGGAACCACTTCCAACAAGGACAAACTCAGGCCGGCAAGCAGTTTAATCGTGAAGAACTATCCGAATCCGGTGGTAGATTTTACCACTTTTGAGTATGCGGTCAAATCCTCGTCAGAAGTGAGCATTCATATTTATGATATGAGTGGTAGATTGATCCAACACATCAATGAAGGAATCAAGTCACCAGGAGTGCACACCAGAAACTGGGAACAAGCTGGCGACATACTGAATGCAGGTGTTTATTTTTATCAACTTCAAATAGACAACCAGATCAGTACACCCAAGAAAATGGTGGTTCTGGACAGATAATTAAGTCCGGCGCAAAGACACTTATAGCAATGCCCACCTTATTGGTGGGCATTTTTTTTGACCATAATTGGAAAAATCCACACTGACCTACTTCGTCCGGTTCTCCAGAATAACCAAATCTACATTGGCCTCAATCCAGTCTCTTCGCATCTCAGGTGGTACGGGAGCCGGAGAATCAAGGTATGACCCCAGGATAATATCTGTATCTCCATCACCTTCGAAGTCGCCCTTGTCCATCACCAGCCACTGACCGGAAAGCTCCCGATGGGTATACCCCTGATATTCAAACCTGTCCCTATCCATGTTTTCCAGATAGATAAATGATTCCTCCGGGTTGTTTTCAAAATCAGGAAACATAGCGGTAACAGCAAAGTCATAATCGCGATCCTGATCAAAATCAGCGGCAAGCACTCTTGTAGCACCATAGATTGGATAGAAAAGGGCTTCAGAGAAGTGTTCTTCACCATTGTTTAAGAATAACCGAAGACCGTGATAGGGTTTGAGAACAAAAGTCTTGTCAGCATTATCTCCGCATACAACCACAATATCCAAATCACCATCCTCATCATAATCCAGGAGCTCAAACCAGGAAATTCCATAAACTGGTGGCAATTGAATCAGGCGTTTTGTATCAAACTCTCCAGCTCCATCACCGCTTAACAGATACATGCTCTCATCGCCCTGAGCTGCCAATACTACCAGATCCTCATGACCATCATCATCCATATCCACCACCTCCGTCTTGATTACTCCCGGAACTTCCATCAAAGGCTGAAGCTCCCATTCCTCACTGACTTTCCTGACCAAAGAAAGTCTGCCTGCACGATTTCCATATTCACAGAGGATCATACCGGGCAATTCAGCCCCGGACCGGGCAGTATTGATATGCACTGGCCTGAATAGTCGGTCCCGAATAAGCTCTTTGCTGTCTGCAAAATGCCACATTTTTCCCATGGGAATATCAGTAGGACCGATGATCCCCATTTCCAATACTATGATCGCATCATCCTTTTTGGCAAATCCGGAAATCGCCGAACTCAATTGACCTCCTTCGACTACTTCACCCTGATCCAGCTGAAAGATCTGACCCCGTTTATTTCCAATTATCCAGGTAGCATCCTCATCACTATAGTGAATAGCCGTTACATCAGCTCCCGGTAAGCTATCGGTATTGATCTGCCTCAAAGCAAATTGACTTAGTGAATCATTTCGGTGAGCTCTGCTACGATCAATCTTCAGGCTATCAGCAGCATTCTCCTCAATGTAAACACAAATTGCATCCCAATCTTCCTGTGAAATCAAAGGCTCCCCGGGGTAAGTGCCCAACAGCTCAATATAGTACTGCTCCTCCAGCCCAAGTCCCTGCAATGGATCATAATCACCTACCTTGACACCCAGTCTGGCTGCCATTTCGGGAAGTACGTTCTCTTGCCATAAGTCCCAGCTCAACAGAGACGGATCGGGAGCCATATGACATGAGCCACAGTAATAACTGTACTGCTCCTCCGTGGATGATGTGCCCGTGATACCGCATTGCCACATCAGACCAGACAATGTCAGTGTCAGAACCAAAGCCAGTTTTTTAAGCACTTTCTATCTTTTAGAGTCCTTCTAAAGATCTGATTTGAACCCAGATGAATTTATGCAAAACAAACCATTGCATTGATTGAAGGTAGTTAGATCACCAATATTCATTAAAGATATCCTGAATCACGGGATTTATTTCAGAATCACCAAGATCCGTTTTTAACTGTTGTAACTCTGCCTGTAAGGCTCTGATGGTATCCTGGTATGCCGGATCGTCCATGCGATTGCTGGTCTCCTCAGAATCATGCAAAAGATCATAAAATTCCCATCCGGGAGGATACGGCATGGTATCCCTTTCCTGGTTGAGTCTTGATTGCCCGTAGAACAAGGCCAACTTGTAACGCTCATTTCTGATCCCGAGGTGAGCCGGTCTTTCCGGCTGGTTAGACCAATACCGGTAATACATACTTTTTCGCCAATCTGCCGGAGTCTTACCATTCAAATTCGAACGAAAACTTCTCCCCTGCATTCCATCCATTTCCAATCCTCCGGCATAATCCAGCAGTAGTGCCGGAAAATCTATATTCAGGATGATGTCATCCAATTTTCTGTTTCCATCAAGTTCGTCAGAATACACAATCACGGTTGGCATTCTCAGAGACTCCTCATAAATGAAACGCTTGTCAAAAAAACCGTGTTCACCCAAAAAGTAACCCTGATCTGCCGTATAGATGATGATCGTGTTGTCATATTGATCTACAGATTTGAGGTAGTCAATCAAACGGCCAATATTGTCATCAATAGCAGCGCCGGTACGAAGAAAATCCTTGACAAACTTTTGATAGATCTTCTTTCTCGCTTCCATGGTATCCAGTCCATCTAAGGAAAATGAAGCCCCCGGATAGCGATCTCCGGTTCCAGCCGTATATCTATCTCCCAAAATTTCAAGTGGCCATCCATCGTGAGTTCGGCCGGATGCCTCTCCACCAAACTCCTCCAGGGTTGAAGGGTAAGGCAGTTCAATATCTGCCAGAAAGTCTTTGTAGCGTTCGGGATAATAAAAGGGTTCATGAGTAGCTTTAAAGTGTGTACAAAGAAAAAACGGTTTATCTGTCTCCCTCTCCTCCAGCCACTCTATACTGAAATCAGTGATTACATCAGACGAATAACCTTCATAGGCACGGTAATTATCTTCATCTCCCCATTCTGCTCTTGTAATCAGTACCGGATCAATATATCTGCCTTGCCCGGGAAGGACCATATAATCATCAAAGCCCTGTGGCTCTGACTTCAGGTGCCATTTACCAAAGATGGCCGTTTGATAGCCATTTGATTGTAACACTTTAGCAATATTTGTACTGTCCGGATGATACTCACCCGACAAATCATAAACACCATTTCTATGGCTATATCTTCCACTTAATATCGAAGCCCTGCTGGGAACACAGATCGAATTGGTACAAAAGGCATTGGTCAGCAATACCCCGTCCTCAGTCAGCTCCCTGATGTGTTCATTTTTCACATATTCAGACAAGATACCACCATAAACTCCCCAGGCCTGTGAGGTATGGTCATCTGACATTATGAACAGAATGTTGGGTCGTTGCACTAAGTCTTCTGTATCTCGTTGCAAGTACAACATCCAAAACAGAATCAGGGTAACACCCAGTGAAAAAAATGAAAGTTTGGTAATCCTTCGCAGTCTATTTATACCCATCTGCCTGCTGGTTCAGTTTTTTTCCGATACGAAGGTATTGAATCATGCCAATACCTATGGCGACTACTCCGAGTACACATAAGGCAGCAACAATACTTCTCAGGTCCTCAAGCAATTCAATCTTAAGAATACTGACCGCAAATAAAAAAAGGTAAAGCCCAAGACGGATATAAGCCAGCATGGTTCTCTGATTCGCCAGTCTGGTACGATCAATCGCAAGGTGATCCGTCAATGAAAGCTCTCGTAAATTCTTAGGTCCAGGATCTTTATTCTTATCTTCCAAAATGTGGTAATTATTGATCTAATGAGCAATACCCTTTTGCTAAATCGCTGGCATTACTAAAATCAAGTATATCAAAAACTATGAATAATGTCCTAAAGTTAGAAGAAGTTGGCATGTTTGCTTTCTCCATATATCTGTTTAGACAGACTGATTTTGCCTGGTGGTGGTTTATCGCACTAATTCTTGTTCCTGACATCGGAATGCTGGGATATGTAATCAACTCCAAAGTGGGCTCTGTCACCTACAACATTTTTCATCACAAAGGGTTAGCATTGGCTATACTTGTGCTGGGGCATGTTACCGGGTCTGATGCTGTGATCCTAGCTGGAATCATACTTTTCGGACATACATCATTAGATCGTATTTTTGGTTATGGTCTGAAATACCCGGATCATTTTAAACACACTCATCTGGGATGGATACAGTAGAAAATTTGGCTCTTGGTCATAAATAATGGGTCTTGAATATGGGTGTCTATATCTGGATCTTATTCATATTCATCCTCGTTCATCCTCGGTGGAATTTTGACAATATAATTTTCAGTAACTGGTCCTATTCCGCTTCCGGATCCAGATCCAGGATTTCTCTGGCCTCCTTCTCGTCAGATTCATCAGACTCGGGTTTGTCGTTGCCAGGTACCTCGGATGAATTCAATTCAACTTCCACATATAAAGGCAGGTGATCCGAGCCAAAGTCAGGCCCCACCTTAAGCTTCGTGAGTGTGAAATGGGGAGAACAAAAAACCTGATCGATCGGAATATTAAACAAAGGAACATTAGAAGGAAACGTAGCATAGAATCCCCTACCCTTCCGAGGGTCGAGCAAGCCCGACAAACTCTGAAACAACTCGGTAGTCCGACTCCAGCAGACATCATTTAGATCTCCCCCGACCACACAAGGGTGATCACCCTCTAAGTTACTGATGATTTTACCCAGTTTGATCATTTCCTGGTCCTTAGGTACGGCATTCTCATACTCTACCGGGCTTGGAGGCCGCGGATGAATACCATAGAATCGAAAATGCTTCCCCCCTCTGGTACGAATTCTGGCATGAAAGGATGGAATATCATCCTGTATCAAATACCTGGTCTTTATGGAAACCAGAGGCAATAAAGAAACAATGGTCATTCCATACATATTATCCAAAGGACAGGAATGAGCATACTTATATCGACTGTAATCCAGTATTTTGTTGGTCCAGGTTTCATCTGTCTCAACGGCCAAGATGACATCCGGTTTTAGTTCTTCGACTATACGGTAGAAATCCTCGTAGCGATCATTAGTCTGTAAAACATTAGCAAAGAGAAATGAAATCGATTCGAAATGGCCGGCACCCGGGGCAGAGTCCTGCATCTCTGTTCTTGCTATACTGAGGTAGGGATATATTTTTTGCAGGATAATTCCCAATAAAAAAAGATTGATCAACACCAATGATGTAGAAAAGTATCTGATTGGTGACTCAATCCAATACCAGCTAAGCACAGAAACTGCGTGAAGCACCAACAGCACCCTATATCCGTACTTCCAACAAGTGATGTACCACTTTCTGGATGGAAGGAATGAGATCGATGTCAAGAGGGCAATTACAAATGACCCTATCAACCATATCATGTGAATCGAACTACCCATTGGATGGGGTATCTATTTCCATCTTGTGCACTTCCATAAATTTACCTGGTATGTAATATCCGGCATCCTGTAACGCATTGATAACGTCGTGAGCAGCACGCAACTTAATTACATCGACATTGACACCTTCGTCAAAAAGGTCTACCCAATAATAGACGCCAACAGCAATATATCTGGACCCAACTTCACTAAAGGTGACAAATGGCTTTTTGTTTTCAGTCAACACACCATGGATATCATCGAGCTCTTTCAGTATGATGGACCTGGCCCTATTAATATCGGAACTAAACTCCAGGGGTAACTCATAATCAAAGCGTAGATATCCATCGATAGTAAAATTCTTAAGCGATTTCTTGATAATATTTCCGTTGGGAATGTAGATATCCTTGCCATCAAAGGATTTGATATGTGTATTCCTCATGTTGAGTGCTACCACTGTTCCACTATTACCATCCAGTTCCACCGAATCTCCAATGCGAAAAGGCCGGCTTAATGCCAGGAGAAAACCGGCAAGAAAATGTTCAAAAATATCCTTGAGAGCAAAACCCACCACAAATGCTCCAGCTCCGGCTGTCCCCCACAAACCAGCTGCCATAACATGAAAACCCATTATCTTTAGGATCAGAATCAAGCCAATGATCACAAAAAGAGATTTTACCACACCGGTCACAAACCTCGCTAAGAGTTTATCCTCAATCCTCTCCCTCAGCAAAGGCCGGATACGCCTCATAAAGAGCAAATAGGTGGGCCACATAATGGCCACCAACAAAATACATAGAATCAACTTCGGGAAGGCAGCTACCAGATCATCATAATAGGAATCAAGTGCTGCTAATACGTCATCAAAAAAAGAACTCATTGCTAGATAAATTTTTAGGTTAGACCTAAAGATAACATCTAACAATTAGTCCAGTATTTCATCGATATTCGATTATTTTCAACCGGACTCCTTTCCTTCATCTATAGCCAGTGCCTCCCGTGTCTGATTCAACTTTTCCTTGTCAGACTCAGCAATCTTTCTCTTTTCTTCCAGGCCCTTACGAAGGTCCTTCAGAGCTACCGTGTTCTTTTCAATTTCTTCCTCCAGTTCCTCCATCTCTTCTTCAAGTTTAACCAGATCCTCCTTGTCAGAAGCCAGCGTTTCCTGCAAGTCTTCCAATTCACTAACCACGTCCTCCAATGCTTCCTGAGATTCACTTGCACGTTCAGACAAGTAATCTGGGAGAAAGTATTTTATAAAATCTCTTCCGGTTTGTTTCACATTTGCATATGTACTCCGGTCTGACTTCTTCGTAATGTACTCCTCGTTTTCCCACTGTCCTATCAGATACAGATTTGTGTACTTTCCCCTTTCCTCAAAGACTCCGATAAGTCTTACTGCCCTATCTGCCAACAGTGGCATCGACTGGTATTCAGTTTTGACTTCATCTTTATTGACCAATAATCCGTAACCTTTCAGGTTGGAATCAAATTTATCTTTCACGTAATCATTCAAGTAGTCTTTTACCTCGTCTTCCGGAACCTGAACGTGCAACTTGACGGCTGGTCGCATATGCTTATCATATTTCACATGTCCATCACTGATTTTGAAAGTCTGACTAAAATTTGGTGTTGCGGCCATCAAGGCCATGATGATTATCAATATGTATTTCATTGAATTTGGTTTTTTTAATTAATATCTCAACAGTGCATTGAGCGGAGCTGAATTTTTTGGCATCAATTCTCCGGCATCAATTTGAATTTCAGAACCATTATTCCATGCATCGATCAGGCAGGTATGTATTTTCCAGATATTATCAGGATCCTGATCCTTATAGAAATTCTCGTGAAAATACAGTGTTTCCACTCTGCCCTCCTGCGCATAATTGGAAATAGCATCAAGATCGGCAGAGGCCTTTTCCCTTTTCATTAGTTCATCGAAACTGACCGGATGTATCTTTTTTTCCTTTCGGTTCTGCCTCTGAATAATCTCCCAGGCTTTTTCATGTAGTAGCACTGGATCATCTTCCATCACATTTCCCCTGATAAAATCATCTTCTATATGATTGTAACCGGAAATATCCCGAAATACCGGAATTAGATGTTCCACTCCCGCAAGAACCATGGGAACCTGTTCGTCATGAAGCATTTTTAACAGCCCCTGGTCTACATCCCGAAAATACTTCTCAAGAGCTATACGTTCCTCATCACCACTATTTTCGCCATGGAAAATAGCCTGCCCCCCGGCGGTATGATACTGCAGGGATGCGGGTTCACTACTCATTTTTGAATCTTGAGGGACGAGATCGTCAATTTTCACCGGGGTTATACTATGTTTATTACCCTCGTAGAATCTTACTTCCTGTTTACTCAGTAGTAATAAGAAGAAACGCTGTCGTTCTGAAAAATAACTGAGTAAGGGACTTATCAAAAATCGATCAGAAATGAAGTAGGCCGATTCAAAATGGACAGGCAAGGCATACGCAAAATGATTTCTTCGACTGGCGAAATAACAGTAACCGTCTGATAATTCATTCCAAAAACGTGGCTGCTCCAGTTTCTCTTTTGCCGGTCCGATCAAAGTATCTATGAGCTTTCGACCATATCCGCTTTTCTCAAGTTCATTGGCAGCATTCTTGCACAAATTTTTCCACTTTAACTTGCTGGTCTCGTTCTTGTCCGCACGAAAAGTTGGAATAAACATACTTAAGCTAGGCTCCTCCTGGAGAAGAGCAAGGTCTTCAAATTCTCTTTTTGAAATAATCATAAAATGCTATAGGTTATCTAATTAAGATCTATATACTTTATATATCTCTATACTATCTATGAGACAGGTGAGAGAACCGAAAATGTTCGAAATCGAGATGAGAAAGCAATAAAAGGAGTATCCCTGAACCAATCGTTCAATCTCAAAAAACAAAAGAGAGCAAGAGGTCACCCCTGCTCCCTAATCCTTTCAATAAGTTGGAAATTAGCTTTCCTTTAATTCCTGGTCAAGATCATCAAAAAAGTCTTCCACATCACTCTTAAAGGATTCCCAATTATCAGCCACAGCGGACTCCATCTGCTGCAACTTCAAGCCAATTTCATTACTCCAGGCCTGAAGATCCGCTTTCTCATCACGTAAATCAGCTTGTGCTTCTGCCGTGGCATCCCTCATATCTCCATCAATTTCATTTATTTTGGCATCTATATCTTCTTTCGCCTCTTGAAGTTTGATTTTTAGCTCAGACATCTCCTTTTCAATAGCATCTCCGGCATTCTCCGCTGTTTGAGCAATATCGTCTGTGACCGTATCCGAACGCTCGGTATTATTTACACAGGCTACTGCGAAAAAAATCATAGTACTTAATAATCCAATTATTTTCAACCTTTTCATAATCTTCATTTTTAACTAAATAAATTCTGTTGTTTTTGCAAAGTTGCTTATGAGACATCAGATACCTCCCAATAGTTTGACCTCTACGCAGGACAAATCATAGAGAGAGGTCCATCCAATTGTATATTATATATGTAGACCGGAAGTTGATGTCATTTCTCAGGCTCCTGGCAAAAAGTCCCTGGATCGTCTTGCCTGCCCCGCCAGACAGGCCCGTCTTTGTTGCCCGCCTGGCTAGTCGGACAGGCATCTTAGCTCTCACGACGAAACTCCACTACCTAACCTGGTTTAACTACGGGAGAACATATTCCCGTTTGGTACTGTCTCACCGCTAGTTCATCAATCTAATATATGAGAGAGCATTTTCTTGATTCCTGGCAGCAATTGATAAACAAGCTCTTGGGAGTAATCGACAGGATCATTCTGCTGCTGCCCAACATTGCCTTATGTATCATAGTGGCCATTCTTGGATATTTCTCCATCAGGTGGGTAAGTCACAGAATGGAGAAATTAATGCAAAAGCAACTTTCGAGTTCCACCATGGCGCACATTCTCAGTCGCGTCATTTCATTTTTCCTCATGACTGGTGTACTTTTCCTCATCCTGGGGATATTAAACTTACACCAATTACTTACTTCTTTACTAGCCACCGCAGGCGTTCTGGGCCTGGCCGTGGGTCTGGCGCTACAATGGCCGTTGGCCAATGCATTCGGTGGCATCATTCTCTCAATCCGGGAAAGGTATAATATCGGTGACCTCGTAAAGACAAATGACCACATTGGCATTATAAAGAATGTGAACTTGAAATCCACCGTGATGTGGGAACCATCAGGGCAGGTTATATCTATACCTAATCGACTTGTGCTGGAAAACCCAATTGTCAATTACAGTACCAGGGGTAAACGTCGGGTTGAACTGGAATGTGGAATATCTTATGCCGAAAACCTGAGACACGTCAAAAAAGTAACCCTGCAAGCCTTGGATGGAATACCACATTTGGAGGAAGGGTCAATCGACTTCTTCTACACCAGTTTTGGAGATAGCTCCATTAACTTCGTGGTATGGTTCTGGATTGAGCAAGTGGATCAGTTGAACTACTTCAAGGTCCAAAGTGAGGCGATCATGGCCATCAGAGAAGCCTTTGATGAACATGATATCACCATACCTTTCCCTATTCGAACTCTGGATTTCGGGATCAAAGGAGGTGCAACGCTAAGTGATGCAATGCAAGAGATCACACCTCAACCTGGTCATAATGAGTGAGAATGGGTTGACGAACCAAAATCATCATAGTTTGAACTCCCATACTTGCTATACACCGTTTCCAAATAGATAAGGCTACATTTTCTTTAACAATATCTGATCCCCTATAATTATTATGAGATGTGCTCTGGTCCTGTAATGGAAAGATTAGCAGAAAGGTCATTCTCGAAACCGGAATTATCTTTACCCACTACAGACGGCTGATCGCCGGGTGCTTACCGGATTCAGACTCGAGATGTCATTTGGGTGTATTTATCAATGATACTCCGGGGTCTTTCTTCTTGAATGAGATATTGGTCATTTCGTCTATCAGGCTCCAATTGGCAGAAAGTAGTTCTTGCAAAATCAAAAGCAACTGCTGGCCTGTCTCATTGACTTCAAAGTGAGTAATATCCAGTTCATTATTAAAATCATCAAAAGCCGTCAGGCCATCCTGTATTTTCTGACCCAGGTTTGTAGCCTCCAGGAATGATTCAACATCGACTGGATCCAGCACGATTCCGCTCTCATTGTCTGCCAGCTCCAGTAAAATAATCGGGTGGTTGTTAAAATCCTTTGAAAGCAGTTCGTGAATGGACACTTTTAATATTTCCGACAACTTGAGTAAGATAGCGCTCTTTGGCTCACTAAAACCGGACTCATAATCCCTCACTGCCTTGTTACTCTTGCCGATTAGCCGGGCCAATTCACCCTGGGTAAGGCCATGCATACGACGCAACAATTTGAGGTTAGATGGTAACAAGGTCATTTCTCTCAGGTCCAATTCTTATGTTAACTATCAATAATACCATGATCTAACGCAAATATCTTCACAAGTCTTATATGTTTGACTGATCATTTACCTATGGAAGTCCATTCGTGGCCTTTCGAACCCCGACTAGCCCAATGCTTCAGACCACAACAGAAGTTCGTATTAAATATTTCTCTTATATTAAGCATCGTGATCTTGATTCAGAGTTTGGATGGACAATGTGTCAGTTTGAACTATGAATGAAATGAAAATGTCATTTAGGTGAACAGATGAGCAGCGTATGAAGAATTTTCTAGCACCAAACATCAAAACACTCAGAAGAAAGAAGGAATTAAGCCAGGGAGAGCTAGCAGTTGTACTAGACATAACCAGAAACAAAATAGCATCCTATGAAAGGGGCAACTCCGAACCGCGTTTATCCATTTTGCTTTCTTTCGCCGAATATTTTAGAGTCAGTGTCGACGATCTGTTGAGCCAGGATTTGAGTGATGAGGAAGTATTAATTAAGTCACGCAAAGCGTTCTTACAGTCCAGTTCAGATGCCAACACGCCACTCCAGATTGATGGAGAAACGCAAATTTCTCTAAAAAACGAAGAAGCAATTCAAGAATTTGTTAGGAAAAATCAACAAATTGATAAAATGCTGCAGGGATACAAAGCGTTTTTGGAGATAAGACAAGCAAAAACTGCCGTAAAAAACACAGAGCCACCCCTATTAAGTGCACATAATCTACTTTCTGTGTTAGAATATCTACTAAAAACCAACAAAGAGCTTATTTCTAGCCTGGCAAAGACCCAATAATTTACTTTTTTTCATCATTTTGTTGTTTTTATGTCTTTTTTGTCTTATATTGGATTCAAACAATCCAAGCAACAATATGACAACTAAAGCATTCAGTAAGTATTATGAACAGAATTCAAATGATTTGCTCCGTTTTGCCAACAAACTGACTAAGTCTGATTCTGATGCCAAGGACCTGATGCAAGATGCCGCAATCAAGGCATACCGAAAACGGAAATCGTTTCATGCCAGGTCTAAATTCAAAAGCTGGTTTAGCACCATCTTGTACAACACGTTTATCAACCGATATCGCAGGAAGTCTCGAAGACGAGCTTTGCTAAATGAACAAGCTTTCACTTCAGGACTATTCTTCAATCAAACTACCACAATTAATGAGGGTTTGGAAAAGCTGAAGAAGGCTGACCTATCGAAATTCATGAAGTCTATCAGCAAGGTAAATGTCGAAGCCTTCCAATTATATGAAAGAGGCTACAGTTACCAGGAAATATGTGAAATCCAACAAATCCCTATCGGCACTGTCAAAAGTCGCATTTATTTCGTGCGTAACCGCATGAAAAAGCTTCTCAAGGAAGCCAACCTCCACGTCGCCGCTTAACCCTCCTGGCGAACCACTCAATACTTTTTTTGATTTTATTCTGATTTCTTTAGCAAACATATCTCAATGATATGTTGTCCTTAAAGAAACATCCATTTGATCAGACCTGGTAAGTACACTGATCATAATCCATTTCTCCTCAGGGAAAAATCAACCCCGCCTTTCAGATAGGCAGGAGAATGGTTTCTATAAATTTAGATATCATGAAAACACATATTTCTCTTCCAAAATCAGACTTCGAAGATACACTCCTATACACCATTAATAAAGGAAAGAAACTTGGCTACAAGAAGGAATTTATCTTCGAAGACAAGGTTTTGAAAGTTGACCATCAGTCTTTCAGCCCTGAAAATCTCGAAATCATGGGAGTAAAGCGCTTTGAGGGAATGACTGACCCGGGAGATTCCATGATCTACTACCGAATCAAAACCCTTGACGGAAAGAAAGGATACTTTGTATCTGCCTATGGCCCAAAAGCTAACCATGAAGCACTGGATTTCCTGTCCCGGGTGAAAGAATCAGAAAGTCAGGAATCACTATAGCGTACACTGTCGCAATATTATTTAACATTAAAAATTTACAAGCAATGAGTGCATTATCAGATAAATTACAAGGAAACTGGAACATTATCAAAGGAAAACTCAAACAAGAATACGGAGAGCTTTCGGATGATGATCTTGCATATGAAGAAGGCAAAGAGGATGAACTCCTTGGAGTCATTCAGAAAAAAGCCGGTAAATCAAAACAGGAAATCAAAGAATTTATCGACAGCATATAAGGAAGCATCCTAAATAAACTTCTTAAACTATCATCAGAAAGGTTGGCTATCATCAGATAGCCGACCTTCTTTTTTAGGCTTGGTCGTACAGTCAGTCCTTGAGTAATGATCAGGATTCTTCCCATGAGCCATAAAAAAGACGTGCAGAATCTTACTGCCAGGCGTAAAAAAACCGGCACTGGAAGCACCGGTTATAATTTTCTAAATAGTATGGATTATGGGGCAACTTATCAATAAATACTGGCCTCAGTGGCGAATTTTCTACTTCTCCAGCTATCCAGCATCCAGCTTTGTTTTTCCAAATCGGCCAAAAAGCCTCCAATCAAATCTATAGTTCCTTCATCACTGACCCGTTCAGCTTCCTCAAGCGTCTTCCTCATTCTTTTGATTAGCTGTGCATGGTTATCTAAAACCGCATTGACCATTTCACGGTCTGACACTGCCACATCAAATTCCTCGATGTGTGAGATCTTGAGATACTCAGATAAGGATCCCTTGGGGTGATGCCTCAGAGTCAAAATACGTTCAGCAATCTCATCTATCTTCACCTTGGCATCATTATAAAGATCCTCAAATCGATTATGAAGATCGAAGAAGTTTTCACCTTCGATGTTCCAGTGGAAATTTCTTAAGTTTTGATAGTAAATGTGATAATCTGCCAGAAGGGCATTTAGTGCTGACACCACATTCTTTAATTTTTTCTCTTCAATTCCCAGGTAATTCATTAATTCAAATATTTTTCTTTTCAAAAATCAGGTTCTCAGAGATAGGACACTATCACCTCCCTGATTGTTTCCCGCAACCAATGACAAAGTAAAATTGTTATATCCGATTTCATCTTTGAAGATTAATATGGAAAAGCTTTCGAACAAATAAACCACTGTAACTTGTCATAAAGGTGTATATCGATTGAATCAATAAGAAAAATTAGCGAAAATGAAAGTTAAAAAAAGAGATTTATTTTTATTCGGAGCTGCAGCCGGACTGGCTTTGGGCTACTTTGCCAATAGTGACCGGGGCAGGGAAACAAGATCTAAAATTGCAGAAGACATTTCTGATCAGGCTGATCACTTCAAGAGTAAAAGCAATGAGGTCCTTGAAAAAGCGTCCGAAACCGTGGACCAAATGAAAACAAAGAGTAATTCCCTACTGTCAGACGCTTCCAACTTAATGGAAGAACTTCGTCATAAAGGAAACTCTTATCTGAAAAATATGGGTGAGACCACCATCAAAGATTCTGAAATTGAAGATTATATAAATGGTGAGCTAGACCAATTTAAATCAAAGTTGGTAAAGAAACTTGAATCTACCGCTCAGCATATAAAGCAGAACGGAGCTAATTGATTAAAACCGAATAAAGAGAATTATGACAGAAATCATTAGGCTAGCTGAGGAATCCATTGGTGCCTTCCTGGTAGGTAAGAAAGTCCTGGACACTAAATTCACCATTGCCAAATACGTTGTAGTGAAAGAGGCGGCAAAAGTCATGTCTTCGGCAGTAAGCCTGATCCTTTTTGGTATCGGACTATTTAGTTTTGTACTAGTAGTCCTTGTTGGATCAGGATACTGGGCCGGACACTATTTTGCAAAACCAGCTCTTACCTTTCTGGTTCCTGCTATTTCTCTGTTGGTTATTCTCGTAATTTTATGGGTCAAAAGAGCCAGCGTGTTTCATACGTTTGCCAGGCAAATCCTCGATGACTTGCTAGAATGACTACTTAAACTCATATTAATAATTTCAAAGACCGGAATCCAAAATCGATGAAAGGGAGAATGCTACATTCTCCCTTTTTTTGTTGGAAATAAAATGACTCTAAGCCGTACCTAGTGGGTACATTCCCATTCCCGGCAAAGCACATAAAGGAATAGTCAGCTTGAGGTGAAGTTTGTACCTTGTATCTCCACAAATTGAAAAACAAAGATGAGTCGACTGTCCCTATTTGTAAGTTCCTTATGCCTATGTAGTTTATTTCTGCTTAATGATCTTAAAGCGCAGTCACCTCTATGGCCGGAGGTAACCCAAACTAATAGACCCTGGACCAGGTGGTGGTGGCAGGGGAGTAATGTAACCAAAGCAGGTATCACACAGGAGCTGGAAATTCTTGCCGAAGCTGGCATTGGAGGGGTTGAGATTACACCTATTTATGGTGTTATCGGTGAAGAGGAAGAGTTTATCCCTTATCTCTCTGATGATTGGATGGAGATGCTGGAGTTTACGTTGCAAGAAGCAGACCGGCTTGGTGTTGGAGTTGATATGGCTACAGGTACTGGCTGGCCTTTTGGTGGACCATGGGTTACTGAAGATAATGCCTGCAGTTACCTGGCTTTTAAGACCTGGACTTTGTCAGGAGGTGAGGTCCTTGATCAAATCATAGAATTAGAACAGGATTCCTTCATCCGACATGTCGGTAATCAAACACTTAGCCTCTATAACCAGTCTCGCAACATTCGAGATTTCACAAAACATTTGGCAGATCCGGACCTGGAGGTAAACACCTCACTAAAGGTAGCTGATGTGAAAGATCCGATCTCCCAAAACCCCGATCTCCAGACTCTTGCTGTTGATCAAATCAGATGGTCAAAACTGCTTCCTTTGCAATGTCTTACTGCCAGATCTGAAAATGGTGAAACCATCGTCCTTACAGACCGGGTTAGTGATTCGGGTAGATTGGACTGGCAGGCGCCTGCCGGAAACTGGACCCTTTATGCGGCATTTTCGGGCTGGCATGGCAAAATGGTAGAGAGAGCAGCACCAGGGGGAGAAGGTAATGTAATAGATCACTTTTCTCTGCAGGCCATCAACGATTACCTGGCTCGTTTTGATGTGGTATTGGAAGGACGCAACATTAGTTCACTAAGGGCTTTTTTCAACGACAGTTATGAGGTAGATGACGCTCGTGGACAAGCGGATTGGACCGGCAGGATGTTTCATCTCTTCAGAGAATTAAGGGGATATGACCTGGAAGAACATTTACCATATCTGATCGACACTTCTTTTGGAGAGCAGCACATCCGAGTCCTCCGGGATTATCGCCAGACCGTTTCAGACCTCATCCTCCGTAATTTTACGCAACCCTGGCAGGAATGGGCAAAGTCCAAAGGCAAGCAGGTCAGAAATCAGTCTCATGGTTCTCCCGGCAATATTCTGGACCTTTATGCCGCCTCCGACATACCTGAAACTGAAGGAACCCAGACGGTAAGGGCAAGATTTGCCTCATCAGCAGGAAATGTATCCGGCAAGACTTTGATCTCTGCGGAAGCCGCCACCTGGCTGGGTGAGCATTTTACCTCCGATTTTGTTGACCTCAAGAAAAATATCGATCATTACTTTATTAATGGAGTCAATCATATTTTTTATCACGGCACATGCTATTCTCCTGAAGATGCAGCCTGGCCCGGACGATTGTTTTATGCCGCAATCCATGCTAACGATCGTAATCCTCTATGGAATGAATGGCCAACTTTTAACCAATATATTAGCAGAGTCCAATCCATTCTCCAGCAAGGAAGATCCGACAACGACATCCTGTTGTATTTTCCGATAGATGACTGGAATGCCACTCCTGGTCATGAGTTACTAAGAAATTTTGATGGACATGGTCCTGAACTGAATGAAACCCAGGTAAAAGGGCTGGCTGATCACCTACTGGAGCTAGGCCATACCTTCGATTTTATCTCTGATCAACAAATTCAGCGACTTGGTACTTCCGAGGGGAACTTAGTTTCCGGCTCAGTCCCATATAAAGTTGTATTGGTTCCTTCCTGTCATTACTTCCCACTTGAAACACTGGAAAAACTGGTTATGCTGGCAGAACAAGGTGCTCATGTAATCTTCCAGGGTGGTCTGCCACTGGATGTGCCCGGCCTGCACAACCTGGTAAGTAGAAGAGAAAAGTTCTCCACCGTTGTTGAAAATTTACAGCAAAAGTCCTCGCCGGACGGGCGTGTATCGGTTGGTGAGGGTTACATCCACATCAGCACAGATCTGCCTTATTCTCTGGGTGTTGCTGGTCTTCAGCCTGAAACATTAGTGGAAACAGGACTGACTTTCACCAGGAAAGTGATCAATAATAACACTACTTACCTGATCACAAACTGGTCGGACACTGCCATTGATCAATGGCTACCCCTGAGTAGAAACGCCGAAAAAGTCCTCCTCGCTAACCCAATGAATGGAATGGATGGGCTGGCCGAGGTTAGAAAAATAAACGATCGGGTCGAAGTATATCTGCAGATGAAACCGGGTGAGACGTTCTTCCTTTTCCTGGACCATCCGGGAACATTTCAACCATGGCCCTATCGGGAAACCACGGGGCAACCCATTGAGCTGGGAGGCCCCTGGAATATTCATTTCGAAACCGGAGGACCACAGCTTCCCGATGACATCACCATACAAGAGGTAGGCCTCTGGAATGAAATCAGTGGCCAGTTGCATCAGGATTTCTCGGGAACAGCCGTCTATAGCACATCATTTGAAAAGCCTGAGTCTAAGGCAGAGGGCTGGGTCATTGATCTGGGAGAGGTTTATGAAACCGCTGAGATCGAATTGAATGGTCAGGTCATTGCTAACCTTACCGGGCCCAATTACCAGGTCGCCGTGAATCATACTGACCTGTTGGCTGACAACAAACTTGTGATCAGAGTAAGTAATCTGATGGCAAACCGCATTGCATCAATCGACCGGAATAATGTTTGGTGGAAAAAATTCTACAACATTGACTTTCCTCCCAGACTTGGAGAAAACCGGGGTAAACTGGGTGTTTTCGATGCTTCGGGATGGGAATCAAAACCATCGGGTATCTCTGGACCGGTTCAACTGATTCCACATAAGATAAAAACCAGCTTCTGATATTGTTTCGGGCTTCCTGAAGAAGAGGTGATTGCTGCACAGCATATGTTAAATCGTGCATATCCAGGATGATGGATCCCTGATATATTTGATATGCTTCAAAATGTCAGGTATGATTCACGGAACAAGCAAAAGCCATTTCATAGGTATACTGATCTTATTGGTTCTTTTTTCTCAAGACACATCGGCACAAGGCTCAACACCTGTTGGGTGGGCAAGTCTAAACGGTGGTACCACCGGAGGCGAAGGAGGTGACACCATCATGGTTACTAGCCGAGGTGAGTTGCTAAGCGTGATAGGGTCATCTACCCCCCGTGTCATACTGGTTCAGGATACCATTCAGTTGGTCAAGTATGAACGAATAACTGTCGGTGCAAACAAATCCATTATCGGAATGGGTACGGGAGCAACGCTTTACGAAGGTGGATTGGAGGTAAAGGGAGAAAATGTGATCCTACAAAACTTGCGCATCACCGGTTCATACGATGGTGATTGGGACGGCAAGACACATAGCACTGATGCCATTACCATCAGGAGTTCCAATGTTTGGGTCGACCACTGTGATCTGTCTGCATCAGCTGATGGTCTGCTCGATATCAGGGCCGACGGAAGTAATTCACAGGGTGATTTTGTGACCATTTCCTGGACACGCTTCAGCAATCATAACAAAGTGATGTTGTTTGGTGCAGGTAATGATGAAATAGAACTAAGAGATAAATTGCGTGTGACCATCCACCACTGCTGGTTTGATGGTTTTCCGGAACGGGGCTTGAATCAACGTAACCCGAGAGTAAGGTTTGGCGATGTGCACCTGTACAACAATTTCTTTGATGATGTTGACTCCTACTGTATTGCTGCAAGAATTGAATCAGACATTGTCGTGGAATACAATTATTTCAGGAATTCACAAACTCCTCACGAAGTGTTGGATCAGGGCCTTGGACTAGAAGATGCCGATCTGGTAGCCCGGCAAAATGTTTACGAGTTCACTTCAGGCAGACAGGATACGCATGGAGATGCCTTTACCCCTGCTGACTTCTACGAATACCAGGTCGATAGCACCGACCAACTACCGGCCATGGTCATCAATGGTGCGGGCCTGCTGAATGATACAAACAACCAACTTCCCGTCGCTCCCACAGACACCATAGAAATGTACGAAGACACAAGATCCGTCTTGCTAGATGTTGTACAAAACACCATTGACCACGATAGTGTTGATTTGCGGATTTCACGGATTATTAATCTGGATCAAATGGCCGGCATTGCCAGAATCCAGGACAACCTGATCAATTATGTATCTCCCTCAAGCAGACCGTCTTCTGATTCCATCATTTATGTAATCGCAGACACACAGGGAGGAATTGATACCGGCAGGGTTCTGGTACAGTTTGGGACTACAACTCCCGTGCAGGATCAGATCGATGCCTCAGCGACGGTTGAGATTTATCCAAACCCTGCCACTAATCTCCTAACCCTTACCTATGATTTACCTGCCGATGTGGCTAATAAAGTACAGGTGCTGGATATGCAGGGAAAAGTTCATCTTACACGTGTATTGCGATCAGCAGCCACTGGATCCCATGAAGAGCTATTGGATGTTAGCCAGCTAGTACCGGGATCATACCTGCTTAGACTAAACGGAGATCAGCAAAGCTATACACAGCGTTTCCTGATTATCCGATAATCCATCAGTCAATTTTTTCTGATAAAACTGAATGCGACAATTGTTACGATTATTAATATTACTGATTGGAGTTCTATCATGCTCCACCCTGAATTCCCAGTGTTACGACGCCGTTGTATCATTATCTGGTGAGGGTGATTATCCTACTGTACAGGAAGCCATTGATGCTGCAGGTGGCACAGATTCCATGCCTTTCAGGATATTCATTCATAATGGCATTTATGACGAAAAGCTTTTCTTTGAAAAGAGTCATATCGTACTGATTGGTGAGAGCCGGGATTCGACTATCATCACCACCGCTGTTTTACGCCGTGCATGGCGTGAAGAAAACCCCGATGACTGGGGCGCAGCAACCGTCAACATACGCAATAATGTAACAGATCTTACCTTCGCCAATCTTACCATACAAAATAATTTTGCTGACGTCTTTCCCGATTATCCCGATCCCAATGATCACTCCTTTGCGATCAGAGGAGGGGGACATCGCATTATCCTGTACAATTGTAATGTAACAAGTACCGGAGGAGATACAGTTAGTTTGTGGAATACCAGTGGTGGAATGTTCTATCACAATCGCTGTTATTTTGAAGGTTATGTAGATTTCTTAGCTCCCCGGGGTTATTGTTATATCACCGACTCTGAATTCTTTGGACACAATTCGACTGCCAGTATTTGGCATGATGGAAGTGGTGGGGAGGATCACAAGTTTGTCATTCGTAATTCTGTGTTTGATGGGGTACCCGGCTTTGCCCTGGGTAGACATCATCGCGATGCCCAGTTTTATCTACTGGATTCCTGGCTCACTGAAAACATGAAGAACCAGGAAATATATTGGGAAGCACGTGATGACATTCAGTGGTCACCAGATCGGAAGTACTATTACAATGTGCACCGTCCCCAATTTGACTGGACGTGGCATCGCGATAACCTGCATCTAAGCGAGGAGGTACAGAAGCCAAATGAAATTACCGCCGAGTGGACTTTCGGAGGCCAATGGGATCCTGAGAACGAGTTGGATGGTCTGCTGCCATTTGCGTCCTTACCTAGCCTTGTCGATAACGGATGTGCATCTACCGACCCGCAGCTAACCTGGGCAGCCGGAACCTGTGTAGCTTCTCATCTACTATACCTCGGGATACAGGAAGACTCTTTGAAATTTTACGATAAAGTCAATGTGCCAGAGCTGTATATGGAAGGCTTGGCAAACAATCAGACCTACTATTGGAAAGTAGACGAAATCAACCAAAATGGTGACACCATTCCGGGAGAAATCTGGTCTTTCCGGACAACAACAAAGGATGACTTACCAAACAAGGTAACGAACCCTGTACCTGCTGATTCAACCGGTTACTCAGCAAGACTGATTGGTCTTACCTGGGATGTTGATCATTGTACTACAGACTCTGTGACCGTATACTTTGGTTCGGATCCGGACGAGCTCGAATTGATGGGTACTGAGAAATACAACCGGTTCTTTGTATCACAACTTAAAGATGACTCTACGTACTATTGGAGAGTGGATGCCATTAACGATAATGGGACGACAACTGGTGATGTGTGGTCATTTACATACAATCCTTCCACCACTGGTGCTATTGATTACATACCCAGCCGGTTCAAGTTGCGCTCCTCACCAAACCCTGTCAAAGGCACTGCCTATATATCCTTTGAGTTGACAGAGTCTGGACCGGTGACACTTGACATCTTCTCTATTGACGGACGATTACTGGCAACCGCCACCTCCTTTGCAGGAGCTGGAACGCATAAGGAAGCTTTGGATATCTCACCATATTCGGGCATTCTGATATGCCGGCTTTCCCAGGGCAAAAATGGTGAGAGCATTCATTTAGTGGCACAATAATTCGATACCTGGGAAACATTTTCCAATAGTTTCACGGCCTCCCTATTGCTATTCAGGCTCTATTCAATCTGCAAATTCAAACTTGCTACTGGTCACAGCAAGAACATCAGTTCCTGATCTGGCCGTCAACGAGCCGATTCACAAGATCACCCTGTTTACAGTGGATTCATGGTACTCTAGGGGGGTTGAGACAGACAAGTAAGGCCTGGTTAACGCAATGTTAATTTGAGCATTCAATTTGTGAATTCTTGCATATAGCGCATCGCCCGCTTTATAATTTTTTGTCACGAGATTTGAACCAAACAAAATAAGGGAAAAGAAATAATCACTCTATGAAAATTCGGATGCGAAATATTTACTGCCTGATAGCCACGATGATCCTGCTTCCTGCAGGGCTTATCGCTCAGGAAATCAGCGGAATCGTGACTGATGCCAATAGTGAACCCCTGATAGGGGTCAACATAGTCATAAAAAATACAGCCGGAGGAACCATCACGGACTTTGATGGTACCTACAGCATTGAGGCAAACGAGGGAGACACTTTACGGTTTTCCTACACCGGATACCTTACTCAGGAGACCGTTGTGGGTTCAAATCCTATTTTGAATGTCATCCTGGAAGAGAATGTAGAATCACTCGAAGAGGTAGTCGTGGTCGGGTATGGTACCATGAAAAAAAGTGACGTAGCCGGTTCCATTGTATCCATGCGTGATGAGGCGCTCACCGATGTAAAAGCTGGCAATGTGTTCGAAGCTTTACAGGGACGGGTTGCCGGTGTGGATATTTCAAGGTCTAATGGTCAGGCCGGAGCTAGCATGGATATTTTGGTACGTGGTGAACGATCTTTGTCTGCCTCCAATTCGCCACTAATCCTTGTGGATGGTGTACCTTACGGGAGTAATATCGACATCGACCAGTCAGATATTGAATCCATAGAAATTCTGAAAGATGCAGCTTCTACAGCCATCTACGGATCAAGAGGTGCCAACGGAGTCATTCTTATTACCACCAAACGCGGTGAAATAGGTACGTCCAAGATTACCTTTAGCACCTACTACGGTGTGTCCGAACCATTTCAAAAAGTTCCGGTCTATGACCGTGATGGCTATATCAAGGCCAAAACCGATGCCAACAGAGACATCAACAACTGGGAGGCCGAGCCAAATCCTTTCAATGTTTTCCCCGGTGACGAACTGGCTGGTTTTGAAAATGGCACTGAGACGGACTGGCAGGATCTGGTAGTTAGAAACGGTGTCCAGCAAAACTATAACCTCGGATTTGAAGGTGGTACAGAACGATTGAGGTACAGCACTTCATTGAACTACTTCGATGAGAAAGGTGTGGTAGAACGGGATCAATTTAATCGTCTGACTGCCAAGGTCAATCTTGATGCCAAAGTCAATGACATTATTTCTGTGGGAACCTCCACCCTGCTTTCATACCGGATTCACGATGGCAGAGGCCCTCGGTTTACCGATGCGGTGATATCATCACCCATTGTTCCCGCCTATGACTCTCTGGGTAATTACATCTATCAACCCAACTTTGCGAACCCCCGAAAAAGTCCGCTAGCGCAATTACTGGATGAAGATGAAACCCGGACAACACGGATCTTCAGTACCATATACGGTACGGTTCAGATCATGGATGGCCTACAGTATCGTACCAACCTGAATTTCGATGTTACCAATACGCGTCGTGGTTATATGTATCCACAGAAAGTGCCGACCGAAGGTTTTACCACTTCAGGGGCCGATCTTCGCTACAATTATGGATATCTCTGGAATAACATCCTAAGCTACAACAAGGTAATCGCTGAAAAACACTCGCTGCTGGTAACCCTGGTTCATGAAATGCAGTATGACCGCAATGAAGGGTACGACATTGATGGTCAGGAGCAACAATTCGATCGGAGTCTGTGGTACAATTTCGGAACAAACTCATCTCCGAGGACAGGAAGTTATCTGGTCGAAAGCTCTCTCCTATCCTTTCTGGGTAGGATCAATTACACACTTGATAATAAATATATTATCGGCTTTTCGGGAAGGTACGATGGTGCATCACAGTTAAGTGATGGTAATAAATGGGACTTCTTTCCTTCTGCCAGTGTTGCCTGGAGAGTATCACAGGAGGACTTTATGCTGCAGGGGGATATCATCAGCGATCTCAAGTTGAGAGCTAGCTATGGAATCACCGGAAACGCAGCTATTGCTCCGTATTCTACTGCAGCAGCCCTCAATGTTAACCCCTATTATTATCAATTTGGTGAACCTGGAGGAGAGATTCCTGCTTTTGGTTTCCGTCCGGAAGACCTGGCCAGTATCGACCTGCAATGGGAACGAACCGCTCAATTCAATATTGGACTGGATTTCGGCTTGTTCTCGAACCGGATTTATGGAACACTGGACTTCTTTAAAGCCAATACGGACCGATTACTACTCCCGGACAACTTGCCGCCAACTACTGGATTTGATGCCATTTTTGCCAATGCGGGTAAAACCGAATCGCAGGGATTTGAGGTATACATACATTCTCGAAATCTGGTCGGAAATCGCTTCACCTGGTCAACGGATCTCACTTTTTTCCAGAGTCAGGAGGAAATTGTAGAATTGGCATCAGGACAGTTACAGGATGAAGGGAATGGCTGGTTTGTCGGAAACCCCATTGATGTCTACTACGACTTCAACAAGCTTGGTATCTGGCAAATTGGCGAGGAAGATTCGCCCACTTTCACTGGCCTGGGAGAAATCAAAGTAGAAGATGTAAACGGAGATGGTGTTATTGACTTTGATGACCGGGTAATCCTGGGAACTCCTCGTCCCGACTGGAGCGGTAGCCTGGTAAATACCTTCACTTTCTTTGGTGTTGATCTTTCGGTCAATATATACGCCAAAATGGGACAGATGGTCAATGCCGGAGCCTACAGCTACGATCCAAGGATGTATGATAATATGACTGCTGTAGATTACTGGACGCCAGTTAATCCCACGAACGAATATCCCAGGTATGACGCTTCGCGAGCTGAACTGCCTTTCCAGCAAACACTGCGATATCAGGACGGCTCCTACGTCAAGGTCAAAAACATAACACTGGGCTATACATTCCCGGCCCAAATCCTTGGAAATGGTCCGATTTCGAGCCTGCGACTGTATTCCAGTGCTCGTAATCCATTTATCATACACAGCAACCTATTTGAAGGCCTGGATCCTGAACGAGGCGGAAGTATCAGCTGGCCTCTGGCAAGGCTCTGGTTGTTTGGTCTGGATGTAGCCTTTTGATTAAAAAAAATGAAAAACAGGATGTTGAACTATAAATCATCTATCAAAATATTTTTAGTACTGCTGGTTGCCGGAGGATTCTTCTCCTGCGAAAAATTCCTCGAAGAAGAGTACCTGAGTGGTGAAAACTCTCAGTCAATCTTGAGTTCTGAGGAAACTTTTGAGACCCTCATCAATGCAGCATATGTAACCATGCGCTCTTACTACGGTAAGGAAAACGGCTGGGATCTGACCGAAGCAGGTACAGACCTCTATACTCATGGTCTGGACAATCGTTCTATAGGATTCTGTACTTATAGCAGTTTTACCGGTGCTGAAGAACAGACCCGAATGGCGGCTTTATGGCGAGAACTCTACAAAGCATTAAATACTTGCAATCTTGCCTTACGGGATATTGATGAAGTACCGTATTCATCGGAGAGCCTAAGAGAAGAACGACGTGGAGAACTGAGCTTTTTAAGAGCTCATTATCTGTGGATGATCGTCGAGATATGGGGCGGAGTCCACTTAACCACCGAACCTTCCGAACAAGCAGTACATACTGCCAGCAGAACATCGGTCGACAGTTTTTATTTACAAATTTTCCAGGACCTGAATGTGGCTAAAAACAAACTTCCTGACAGTCAGGATGGTGATGACTACGGCAGGGTATCCAAAGCCGCTACAGAAGCCATGCTGGCCAGATGCCATCTCTATCGAGAAAATTATGATAGTGCACGGTACTACGCAGATCAGTTAATAAACAACTATGACTTTGCCCTGCTGGACAACTGGTCAGATATATGGAGTATCGATAATATCAGGAATAGTGAAGTCATCTGGGCTATCAATTATTCCAACGACCCGGTATTTACCAAGGCCCAACTGAGGGATGTCGAAGGTGATATTTACAATACAGCCGGATTGATCCAAAGGGAAGGAGGTCACAACGGCCATGTAATGTGGGAGATCCGCTATGAAAACATGAGCTGGGGATTGATTCGTGATCTGGAAAACGGCAGAGGTTTTCAACGTTGGGGACCTACTAAATTCTTCATCGACTTGTATGATGAAGAGATAGACGAACGATTTTTCGGATCCTTTAAAAATACCTGGTTGGCCAACTCTGAAGCAGCGCTCCCCAAGTGGAGACCCTTCATCTTTGTCAATGGAGAACGGTTAGAGGTGGAACGCGAAAAATGGGCCGAGCCTATGTTTGGTATCGGTGACACCGCCATCTACTTTTCCAAGACTCCGGTACCAGAAGATCAGAAAGCAAAATTTAACGAAAACGACCTCTTCTACTTTCACCCGGAAAAGGGTTACATCATTGTCGATATCAATGATATGTATCTACCGGATGGCTCTTTTAATAATGCGGTTATCAATCGACAATTTTATTTCCCGATTACCCGCAAGTACGAAGACCCGACCCGACCCGAACTGGCAACAGCCTTTTCCAAGCGTGATGCTTATGTGTTCCGTATTTCGGAGATGTACCTGATTGCAGCTGAAGCGGCTTTGCTGACTGGCAATACGGATTTGGCAACCGATTATTTAAACACGCTACGGGTAGCCCGGTCGGTAGAAGGGCGAGAAGACGAAATGATGATCCCTGCAGGTGATGTAGATATCGATTTTATCCTGGATGAACGTGCCCGGGAACTGGCCACCGAAAATCAAAGATTTTTTGACCTGAAGCGTACGGGAACCTTAGTGGAAAGGGTCAGCGAACACAATTTGGACGCAGCTCCATTTATCCAGGAATATCATGGTCTTCGATTTATTCCACAGAGTCAGTTGGATGCTATGACCAATCCGGATGGCTACCAGAATCCCGGCTACGGCAATTAAAAAATAGAGAGGTTATCATGCCATTATTATTTAAAAATTAATCAGCAAAACGATCATTTATGAGAAAGACATGTACATTAATTTTATTACTCATCAGTACCGTTATTCTAAGCGGACAGGATTTCGATCCGACTTCGTACAAGATCGCGTTCCTGACTAAAGAGGTGGACTCACTGGGTGTACCGAGAGAGCAGGGTTTAATTGACGATCTGCGTGGAAGAGGGTTTGATGTGGATATGAGTTACAACAATTCGACCGAATACGAACAAGACTTTGAATTTTCTTATGACACTTTGGAAGGCTACGACCTGGTCATAATTGGACGGGGAGTAAGCAGTGGTGACTTTACCGAAGCACAAGCCTGGGCCGAAGTCAGTACACCAATCATTTGTTTCTCAGCCTACCTCATGCGCAGTAGCAGAATGCAATGGATCAACAGTGGCTCTGCCTCCCGTGAAGTAGACAGTGCTGGTCTGGTAGCTATGGATCGCGTGACCGACATGAAGTTGGCTGATCCGGCACTTCCGGTCTTTACCGGACTTGATGAGGATGCCGACAGTCTCATTGGATACCATACCTGGTTTTACGACTATATTGGATATGGCGCCGATTCTTTTGAAGTAAATCACGACGCTACCTTGTTGGGTAGTCTGAGTCATGATGGTGGGCCTGGAGATGGAACCGTAGTCATGGCTATGTGGGATACGGGGGCTGAGGCCTATCCCGGTTCTGACGCTACCTTTGCCGGACCTCGTGTTTATCTGCAAATGGGTTCAGATGACAGTTCCGATCCCAAAGTGAGGAACTTTACCGCCTTTACCGATGAGTCGACCCTTCTACTGCATAATACCATTAAGATGCTACTTGGAGCTACTCCCGATGGCATGGTGGTTCCTACACTCTCTGGTGTAGTTGCTCATTATAACTTTGATGACCTTACCGGAACGGTTGTGGAAGACCAGGTAGGAAGTGCCGATGGTGAAATACTCAACGGCAACGGAATCAGCTGGGTAGAATGCGGTGTAAACAATGCATTGGACTTCTCCGGCTCGACAAAAGACGATGCCATTATCTGGGTGAACGACAATGCTGCCATCAATTTTGATGGAGACCAGGATTTTACTGCCTCTATACTGGCAAAGATCGATCCTCATACGAATACAGCCGAAATGAACCTGCTATTGAAAGGTTCCAACTCAAGTTCTGGTGATCAATTGGAAAATGGAAACGGACATTATTATACCATAGCTACTAAAGATGGCGAACTGCGATTTGCAGTTGATGATGACGTTACCAAAACACAATTGGGTGTGGCCATTGATGAAACCACTTTCCCGGCTGACCAATGGAATCACATTGTAGCTGTACGAGATCGTGCTTCTGATTCACTGTACTTGTACCTGAATGGTGAATTGTTTGGATCTGCTCTGGACGAAACCGAAGAGGACATTTCAACACCTGCCTTACCACTTGTGATTGGAAATTATCACTCGGGTGTACGTAAGATCAATGGTGTTATTGATGAATTAATGCTGCTCGATAGTGCGATGTCCGCTACAGATATCTCAGCTATGTATGAATCACTATCGGTTACCGATGACTGTACCGTATTGGAGACGATCACTGAGCTGAGTGATGATGCTACGCTGAGTGCTCTGGAAGTAAGTGAAGGTGAATTAACCCCGGCTTTTGATGCCGGCGTGACTACCTACAGTGTAGAAGTTCCTGAAGGAACGACCTCGGTGACCATCACTGCCACTGCTTCTGATTCAGCGGCTACCGTAGAAGGTGATGGAGAATTTACAGATCTGCCTGGTTCTGCTGTAATCACCGTTACGGCTCAGGATTCTTCAACTCTGGAATACACGATCAATTTTTCTGTAGAAGGTGCAGGAGGAAGCCGGATTGTTGTACAGCCAGATTTTGACGCTCTTTACCTCGCCATTCAGGAAGCAAACAGCGGAGATACTCTTGTCCTTGTAAATGGAGGTCTTTATATTCCTGTGACGGGAGCTTATGAAATAAATAAAACCCTGGTAATTATCGCCGATACCATTCCGGAATTACCTGGATTGGAGAATATGCCGGTTATTGACAATCAATTTGGAGTAAATCCCATTTTCCAATTAAACTTTGGTGCAGATCTGACTTTGATTGGTATAGATGTGAATGGTGGAGGAGCCAGCAATATTATCGATACACGAGGCAACACTGGTGCACAGATTGCAGTCTATATCAATCGATGCCGATTGCACAATACCATTGAAGATATCTTCAATGATGCCAATGATGCCAACCTGGATGAAACGGCTCTGACCCGTTGTACTGTAATTAACTCCTTCATCTACGACAGTGGTGGCGGACATGGAATCTACGTCAAGAACTACCAGGGTTCAAACGAACCATATGTATTCGAAAACAATACCTTCTGGAATCTCGGTCAGCAATTCAACTGGATCCGTCACTATGGTGTCGATGACAGTCAGACCTTCATTTATGATCACAATACCGGTTATAATCTTTCATCAGATGAAGGAGCTGGAAAGGAGATTTTTGGTAATTCCGATGGAGATGATGAGGCAACTCTGACCATTGAAATGACCAACAATATTTTCCATACTCAGATTGCAGAAAATGAAGGTTCGCTGAAATTTAACAACACGTCGGGAAGACATTCCATTTCATTGGAAAACAACGTCTTGTTCGAAGTTGCTCCCATATTTGATATCGGAGGTACCATCGAAAAAGATGGAAATATGGAAGGAGTTGACCCCATGTTTGTCGATCCTGACAATGGTGACTTTACCGTGATGAACGCCGATCTATACACTGCTGCTACGGACGGTGAGATTATCGGGGCATTGTACTGGCATCCTGATTTCGTGGATGATTTTTCAGATTTGACTACCTCTACTAAAGACCAGGTAGTACCTACATCTGAATTTGAAATGATCAATTTCCCGAATCCATTTATTGACAAAACCAATGTGACCTTTACAACCGAGGTGGCCGATGAGGTGAGACTTGACATTTTTGATATTACCGGAAAACTGGTAAAATCATTTGAGCAAGAACTCAGATCCGGAACTCACCAGATCGAGATCAACGGATCAGATCTAAGAGCCGGAACCTACTTGTACAAACTGACAACCAACGGAACTACCGCTACCGGTAGAATGGTAAAGAACTAGAAGAGCTCTCTATTTTTGTCCGGTGCGTCGATCCAAACTCATGGTTAGATGCACTGGGTTTTATAGATTCTCAATCATTCTTGGCAAGTAGACTGGATCCTGCAACGGCAGGATCCTTTTTTTATCCCTCACCCATTAATTATTCCCTTTTGCAG
The DNA here is from genome assembly GCA_030433135.1 of Bacteroidia bacterium. Classification (GTDB taxonomy): domain Bacteria; phylum Bacteroidota; class Bacteroidia; order Chitinophagales; family Saprospiraceae; genus JABDMH01. The sequence continues at coordinate 20,325 of JAUILF010000002.1, read as the reverse complement.
AATGTGAGGGAAAATTATTTTACACCTAATCACACCTTTTAACTAAAAACACCATGAAGCAGTTCTTACTTTTATTCACCCTGTCAATCTCCTGTATTTTGAGTACAACCGCTCAGGTTACTGATCCGGTACCTGAGTCCATTGGTTCCTCGGGAATATCCCTGGAAATAGAAAACTGGATACAGATAAGAGCAAGCGATAATTCAGCACCATTTACCAGAATTAATTTATTGCGAGAACTAAATGACGGTATTGGACGATTATTTGTAAACGACCTGCGTGGGTTTTTATGGGTTATTAATGGTGAAGAAGCGGATCTTTATTTAAGTATACCCTACAATTTCAACCGTTTTATTGATGCCCCGGGCAAAGGTACAGGCTTTGGAGCATTTGCCTTTCATCCGGAGTTTTCTAGCAACGGCAAATTTTACACCAGCCACAGTGAACGTGCCAACAGCGCAACGGCTGATTTTTCAGTGCCCCATGATGACGGATCGGGATACCAAATGCAATGGGTGATCACCGAATGGACTGTAGAAGATCCGCAAGCAAACAGGTTTGCCGGAGAAATGCGTGAAGTAGTGCGTTTCGATTTTCCAAACTCCCTGCACGGCGTTCAGGAAATTGCCTTTAATCCAACGGCAACACCCAATGATGCTGATTATGGCAACCTATATATCTGTATTGGAGATGGTGGTTCATCCATCCTGTTCCTGGAAGACAATTTGCAAAATCGCTCATCTCATCTCGGAACAATCTTAAGAATCGACCCATTGGGAACTGACAGCAAAAATGGACAATATGGCATACCAGCTGACAACCCGTTTATAGAGGATAATGATTCCACCGTATTGCGTGAGATATGGGCTTATGGTTTTCGAAACCCTCACCGTATTTCCTGGGATCCGGAAGGTGATCACAACATGTTTATCGGAGAGATTGGTGAAAAGAATATTGAAGAACTCAACCTTGGTATTGCAGGTGGCAATTATGGCTGGGGTGTAAGAGAGGGAACCTTCCTCTATGACAGGCCATCAGGCAGGGAGTTTGTCTATCCCTTACCCGATGATGACACTTCTCATAACTATGTCTACCCGGTAGCCATGTACGATCATGATGAGGGCAATGCCATCATCGGAGGATATACAGACCGTGTAGATGGAAGCCCATTGTACGGGCAATATTTATGTGGAGATATTGTTTCAGGTAGACTTTTCCTGGCTCCTGCGGATCAGTTAACTCCCGGCACCCTCACTCCTTTCCAGGAACTACATCTGCATGACAGCCTGGGTAATCAAGTGACGCTTCTTGGTATGGTAGGGCAGGGAAGAGCAGATCTCAGATTTGGAACTGACCTTTCGGGTGAGATCTACCTTTTAACCAAAGGTGATGGCTGGATTCGAAGGTTCAGGACAGAATCAACGACTTCGACTCAAGAGCTTGAAACTACCGGAGGATTTTCCATCCAGCCCAATCCGGTCAGGGACCGGCTAAACCTCAATCTGGACGATAATACCTGGATTGGTGGCAAAATGGAAATATACAATGCTGCTCAGAGCCTCGTCATCAGTCAACCTATTTCGTCCCAAAATAACACCTGCTTAGTAGCTGATTTGCCCGCAGGTATTTATTACTTGCGACTAATTAATAACGGATTGTCTCTGGCTCAGCCCTTTATTAAGCACTAGTTGGCCAGCCGAAGGCCAGCCGGAGGCTGATCGGGACTGGTAAACTGATTGGCTCGTTGGCTGGTTGGCTGATTGGCCAGCCAGAGGCCAGCCGGAGGCTGATCGGGACTGGTAAACTGGTTGGCTATTTGGCTTTTTGGCTCGTTGGCTTTTTGGTTTTTAGCTAACTGGCTAACAAGCTAACTGGCTAACAAGCTAACTGGCTAACAAGCTAACTGGCTAACAAGCTAACTGGCTAACAAGCTAACCGGCTAACAAGCTAACCGGCTAACAAGCTAACTGGCTGTAAGCGCACGGTGACGCACGTCTTGTCGGGAATGATCCAGACCGGTATTTTGCAGAAAAAGTTAAAATATGGCCAGGACTTCCGATGAGATGTATCCAATCATAGAGGAATATTATTCCAGTAATTTAGGCAGAGAAGATTTTTGCAAGGCAAAAGGGATCAAGATAGCCACCTTGAGTTATTGGGTAACGAAATATAGAAGTGAAAAAGAACGCTCCCAGGGTTTCATTAAGCTAGATGTGAAGCCAAAACACCAAAGTGGTGCTGTTTGGATGGAATTAGAATTGACCAACGGCACAGTGCTACGATACTACGAGCCAGTCACACCCGAATATGTAAAAGGCTTGATCCAGTAAGATGATAAGTATACCATCAAGCAGAAGATACTATCTGTACAAAGAAGCTACCGATATGCGCAAGAGTTTTGACGGTCTATGTGGCTTGGTAAATAATGAGATGGATAAGAACCTGATGAAAGGAGATGCATTCATCTTTGTGAATAAGCGACGTACGATGATCAAGGTATTGATCTGGGATCGGACGGGCTTTGTCATCTACTACAAGAAGCTCTCAAGCGGGAGTTTTGAATTACCCTCCCAAAGAGATGATTTAGCACACCAGGAGCTTTCCCTGGCTACCTTGATGATGATGTTGGAGGGGGTACAAATGCAAGGAATCAAGATGCGCAAGCGCTACGTGAGGAGGGCATAAAAAATGTGCTAAAAAAGGGGAGATAACTCGATGTATTATAAGGGTTTATCATGTGTTTTTCGTACTTTTAGTATGTGGAACTTGAGACCTTAAGTAGGGAAGAATTAGTAGCTATTGCCGTCGATCAAAAGCATAAAATTGATTACCTGCAATTTGAATTAGAACAGCTCAAAAGAGCCGTATTCGGATCCAAGTCAGAACGGTTTGTTGGGGGAGAGGATCCCAAGCAAACCAGTATGTTTGAAGATTCAGCAGATGAAGTGGAAGAAGGAGCAGATGAAGACCCACGCACACAGGTGGTTGCAAAGAAGCCGAAGCGCAAGAAACCGAAACGCAAAAAGTTACCCGATCATTTAAGGCGTGAACAAATCGTTCTGGAACCAGATGTGGATACAGAGGCCATGACCTTGCTGGGTCAGGAAGTGAGTGAAAAGTTAGAGTATAGTCCAGCAGAAATTTACGTCAGATCCACCGTACGACCTAAATACCTGGACGACAAAGGGGGCATCCATATAGCTCCGCTGAATGATCCATTTCCCAAATATCAGGCTGCTCCAAGTTTGGTCTCTCATGTAACTGTGCAGAAATATGTAGATCACCTACCTCTGTATCGCCAATCGAAAATATTTAAACGTGAACACATAGAGCTCCCCCGGTCTACCTTAAATGGAATGATTGCTCTGGGGTTGAAAAAACTGGATAAGTTGTTCGAAATCATGAACAAGAAATTGATGGCCAGTGACTATATTCAGGCTGATGAATCCAGCATCCCAGTATTGAACAAAGACAAACCAGGAAGTGCCGTCAAAGGCTGTATGCTGGTCAAACTGGCACCAGAAGAGAAACTGGTTGTGTTTGACTACATAAAAACCAAAGAGAAGAAAAATATACTCAGTTCATTGGAAGGCTTCAAAGGTCATTTACAAGTGGACGGCAACGTTTCTTACGAGGAGAAAGGGACAGAGGATGAGGTTATACTGATGCATTGCCTGGTACATAGTCGACGTAAATTTGAACAAGCACTGTCTTATGATGAGGAAAACGCTTCTCATGTACTCACCGAGATTAAAAAACTGTATCTCATAGAGAGAAAAGCCACTCAGAAAGAAATGACCGAAGAACAACGGTATACACTGAGACAAGAAGAATCGGTGCCTATCCTGGACGATCTTAAAAAGTGGCTAGAGAAGAATAAGGATATACACCCTCCCAATACATCCATGTATAAAGCCATAAGGTATATGTTGATTAGATGGCGTGGGTTGGTTGCATACACCACACATGGAAAGCTTAGACCAGACAACAATTTGATCGAAAATCAAATACGTCCATTAGCACTGGGAAGAAAAAATTATTTATTTGCTGGATCTCATCAGGGAGCTGAGTATGCGGCCTTATACTATTCATTGTTTGCCACCTGTAGATTAAATGATATTGACCCTGCCAAATGGCTTACAGACGTATTCTACCGAATTGATGACCACCATGTCAATAAATTGGATGAACTTCTGCCAGTGAATGGCTACCAGTTTGCCCAGGATATTGAAAAATAGCTCACGTGCATGACCGTGCGCTTACGGCGAGCCAAATATGCTGCAAATACGCTGACACTCTTTTTAACAGGAAGTTGCTTCCGACAGCTCTCATACAGTCAGCATCAGGGAAGGTATTCGGCCCCTGATTCATTGTTGCTTTTTGTTAGTTAAATCCTTGTATATTAGGACGAATAGCCTATCTTTGCAGTCCAAAATTTTTCAAGCATGTTTGCAATCGTAGAAATAGCCGGTCAGCAATTTAAAGTAATCGAAGGTCAGGAGATCTTCGTACATCAATTGGATGCCGAAGAAGGCGATCAGGTTTCCTTCGACAAGGTGCATCTGGTTGGAAAAGACGGGTCAACATCCGTTGGTACCCCACTTGTTGCATCTGCTTCGGTAAGAGCAACCGTGCTGGGACACGAAAAGGGTGATAAGGTTATCGTATTTAAGAAAAAGCGAAGAAAAGGATACAAGGTAAAGAATGGCCATCGTCAGGCTTTTACCAAGTTGAAAGTGGATTCAATCGCTGGATAAATCTCTAAGCAATGGCACATAAGAAAGGAGTAGGTAGTTCGGACAACGGAAGAGACAGCCATAGTAAACGGCTGGGTATTAAAGTTTTTGGTGGCGAGTTGGCCAGAGCCGGAAATATCCTGGTTCGTCAACGCGGTACCCGGTTCCATGCCGGTGAGTATGTAGGCATGGGTAAAGATCACACCCTGTACGCACTTGTGGATGGCACTGTATCCTATCGTAAGGGTAGAAAGGATCGTACCTTCATCTCTGTACTTCCTTTTGAAGAAGTTCAGGAGACTGTGGCCAGGCCATCTGTTGCTAAGGCCGCTCCCGTGGTGAAAGAAGAGCCGGCAAAAGAAGAGGCAGCACCTGCTGAAGCCAGCACTGAAGAGCCTGCTCCCAAGAAGCCTGCTAAGAAAGTAAAGGAAGATGATCTGAAGATCATTGAAGGTGTAGGTCCTAAATTGGAGTCTATTCTGAAAGAAGCAGGTATAACCGATCTTAAAGTGTTATCCGAATCTGATCCAGAAAAGCTGAACGAGATACTGGAGTCAGCCGGTAACCGGTACAAAATGTTTAACCCCACAACCTGGCCCAAACAAGCAACACTGGCCGTAGAAGGTAAATGGGAAGAACTTCAGGAATACCAGGAAAGACTGGACGGCGGAGTGGAAAAGTAAAAGCCACCGCTTACCACAAAATACAAGAGCTTGTGATCTTATGATTGTAAGCTCTTTTTTTTTGCGCATATGGATTGTCTGAACCGTGTTCTCAGCTTTTAAGCATCTTGAAAGACTGGTTCAACATCGTGATCTGATCTGATTTTAGCCATCCCTCAGTGCCATCGGCCAGATCCACCTTGACCCAGGGGCCTACCGTCTCTCGGATTCGCACTTTAAATCCACCGGGCAATTGATTTTCTACAGCAGCCTGTTCATCGGGATGCTGGTAGAGTGCATGACCTTCACTATCTACTATGCCCATCACACTGTGGAAATTCAGATAAGTCTGCTCGAAAAAGACTAGGGTAGCAATCACCAAAAGCGCAGCTCCGGCTGCTCCCATGATAATAAGGTTTCTCCTCGTCCGATCTTTTGAGAACAAGTAGATTGATCCTGAAAATACCAGGATCAGGCCGAGTAACATGATGTTGAGAAAGTGGTACCCCAAATGGGCGTGGACAAACGCAATGACTCCAAAAAGTGGATACCTGGGATAATGATAAAAATCCTCCAACTGGGTCTTCACGAACTCCAGATTATTGGTCACATCTTCATTTGTTGGATCGAGCAGGCTGGCTCTTTCGAGGTAAAGCCGGGCATGATACCAGTCATCCTGTTTGGCATAGGCTGTTCCCAGGTTATAGAAAAGCTGATACGAACCATAACCCTGATCCGCGATGGTCGTATAGAGATGAATGGCATCCTGATCCTCTCCATTCTGCATAGCATCGTTGGCCAGACGGAAGGTGTCCGTCGGAGTGGATGCACTCCACCCGGCAGTTGTAAAAAGTGCAAACAGCAGGATAAGTATCTTATTCATGGTATGGCAAACGTAGTTATTTCGTCTCTGGAAGCAGGACGCTCTTCAATTCTCCAATCAAAGCCTTCCAGTAACAGTGCATTTGGGTTAACCTTCTGGATCGGATGAAACTTTGATTTTGGGTTATCATAGAACAATATATCTGTTATTTCATTGTTCCCAAATTTGAGTAACATACTGCTACATTCGGTTTCATTAACACCTATATACGCTTTGGAATCATCCAGAGCATAATAGATCGAGGTGGCATTTCCTTTGATCAGCATCCTGTCTACTTCACCTTCTTTGAAGAAAGCTGTTATTTCCTTTCCCTTCATCTGGTTAAATAGTATTTCGTCAGCTGAGTTCAATATGAACGCATTTTGCTTCAGATAGATTTTATCAATCGCTTCATTGGCCAGTTGTATACGAATAGAATCTGCTACAAATTGTGACGTGTCAGACCAAATGATGGGATCTTTATATAAATGAAAAAGTGAATCGGTAGAGGAGAAGGTTAGCGAATCACATAATGCCTGTAGATCACTTTTGTAAATACGGACATCGTTAAAGGCCAAGAATTGCCTGTTGGTATCCAGTGATTCAGCCAGTTCGAAAAAGATCAGGGTGTCTGAGGAGAGAAAGAATGAATCCGCTTCGAGTTGACTGATCAAAAGTGGTCTGCCCCGGTATGCTTTGAGGTACTTGGATGAATCAATGTATAGGGCTTCATCACATAATACAGTGTAATCTGAGGAGGTGTCCCGGAAAACAACGTTCCCCAGTGCCAAACCGAGCCCCTGTTCGTTATCAAAATCAATGGTATCTGCTTCCAGAAACTGAGGTGCGTTGTTCATGACAGATCTGGATGTTGAGGAAACTTTATCCTCATTTACATCGTATACAAGGGTCTCGGAATCGATCATCCGGGTTGAGTCCTCAAAATGAGCATCGCCTGACAGGGTCAGGACCTTCGTCACTTCATCATAGATGATTTGATTTGCATTGGCGGTTTTTCCCGGTTCTGTAAGCGTAGCATTGCCGTCCAGGGTAACTTTTTGCAGGGTTCCATCATAGAAGATCGAGTCTCCTTTGGCTACCTGATTTGAATCGACATATTGAGCATTTTGGGTGAAAAGGGCATCGCTATTGGCCATATCGTAATATCCACTTTCACAATACACCTGGCTTCCATTTTCGAGATGGATGAGGGTAGGCCCCAGAAAGTAAGCCTTTTGTTCTTCCGTATTAAACTTCAGAGTGTCCGCATACAGTTCAAATTCTTCAGACTGTATGTAGATGCTATCTTTAAAATAGATCTCGTCCAGCGCCACGTAATATGTTCCTTTTTTGCTGTATAAGGTAGTGGTGTCATTGGTCAGAATGGCCCCTTGCTCGTAGATGGCGATCTTGGTCTGCGTGTTATAGGCGAGGCTATCTGTAAATAGTTTCTGTGACTTATTTTGGAGTACTACCGAGTCACGCAGGTATGCGTCTTTTGTATTGCCAAAGTAGGACAGTCTTTCCGAGAAGACATTTAAAGAATCCCATTGTTGTAGAATCACATTGCCAGTAGCGACCAGATTATTTCCTTCCTTCCGGGCTGAATCACAACTCATGAACAGGCTGTCCTGGTGCATTTCCACGTTTCCGGTCAGAATCATGGTCTCACTGTCTTCTCCGGAAAGTATCCTGCGAATTTTGTCAGCCTGATCCACAATCACCAAACTTGACTGGGTGGTGTCAGCCTCTTCCTGGGGAATAACTTTTGGAGTAATCTGGGCAGTGATCTCCAGGGCAAAAAAGAGTATGAGAAAGCAAATGCTTAGTCTAGCTATCATACACAAGTCGTCAAGTTCCTAACGCAACAAAGATGGCAAAGACTTGTAACAAACAAGGAGTTAACACTAAATTAAGTAGCCACCACCATCTGGGCAGCTTTTGATCCCACTGCAGCACCGATAGAAATGCCCATTCCGCCCATTCTGCAGGCAATGAGAATGCGGTCTTCGTACCATTGTATCAGGGGATTTTTGGCGGGGCCGATTCCCAGAATCCCACTCCACATGGACTCAATCTCCCATGGTTGGTCGGGTAGCACAATATCGCCAAGGAAATTCCTCAGATAATGGATAATGGGAGAAGTTGTCCCAAATTCGGCTGTGCTCTCTTCACTCAGGTTTATGTTGCGCGCTCCTCCCAGCAATATCCGTTGATCAACATTCCTGAAGTAGAGGTAACCTTCGTTATGATGATAGGTACCCTTTATCTTCAGTGAAGGTATCGGAGTTGTGAGAATAACCTGGTTTCTGGCAGGAGAAAGAGGGAGATCCGGAATCAATTTTTTGGTAAATCCATTGGTTGCCATTACCAGGCAGGATGCCTTCAGCTCTAGCCCATCAGTGGTTTGAAGAAAAGCCCCGGTAGAATCACTTCCAACCTTACTTACATCATGGCCCGTCAGCAGGTCGATTTTGCTTTTGTAGCACAATTGTCGTAAATGAGCAACCATCGCCCCCGGGTCAATCATGCCTTCATGATGGCAGTGAATCATGTGACGTACCTTGGTCATGCCCGTTTCTGAAATTGCGGAAGAATTGGCAATACTAAACGCATCTGAACCCGCAAATGCCAACTCTCGGTTGAGTGTAGGAAGTATTTTGACACAGCGGTCAAATGCAACTTCATCATCATCAAGGAAAACCTCATATCCCCCGGCAGGTTGGTATCTCAGGTTGTTATCTCCAACTAATTGACGCAACTTACTCAGGCCTTCCCAGCGAAATCGAACCAGGTTAATTACGTCCTGCAGATCCCGGTTACCAATATCAGACCGTAGTTCGGATGGACTCCCAAAACAGGCAAACCCCGCATTCCTGGTGCTGGCACCCAGACCCACCGGATGTCTGTCTATGATCAGAATCGACCAATGTGGCTTTAACTCCCGGATAGACAGAGCTGTGGCCAGGCCAATGAGTCCAGCACCAACGATAATGACATCGCGCGGTTGGTAAAAGTGCCTGGCTTCCCAATAACTGGCTGTACTTTGGAGGGGTATGCTCATAGCATTATTTCTTAATTTCGGGGCCAACTTAATTGATAATAAAAAGACATGATACAAAGAATACAGACAGTTTTCCTAATCCTTGCCGCAGTCAGTATGGCGCTTTTGTTTGTCAACTCTATATCATTCCTTTCTGTGGACCCTGCGGATAACGTGACCATATCAGATGTCATGCTGGCAGACGAGGTGCTTCGTGTCAATGATCATATCATCTTGCTGAGCCTGGTCCTGCTCTGTATAGCACTTCCTGTGTTCATTGTTTTTCTCTTTCGAAACAGAAAGCTTCAAATGAAATTGGGCCGGTTGAATGTGGCCCTGGTGATCATTACGATTGTTATGTCGCTAATACTATTCTACCAGGCTTACCAGGTTTTGCCGGATGCTACCAGGGTTACGGTCGAATTTGGATACCTGATTCCTGTAGTATCCATTCTTTTCCTGGTACTTGCCATACGCAACATCAGAAAGGACGAAAAGCTGGTACGATCTGCTGACCGCCTGCGGTAGAGGATTCGCTCGCTTTCCTTAGGAAGGAGGATAGGTAATCTCAGGTTCGATACGATTGAGCATAAATCGAACTGCCAATAGGGGCCTGGTGTTGAGATCACTTCCGTGCAAGGTGCTGACAGCATCGTCAGTGCAAGGTGCTGACAGGATCGTCAGCAGGGTTATGGGATGTGAAAGCAGACTCTAATCAGACACATTGTTTTTAAAAGGAATGGGGAGCATACGAAATGAAAAAGCCCGAATCACAATGAGTAATTCGGGCTCTTGACGACCAATTCTTTGAAAATCCTAATTTTGCTTTGGTCTAGCTGAATAGTTTATTTTCAGTTGTCCTGATTTTCGCAATACGGTCTTTACATCCGTTACAATTCCCATGGTGACATCACCATCCACTTTCAGGGAACTGGTGATTCTGGGTCGTTGTGGTTCCGGAACTTTGATTTTGTGTTGCTCCAGGAATAACGGAATTTCATTCTCATTAGCAAATTTGTCTCCTAATTGAATCCTTGGGCTGGTTCCATACATAGCCTGGTATTTTTCAACCGGTTTACCAATCCAGATGTGATTCACGAGAGACTTTTGCTCCAGTTTCTGCAATTGTGTTGCTTCAGGCACCACTACCTGTACCTTTCTTTCACCATCTCTCAATACTGTTACTACCATAAAGAAGAACAGTAGCATAAAGATAATATCCGGTAGAGAGGCAGTTGAAACCTCTGGTGATGCTTTTCCTCTTTTCTTTACAAAATGTGCCATTTGTTCTTCTATTTATTCTTCACCAAAGTTTGTGGGTTCTGCTTCAGACAATACCATAGGAATCTTTTCCTTAATAGCCCTTTTGTAGGCTATGGGAAGATCATCACTATAAGGTATGCCATACAACCTTCTACATTCTTCGTCCCAAAGCTCATCATAAGCTGCCTTAAGTTCGTTGTATACAGCCAGATACTGCTCGTAGCTGGTACCACGGTCATTCTTAAGAGAGATAATCGCATTCTTTGGATTAGTAGAGAGATCCTCTTTTTTCAAAGGGTTGGCAATAAACTCTTTAGTTCGTTCCCGGAGTTCATCTATCTCAGCTAATTCACCTCTAACCAGGAGTTGATCCTGAGCATTAACCAGCACTGAAAAGACGTTTCTTTTCTTTAACTGTTGAATCTCAGGTGGCTCGTCTGACCAGGGTGGAAGTTTAACAGTGATACCCTTATCCACATCAATTGTTGTGGTAACCAGGAAAAAGATCAGCAGGAGGAAGGCAATGTCAGCCATAGATCCTGCATTGATTTCATTCTTCATCCGGTCCCGACTACTTGTCTTTGCCATAATGTTATTATTTAAAGAGGTTCGTAATCTCTGACACTATGAAAGCTAACGCAGCCAATCCACCCAAAATGAGCGTAGATTTTATAGCAGCGCTGATAAATTGACTCTCACCCGAGGTCAGTCCAAATTTTTCCACAGCATTGGCTACAATGCCTGAATTCTCCGGAGTTGAAGTTGAGTAGAGTGCAAAAAACAGGATGAGCAAAACAGCTATCCCTATAATAGCTTTCAAAGCACCTTTCGGATTCGTAATCATATGATATAACCCGAACAATACTGCTGCAACTGCACAGACGATAAAAAGTGCAATAGTCAGATAAAGTCCGGTGTCAAAAATTCCAGTTGTACCCCTGTCCTCCTTAGCTAAGGCATTGAATCCTTCCAGGCCGCCGAAAACGCTGGCCAGGTAGGCAACAATGACAATCAGCCCTATGAGGAAGGCACCAAGCTGGCCATATTTTGTAAGTGCTTTATACATGTTTGTCCAGCTTTATTATTTAAAAACGTTATTTCGAGCCATAACATCTACCAATCCAACAGAGGCATCTTCCATCTTGTTCACGATACCATCTATTTTGGATACGATATAGTTATAGAATATTTGCAGGATAATGGCAACGATCAAACCAAATACGGTGGTAAGCAGGGCTACCTTGATACCCCCTGCAACTACAGATGGTGAAAGGTCACCTACAGCCTCAATTCGGTCAAACGCCTGGATCATACCAATTACCGTACCCATAAATCCAAGCATCGGGGCAATGGCAATGAAAAGTGAGATCCAAACCAGTCCTTTCTCGAGAAGCCCCATTTGGACACTACCGTATGAGGTAATGGCCTTTTCAACGGCTTCAGGACCATTATGAGCATTTCTAATTCCTTCATAAAGTACACTGGCAGTAGGACCGGGAGTTGACTTACAAACCTCCATAGCACCTTCTACATCACCCTGAGACAAACGCTCATCTATTTTACTCATGAGTTTATCAGTGTTGGTTGTAGCCAGGTTAAGAGTAATGATTCGTTCTATACAAAATGCAAGGCCAAGAATGAGGCAGATCAATACAAGGCTCATGAATCGCCAGTCTCCCTCTATAAACTTTTCTTTCAAGACCTGGAAACCGGTAGCCCCATCACCTTGAGCCATAACATCTACAGACCCAAAGGCAGCCACGATTCCAAAAACAAGCAGCAATGCAAGCAATTTTCGCATAACAGTTAGGATTTTCGTTTATTAAATGAGTTAATTATAGGACGGTTAAATTAAAAAATTATTAGTTAGTAGATTGATAAATAGGACAAATTTTAAATCGCTGTTCAAGGACTTTGCCGTATTCAACATTTCAATTTTGTGATCAAATAACATTTTTGTTTAATATTAAATCAATCACGTATAATGTGTCCTGTTTTCATTTGTCAATTGATTGATATACAGCCAGATAAGGGCTGAAAGATCGACTGTAGTTTATTGGCATTTTTTGAGGAAGGGTTTGGCAAAGAGCTTTCCCTTTGCCAGATTTTCAGGTTAGATTTTTTGTCATCCGAGAAGCGTTTTCAGACCCATTTCAAAAGAACAGATTCGAGCATTTCGGTCAGATCAAAATCTGCGGAGAGAGAGGGATTCGAACCCTCGATACCCTTTAGGGGTATACACGCTTTCCAGGCGTGCCTCTTCAGCCACTCGAGCACCTCTCCGGGACAGGGTTTATCCAATTTTATCGGATAAACTGTCAATGTGGAGCAAATATCTAAAATAAATCAAAAATCTCATGATGACGACTCATTTATTCATATGCAGGATAGTGGCTGTAGACTTCCGCCTATTCAACAAATAAGATGTTCATCCGGTACTGATTTGTATTCCCGATGTTACTCTGTCATCATAGATGCGGGGAACCACTGCGAAGGTTGTCTTACAAAGCAAAGAATTTTTGCATCTAGATTCGAAACAACCTCCTGGCATTGGCGGTGGTTTGCCTGGCCACCTCGTCGAGGGTGAGACCTGTGGTTGCGGCCACTTTTTTGGCGATCAAGGGAATGTAGCTGCTTTCATTGCGTTTGCCCCGGTGTGGATGAGGTGTGAGATAGGGTGCATCGGTTTCCAGGATTACATGTTCAATCGGAATCTGGTGGATGATGTTGTCCAGGTTGCTGTTCTTGAAAGTGATGACTCCTCCCAGTCCCATCATAAATCCCAGGTCGAGAATCCTGGCAACCTGGGTTTTATCACCGGTAAAACAGTGAAATACTCCTTCAAGACCGGGATAACTCCAGGTCTCAAGCAGATCAAGAATATCATCAATGGAATCCCGGCTGTGAATGACAATGGGCAGGTCTCGATCATGGGCCCACCGGACTTGTTCATGAAAGGCTTCCTTTTGCCAGTCTGTGGTTGACTTATCCCAATAGTAGTCCAGACCGATTTCACCTACGGCTATATAATCCCTCTTTTCAAATTGCGCGTTAATGGTGGCGAGTTCCTCAGCAAAGTTGGCTTTGACACTGCAAGGATGCAGGCCCATCATAGCCAGGCAATATTCGTTGGATTCTTTCTCCAGCTTATGTACGGCCTCAATGGTGCTGCAGTCGATATTGGGTAGTAGAATTCGGGCGATGCTTTTGTCCCGGGCTCTTTGCAATACCTCGTCTATGTCTTCCGTAAAGTTGTCCAGGTAGAGGTGGGCATGGCTATCAATAAATTCCATTCTACTACTAAGTGTTTTCAATTTGGTCGCAATGTATTGATTTAGCCTGAGAAACTCAATGTACGGGGAATTACGTGTTTTCGGCCAAGTAGATTTTCATTTTAAGTAGTACTTTGGCAGCATGGAAAGAACGATACTTTCTTTCTTGGTGGCTGCCTTCGTTATGCTGGTATCAGGTCATGTTTCCGGCCAGATACATCTTATTGCCGGCTATGATCTGTCTTATATTAAGAATACTGCCATGAATAGTATTATCGCTGATGCTAATTCAGGTCAGGAAAAAGAGCCATCCCTGTATCTGAAAGATGTCCGATATCTCAACGGTTTTGTGGTGGGGGGAAGATATGCATCTGATCTCGCTGCTTTTGAACTCACCTATGCCAAGCGCTTTACCCGGCGGATCGGCGATAATTATACTTTTGAGATCCGTGATATGAATGACTCACTTCTTGATAAAACAACTACTGACATTGATCTGTACTATGATATTCAGACCATCAGTGCCGGCATGGAATTTGGTCGTATCATACGAATAGGAGGAAGCATTGATTACAATATTTACACCAATGAAGTATTGTATTTAGATGTGAATGACCCCAGAGACTTTAAGACCAGATCTCAAACCTGGGGCTCAAAGGTCTTCATCGGTGCTAACCTGGCTCCGGAAAGTGTGGTCAACTTCAGTGTAAGACTGTATTACCAGTGGCTTTGGGGTTACAACGATGTGTCGGAGTTCGAAAATAAGTTTTTGGGAACGGACTGTACCTACTGCCGGGAACGTCCCTACTCCTTTGGATTCACCTTCCTCATTAATAATATGCTGCCTTTCAAATGATGGCGGCAGATATGCCTGCAACATACCTGGTTCTGCGTCCCTTTACTCAAAAGCTCTTTTGACCAGTTCTTCCTGTTGTTCGGCATGTACTTTTTTATAACCCGTAGCCGGTGATGCACTGCTTTTGCGGGATATGAGTTCAATATCCTGGTTGCGATAAAAGGACCAGAAGTACTGCCAGGCACCCATATTGGATGGCTCTTCCTGTACCCAGAATGAATCCGCATGGGCATACTTATCCGTCAGTGCTTCCATCTGTTGCAGTGGGAAAGGATACAGTTGTTCCAGCCGCACAATTGCCACATCCGAACGATCATTATTAGTCTTTTCCTCCAGCAGGTCATAATACACTTTGCCGGAGCAATAGAGCACCCGTTTTATTTCCTGGGCATCTTCCACAGCCGGATCATCATAAACTTCCTTAAACCGGGTGCCGGTTACAAAATCATCGATGGTAGATACACACAGCGGGTGACGCAGGAGTGACTTGGGTGACATGATTATCAACGGCTTTCGAAAAGGCCGGGCCAACTGTCGTCTTAGGATGTGAAAGAGATTGGCAGGGGTAGTCAGGTTTGCCACCGTAATATTAAATTCGGCCGCCGACTGTAGGAACCGTTCCATGCGGGCACTGGAGTGCTCGGGTCCCTGGCCCTCATAACCGTGGGGAAGTAACATGACCAGGCCATTCATCCGGTGCCATTTACTTTCGGCAGCCGTTATGTACTGATCGACGATCACCTGAGCGCCGTTGTAGAAGTCACCAAATTGTGCTTCCCATATGACCAGGGAATCGGGAGTAGCCATACAATAGCCATATTCGAAACCAAGAACGGCAAACTCACTCAACAGGGAATTGTAGATGAGGAATTCTCCCTGTTTATCAGCAAGATCGTTGAGGCGATTGTACTCTTCAAAAGTCTTGGCATCAAAGAATACTGCATGACGGTGGGAGAAAGTGCCTCTCTTGACATCCTGACCACTCATTCTTACATCATGTTTATCCATGAGAATGGATCCATAAGCCATTAGTTCTCCCATGGCCCAGTCGATCTTGCCCTCATCCCAGAGCTTGTTTTTCGTTTTCAGCAATCGCTGAACACCACGAAGGGGAGTAAATCCTTCGGGTACCTGCAGCTGGTGTTCGACCAGGTGCATGGCTCTCTTCTTGGCTATGCCCGTTTTGGGCGATTCCAGGAAGTCTTCTACTGACGCTTGTCGTTTTAGTTTTCTCCAGGCCTGCTCTGGCTCCTGGTATTCGTACGGTAAAGGCTTTTCTTTTACCATATCCAGCCTTTTCTGCAGCTCTTCCCAAAATCCGTCCTCCAGCTGTTTTCCTACTTCTTCGGTGACATCACCTCTTTCAATCAGTCGTTTCAAATATATTTCCCGCGGATTGGGATGATTTTCGATCTGTTCGTACATCCGGGGTTGTGTGAACTTGGGATTATCACCTTCATTGTGCCCATGCCTGCGGTAACAAACCATATCGATAAATACATCCGTATTGAATTCTTGTCTGTATTCCATGGCTAGTTCACAGGCAAATACCACGGCTTCGGGATCATCCCCATTTACGTGGAATACGGGTGCCTGAATGGTACTTGCTACACCGGTAGAGTAAGTAGATGAACGGGCATCATCAAAATTGGTAGTAAAACCAATCTGGTTATTGATGACGAAGTGCACGGTGCCTCCTACATGATAACCATCCAATTGACTCATCTGGGCGGTCTCATAGACGATTCCCTGACCGGCCAGGGCTGCATCACCGTGAATCAGTATGGGTAATATGCGATCGTACTCATGATCATAAAGTATGTCGGCCTTAGCTCTTGCAAAACCCTGTACAACCGGATCAACCGATTCCAGGTGAGATGGATTGGGAACCAGCTTCAGATGGATCTTCTGATCATCGGGAGTTACTACCTGGCTGGAAAATCCCAAATGATACTTGACATCACCGTCACCAAACGTCAGATTAGGTATAGCAGTCCCTTCAAACTCATTAAAAATTTGCTCGTAGGTTTTCCCCATGATCGTAGCAAGAACATTCAGGCGTCCGCGGTGGGCCATACCAATGACCACTTCATCTACTCTATTAGAAGCAGCTTTGGTAATGATGGCGTCCAGCCCCGCAATGGTCGTTTCACCTCCCTCAAGTGAAAACCTTTTTTGTGCCAGGTATTTGGTATTGAGAAAATTCTCAAAAACGACGGCTCCGTTCAGCTTCTGCAGTATTCTTTTCTTTTTGTCTAGCGAAAGTCCGTAATCGTTGTGCAGTGGGCGGTTTTCGATTCGGTCACGAAGCCACATTCTGCGGTCCTTGTTTTCTATATGAGCAAACTCAAACCCAATGTTGCCGGTGTAGATTTGATGCATACGCTGAAGGATGTCCCGAAGGGTTCCATTCTCCAGCCCAATTTCCTTACTGGCCAGAAATGGACGATCCAGGTCGCTTTCACTTAAGTTGTAGTCCGAAAGATCCAGGTGAGGCTTTCGGTCCTTCCTTTTCTGGATAGGGTTGGTAGTTGAGAGCAGATGCCCTCTGTCTCTAAAACCATGAACGATAGATAACACGCTAAATTCCTTGGCAAGATCTGTGGTAGCGCTCTTAGTTGTTCCACCATTTCCGGCGAAATCAAATCCCTGAAAGAATGCTCTCCAACCTTCATCTACCTGGGAGGGATCACTCCTGAACTCCTGATACATTTGATCAATAAAACCGGATTCAGCATTAAATACGTACGAATAATCCTTCATTCTGGCACGATTTTACTTATTATATTGCTAGATAACGCAAATATCGAGGTTTTTGTGCACCTTTTAGGAGGTTCCAAGCCTGATTTTATTTTGAGATTTTGACGAATTCAGTGCTATGAGAAAATGGACAGGGTTGTTTGCTATTATTTGTTTGCTGGGGATTGGCCTGGTCCAGGGCGGATGTTCCAAGTATGGGTGCCCGGCAGAGATTCAGTACAAACAGAAAAAGCAAAAGAAAAGCCTCTCCAAATCCAGTAAGACCAACCTCTGGTCCAAGAAAATGCGAAAAAAGGTTAGGGACCCAAAATTCTAATCCTCAGGATCGAGGGAGAGTCTTAATCGATCACCGAGCAGATTCAGGCTGGTAACCAGGACGAAAATACCTAATCCAGGAAAGATGGCCAGCCACCAGGCACTGGTATTTGTCTTAGCCTGTCCCAATAGTGCACCCCAGGTTATTTCCTCAGGTGGAACACCCAGCCCGAGAAAGGAAAGTGTAGATTCAAGTAACACCACTGATGCAACACCAAAGGCGAATACAACGATCAAAGTACCCATTGCCTGAGGTAAAATGTAGCGACGAATAATCCTAGTGTGATTTAGACCACTGATCTTTGCAGCCAGCACATAATTTTGTTCCCGAACTTTCAGCACCTCACCACGTGAGTAACGGGCGAAAACAGGCCATCTGAGCAATCCAATGATAAGGGCAAGACCTATCAAACCGGGATTCAAAATTATCCCTGTTAATGCTAGTATGATCAGCAGGGTGGGGACTGATTGAAAAACCTCTATAAAACGCATAAGCAGATTGTCGAAAGGGAGCCTAAAGTTATGCCGTCCGGGCAACCAGTTTTTGCCGGCTAATGCCGCCAGGATCAGGAGAACGACCACCAAAACAAGATACCTTGATTCCAGTACTCCATACCATGTGAGATATCCACAATAAACTGTGATCAGCATAATGGTGCTGGCCAGAAGGGGATGGGTAACGGGGTACTTGTTTTTCCAATATCCAGCCAGGACACCCAGACCAATACCCAGCAAAGCTGCCAACAGCATCGATAAGAATGCTACACCTAGTGATTTACGGCATCCGTAGATTAGACAGGCCAGGACATCTCTTCCCAGCCGATCGGTTCCCAGCCAATGTATCCCTTCCCCGGTTACACTTTTCGAAAAGGGGGGTAGATACCGGCCGGCCAACCCGGGATCAGGCCTCGTAGAATAGGGGACAGGGGCTCTGACCACCATAGTGGAGAGATCCGCAAACTCTGCCGACCAGGTGGATTGACCGGTAAGCACTTTTTCCAGAATAGGCCAGGTAGCATTATTGTCAACTCTGGCAAAAAGAGGAAGGTCATTGGCCAAAAAATCCGCGAAGAGCGTGACAAACATGAAGGAGGCAAATACCAGGATTAATATCTTATCCAGGACTGGTCTCTTGATGTATGATTTGACCCACTTCATGTATTGAGATTTTGAATGTTGACCCTGGGATCTGCCCACTGATACAAGAGGTCACTGATCCATATTCCAATAATGGTCAACACACCAGATATCAATACTATTCCCAGTACGACGTTCCAATCCTGATTAAAAATCGAATCATACATTAATCGCCCCATTCCGGGGATGTTACAGATTACCTCGACAACAAGCGAACCGGAGATCATGGCAGGTATCAGATAGGCAATCATAGTTATGAGAGGAAAACTGGCATTTCTGAATGCGTGTCTCCACAGTAACCTGTGTTCACTCATTCCCATGGACCGGGCTTGCCAGATGTATGTTTTGTTTTTCTCAATGTGGACACTATTACGTATTTGACGGGACACATATGCCATGACACTGGTACTCATCACCAGCACAGGAATAATCAGCTGATCTAAGTTCTGAAGCACGGCAGACCAGGTGCTTCCTGATGTGGCAACATTCATAATTCCGGTCGCCGGAAATAGGTTGGTCCAGGTACCATACTCCCCGGTTGTAAAGAAAACAACTAAAATCGTGGTAAGCCAAAACACAGGAAGCGAATACAAAACATAGAGAAACAGATTAATAATCTGATCAAATCGTCCTCCTTTCCAGGCCGCATAGGTGCCAATTGGAATGGAAAACAGATAGGCCAGGATGATTGAAACTACATTAATACAAAGAGTCCAGGTTAATGCACGGCCGATTTTTGTCCAGACCGGCAATCCGTCGACCTCCGAATCTCCCAGTTGCAACCGGAAGGTAGATGTTATCCAATCGTGATACATATTGTCAGACCCGTGCCATATGGGCATTGGTATGAAGTACATGAAAGACACAGATTGTGTTTGAATTTGATTGGCGAGGTTTCTCAGTCTGGTTACTTCGACTCTTTGTGCACTGTCAAGATCCTGAGATTGTAGTATTTGATTGCTTTGCTCCACCATTTTTTCCGGTGATGACGGGCTAAAGATGGACAGTTCTCGCAAGGAATGTCCTGGGGTTCCGGCAGGAGCGATGCCAGGATCTAACTGTTGAATGGTTTCGATTAGCTGATTTGCCTGTTCCCATGTGGCACCCTCCCTGATCACATGACGTGTAAATCGCTGAATGAGTATGGGCATATCGAAGAGATCACGATGAAATTCAGCAGGCACTATCGAAAAGTAAAATGGTGGTTTATCCAGGTGCAGCAGCTGGGCAGTCCGTTGGTAATCGTCTACAGAATAGTTTCCGGAACCTCCTGGAATGGATGTATTTGAATCATTAAGCAGTTCAATTACTGGATCACCCGGAATTAGTCTGGTTATGACAAACGTGGCACTAAGTATAAGCCAAATGGTAACTAATGACCACAGAAGCCGCCGTACATAATACATACATGCACTATTT
>JAUILF010000249.1 GCA_030433135.1 Bacteroidia bacterium | reverse complement strand
TGGCTGACCGCCCATGCCGCAGGTGCCGTCGACGCGCTGTACTCGATGGGCAACATCAACGTCTTCCAGGCGCTCGCGACGGGAGTGCGGCTGGTGCTCGAGGCCTTTCAGCAGGACACACTCGAAGATGTTGTGTCCGTTTATGACAGAGAAGTGGATTCGATGGCCTATGAAAGAGACTCGACTTACTGGCAGGAAATGAGGCCAATACCTTTGACGGCCTACGAAGTAAAAGGCTACAAGGTGATGGATAGCATTTCCATTGCGGAAGATAAAAAGGAAGCAGAGGAAGACGAAGATGACAGTGGCGGATCAAGCAGTGGCAAATCTGGTGGGTCCTTTCAGGCCATGGAGTTGTTGGTGGGAGGCTCTTCCTATCCCATAGGCAAGCACTGGCGATTTGGCTATCCGTCCCTGCTTCATGACTTCCATTTTAATACGGTTGAAGGATTCCACATGACGGTAAGTCCTTATGTGCGCTTTCAAAAAAATGATATTACCTGGCAACTGCAACCCGAGCTACATTATGGGTTCTCCCGGGAAAAATTCAATGGAGGACTCACTTTGTCCACCAGATGGGGTGAAAGGGAGGAACGCAACAGCATCACCATTGAGGCTGTGAGCAGGGTTTTGCAGGTCAATGAGGACAATCCTATCCATCCCTTTGTCAATGACTTCTACAGCCTCCTTTTTGAAAGAAATTACATGAAGCTCCTGGAAAAATCCTTTGTCAATCTACGCTGGGAAAGGTCTTTTCGGGATGGACTGGACCTGAGCATCTACGGGCAGTTTTTTCGGAAAAACCCCTTGATGAACAATACATCCCAGGTGTTCTTCGGGTCTGAAAGGTCATATACTCCCAACGATGTGCCCAATGCCGAAATTGGAACAACCGCTTTCGATAGTTATCGCGGCGCCGTCTTAGGCCTTGACTTCAGCATAGAACCCTGGCAGCGTTTTCGGATCAGGAATGGTCGAAAGCAGCGGATAGATAATGTTTCACCCACTTTTGATCTGCACTTTTCAACTGCTATTGACGAGCTTTTCGGTTCGGAATTATCGTATCAGCACCTCGAGTTTGGATACAGACATCGTATCAGTTTTGGTGTGAGAGGTGATTTACAGCTGGACATCAAAGCCGGGACGTTCTTAAATACTGACAACCTGCCTTTTCCCGAATTCAAGCATTTTCCCGGCAACAGGACTTTCCTCAACATATCAGATGCAGTAGGATCTTTCCGCCTGCTTGATTACTATTACTATAGTACTTCAGAATCCTATCTGGAGGCGCATGCTAACTACCAGTTTCGCAAGTTCCTGCTGACACAACTTACAATGGCACGCATGTTTG
The DNA here is from genome assembly GCA_030433135.1 of Bacteroidia bacterium. Classification (GTDB taxonomy): domain Bacteria; phylum Bacteroidota; class Bacteroidia; order Chitinophagales; family Saprospiraceae; genus JABDMH01. The sequence continues at coordinate 7,919 of JAUILF010000249.1, read as the reverse complement.
GCCTGCGCGAAAACCTTTTCTTCAGTTTGCTTGAGACACCATCTTCCAATCACTATTTCGAAGTCGGATATGGCCTTAACTACATCTTTAGAGTATTCAGAGTTGAAGCAGTGGCTTCTTTCGATGAATTCAAATACCGGGATTTTGGGATCAGGGTCGGCATAGCCACAGACTTTGAATCATTATTCAATTAAAGCCTTGACATAATATGCTGCCTTTACCTCTTTTCAGTCAAAAGGCTGCCATCACTTAAGTTCGGTGCGGTAGGCTCCGGGAATAACCGAACACGAATGCACCTCAAGGGTAGGAAAATCATGGTCGACACAAATCCTGCCCTTCAGCAGGTATAGGGACTTATAGTGCAATGGATATTTTTCCAGTACCGGAGGAAAATGAACCGTATCAAAAAAGTCACCGGCTTCATCATACCAGGCCGCAAAGCACATGTGCCTGCCCCTGACGGTCGTGACCGGTTTGCGTACTACGTAGTAACCGACCATCGTAACTATGCGTTTGGGATATTGAGACATTTCAGTGGCAAGTATCCGATTTTTTGGCAAAGCCACACGGTCGCCATTAAAGGCGGAATCCAACGGAAAACCAAGTAGTTCAAGCTGCTCAAGGTAAGGGTCATTTTCTATCCCGAAATCTTCCTCAGCCACCCACCCCTGATAAGGTGTATCATCTGTAAACAGGGCCGTTTGATGGATCTGGCCACGTCTTCGCTGTGATGACTGCATTTGGAGTTCCATCGAGGTCAGACCAAAACATCTGAAGGCACCGATGCGTATCAAGATATCAAGTTGGCTAGCTCCGATATCTACGCGGGACAAGAAATCAGTCATGCTTTTGAAAAGACCTGATTGTCGCTCAGAGGCAATGCGTTCCATGGTTCGGCGAGTCAGATTTTTCACATGTGCAAACCCCAGAAACAGGTCATTCCCCAGGAGTGACACCCCGTAATTACTCCTGTTGATGCATGGCAGCTGAATCATTGCCCCGAGATTGCGCACTTCCTGCAAGTAGGTCTCCATATCATAAAATCCTCCACCGTTATTAATCACGCTGACCATGAATTCCAGCGGATAGTTGGCTTTGAGATACAAACTCTGAAAGCTCTCGGCCGCGTAAGAAGCAGAATGGGCCTTGCAAAAAGCGTATCCCGAAAAGCTGGCAACCTGACGCCAAACTTCGCTAATGACTTCACTGGAATAACCACGTTCGGCTGATTTGGAGAAGAACCTGCTTTTCAGTGCTTTCAGATGCTGATGGGATTTTGACTTGCCTGTCATCAATCGACGGAGCATGTCTGCCTCATACAGATCGAAACCGGCAAAGTGGTGTACGACCCGCATGACATCCTCCTGGTACACCATGATCCCGTAAGTATCAGGCAATTCCTTGCCAAAAAAAGAGGTGGTCAGAGTGGCCTCTCCCCTGGCTCTCCTGATGTATTCATGCATCATACCACTCCTGGCAACACCCGGTCGAATGATGGAGCTGGCAGCTACCAACCCGACATAATCATCACAGCCTAATTTTTGCAACAAACCCCGCATGGCAGGTGATTCAATGTAAAAGCACCCCAGGCAATCACCGCGACGCAACAATTCCCTGGCTCCCAAATCGGATTTAACCCGGGCCATATTGCGTATATCCACATCCTCACCGCGTCGTTGCTTTACAAGCTCCACCGTAGACTGAATGTGGCCCAGTCCCCGCTGACTGAGCAGATCCAGTTTATGGAATCCCCAGGCCTCTGCATGGTGCATGTCAAACTGTGTTACCGGAAATCCCTTGGGCAACATCTGTCTCGCTGTATACTGACTGAGCCCCCGTCCGGCCAGGACTATCCCGCCGGGGTGCATGCTCAAACCGCAAGGGAAACGCTGAAACTGGCTACCATAATGAAATATCTTTTCCGCCAGGGGATGATGCAAGTGCGTCTCAGCCGGCCTACGGATAATTACATCAAGATCCCTCTTATCAATACCCAGTGCCTTGCCAATCTCCCTGACCAGGCTCTTGCCCTTATAGCGCCTATAGGCACCGAGAATAGCCACTTTATCATAACCATGACGATCGTAGACATAGCGTAGCACATCGTCCCTGTCTCTCCAATTGAAGTCAATATCGAAATCAGGAGGTGTACCGCGATACAAATTGATAAATCGTTCGAAGTACAGGTCCAACTCTACCGGATCCACATCAGTAATATACAGGCAGTAGGCCACCATAGAGTTGGCACCACTCCCCCTGCCCACATGCATGTAATTCTTATCCCTGGCATAACGCACCACATCCCAGGCCAGTAAGAAATATCCTTGCAAACTCAGTCTTGCGATAAGATCCAGTTCCCTTCTTAGTCGCTCTCTCAGGCCTTTATGCACACGGCTATACCGTTCGATTAATCCCTTTTGAGCCAGAGTAGACAGCAACTGAAAATCTTCGGTTTCACTGTCTGTAAAGGACGTCAGATTGGGATTGTCATCTTTGCTCCAGCATTCACACCGCTCCAGGAGTTTATCGGTATTATATCGGATCTCCTTCACCGGATCGTAGCAAGCCCGCAATCTGGATGCCGGTATGAAATGATCTCCCGACCTGGCCAACAGATCCTGGTTGACCCTCGTCAAAAGCGTGTTTTGGCCAATGCTTTGTAGCAACTTATGAAGATGGAACTGGCCTGGATCAGACAGGGTAACCGGCTGCCAGATTACTGCCCGATCCCGGTATGTAGCGCCCAGCACTTTCACCTTATCATATACCTCGTTTGGGCGGACTCCGAGGTATTCCCCTTCAAGCAATTTTGCGGGAGTACAGGGCAACTGATCATACACGAAGAAGCATCCGTCCAGACGTGGTGCCCTGACCGGAATTGCTTCACCATCCACGGTATGACGATCCAGAAATTGATTGAGATTGCTGTAACCGATCCGGTTTTGAGCAATGCCAAGGTACCTGAACCTTTGTCCCTGCCGGAATTCAATGCCAGGAATAGGTCTGATGCCCGATTTATCACACAAGTCGATGAACTCAGGTACACAAGCCGTATTGTTGATATCGGTCAAAACAAGTCTCTGCACTCCATAACGCAGAGCCTGCTCCACCAGTTTCTCAGGACTAAGTAGGCCATAGTTATAGCTATAGCAAGTATGGCAATTAAGATACACCAGTCAGACAGTCTCTTTCCCTGCAAAAATGACCATTAACCGGGGACAAAGCAACTTAAAGTCGATTTTATCGACGAAATAAAGTTGAATTATCAGGCATATTGTTTTGAAATGCTTTATATTTATGAAAAAAAGCATATGTCTCCAAATAACCCTGAACTCCGACAGGTAAATACATCACTTGAATCTCGTCTTGCCAGCATGGTTCTCAGAACTGCCTTTAGGGTGCATAAGGAATTGGGGCCCGGATTACTCGCTAATGCCTACCAGGTATGTCTCGCCGATCAGCTGAAGCAGCTAGGTCTGACCGTAGAAATGTATAAGGAAATGCCGGTGCACATCGGTGGTAGCACCATTGAGGCTGGTTGCATCATACCGATGTTGGTCGAGCACAAGGTTGTGGTCTATATCTGTACCGAGGCTTTTGGAGATCTGGAAATGGCCCGGATGCGTACCTATTTACAGTTTGCCGGGTCAAAGTTGGGTTTGTTGTTTAACTTCAATGTCACTACTTTGAAAGATGGTGTTCGGAGGGTTCTAAATCAGCAGTTACAGCGAACTGCTGAAAGTGCCCGTTGTCTGGACTTATACTGAAAAAATGGATTATGTTCCCTGCCAATCTTAAATACCTGAGAAAAAAACACAAGTTGTCTCAACAGCAATTAGCTGACAGTTTGCAGATCCCACGAACGACTCTGGGTGATTACGAGCGCGGTCATACTGAGCCCAATATTGAGACGCTGGTGCGTATCGCATCACATTTTGATGTAAGTATGGATCTGTTGCTGTCAGAAACAGCCTCCCACGAGTCGTTGGAAGTGATGCGTAGTGAAGATCTTAGGATACTGGCCATCTCAGTTGACAGTCAGAACCGTCAAAACATTGAGTTGGTGCCTGCCAGAGCTGAGGCAGGCTATCTGCAGGGATTTCAGGATCCGGACTACATCAGGGAACTACCCAAGATGTACTTCCCTGCTATCCCGGAAGGGACCTATCGGGCCTTTGAGATCCAGGGTGATTCCATGGTTCCTATGGAATCCGGCTCCGTTGTCATTTGCTCCTACGTTGAGAATCTCTCTGAACTGAAGAATGAAAAAACCTACGTGATCGCAACACATCTTGATGGCATAGTCTACAAGCGAATAGTAAAAAATCCCGATGGCGAATCATTAACGGCCATTTCGGATAATCCCGTTTTTCCCCCGTACAAGGTCCTTTTTAGAGACATTGCCGAAATCTGGCAGTATTATGCACATATCAGTTTTACCGACACCAAAACAGCAGCTGTCAATGCCATTGATGAGAAGATCCATAATATCGAAAAGGATGTGCAGTTTATTAAACAGCAACTTTCTTCATGAAATTAGACGGTACAGCTACCGGTCAGCTTCGTCCATGGCTTCAAGAATTTGCTTCCGATATGCTTCCTTTTTCTTTGACTTTCCAGGTATTTCTTCAATGACCGACAGTGCCTGCTCATACTCCTCCAAATGGAAATAACAATAAGCCAGATTGAACAAGGCATCTGTGAACCTGTCGTTGATTCTGACTGCTTCCTCCAATAGTGGAATAGCCTCCCGGTACTTCTTTTCCTGAATTAGGATGGTTGCCTGGTTATTAATCACATGGAAATTATACGGATGATAGGACCTGGCTATATTGAAGGCCTCTCTCGCTCTGTCAATCTCACCCAGATTGTAATGTGCTATACCCTTGTAAAACTCAAGGGGTACAGTCGATGGGTCAAGCCGATACCATGGATTGCTGGCTTGTTCGGCCAGTTGAACCACCTGGTGCCAATTTTCCACCTTTCTGACATGAAAAAGCTTTTTCGTGCGTAGTTCACCCTGATAACGAAACCATCCTGTATATATATTGAAGCAAAGAGCCAGCGATAATGCAACCAACAGAGGTGTAGTCAGCGCTCCTGGCAAATGTCTTCCCGGCTCTTTTACAAACGATGTCGACATCGCCAGGTAAAGGCTCAGCAACCACAAGAACTCTGTTCGTTCCTTGGGAAAGTCAATCAGAGATATGATCACAAATGAAATGATCCCTGTCCCGATCATGAGTCTTTTCCATGGCTCCCCATCACTCCTGTAGAGGTAGTAGAGGGGTAGCAGAAATATCAGCATGTAAATAAGTAATCCGATAAACCCCAGCTCGGCCCAAACCTCGAGAAAATCATTATGAACCCTGGTAAAGACTACCGCCTGATCCTGCATTCGATAGGATCCTTCTGTGCCGTAGCCCGGGAGCTCCAACTTCCAGTTGCCACTACCATAGCCCAGAAGAGGTCTTTCGCTAATCATTTCCCTGGTTTTGATCCAGATCAGACGTCGTTCGGTAGCAGTTTGCGAGGTAAAATAATTGACCGGGTTTAATCTCTCCCTAACCTGCTCGTTGGCTGACAGGTATGCACCGGCTAAAACTACCAGTAAAATTCCCATGACCATGCTCTGGTTAACCAATTTTCTTTCCCACCATTTCTCTCTGTTTCGAACCAGATAGACCAATGTAATCGCCAAACCGGCAAACAATGCCAGGTATACTGTCCGGCTTTGTAATAGGAGAATGGTTAGAATCTGCAGTCCAATCAAAAACGGAAGAGGGGCTATCAGTGTCTTAATCTTTGAAAGAGAGATCAGGTTCAAGGGCAGTAGTAGCACTAGAAATGCAGCAGTCAGGGATCTGTGACCAAATAGCACTTTGAGATCATAAAGTGTTTCATTACCATAACCCTGCTCCACCGACAACTGTACCAGGTTCCACCAGGTGATGGCAAGCACAAACACCGTCGTCCACATACTGTATTTCGAAAGATCCCGGTAAAAATGTTCATCAGCAGACCTAATGACCAACCTACCTCCAAAGTAACCAGCAGTTAACACCACCCATTTTTGAGAGGCAAATATGGCCTCCGAAAAATTGATGCCCCAGGTGATTGATACAAAGTTCCACACCATGAAAGCGGGAATAGCCAGATCCAACGCCTGGACTTCCATGTCCTTGCCACGATAATTGCGGGCAAAGACTACTGTAAAGACAAGAAGCGCCACACTACTGAACACAAACCTGCTATGATGGAAAGGATCCAGTAGCCTCGGGTCCTGCAGGACTGCTGCAATCACCAACAAAATCACGATATAGCTTCTTTGCATCCAGGATTTTGGCATGCCTTGGAATTTGGTCGTCAAAGTACGAAGTTGGCTTCTGTAAATTTAAACAAGTCGATATGATCTTCACCCAGGTCCCTGGCAGCAAGAACGAATCACCAAACCAATTAGCCTTCCATACTGTCACATCACCAAAGAAAGTGGTGTCTGTTGTGATTTCTTCTGATAAAAACCCAGAAAAAATTTGAAAAGACCATCAAATGCGTTCATAACACATATGATTTCTTATGCGGCGTACACATCTCTCTATCAATTATTTATATAAATTCGAGGCAAAACACAATCACATTTAGCAAAAGTTTCAGCTCGTGAATACACTAATGCAACAACAAATCGGTTAAACATCACAGCGTGGTCCTAAAAAATTTGGAACTTTTTTCTGTATTTTTAGGGCCCGAATTAATCAACTAAATAAAAGAGTACTATGACTATTAAGAGATTGCCACTGGGGTTACTGATATTAGCTCTCTCCCTTGGTTCCTGCGTAAGCAAAAAGAAATTCGCTGCTCTCGAGGAGGAAAAAGCCAGCCTGGCCTCTTCTTTGGAAGATCTCGAAGAAAAAGTAAACATGCTTGAAGAAAGCAATACTGAACTCACCAATGATAAGAATGAACTCACTGAAAAGGTGGGAATGGTAGAGAGTCAATTGCAAACTACTGAAGAGCAGGTCGCTACCGTAAGCAAATCAGTGGAGGAAAAGCAAGAGCAAATTAACATGCTCCGTGATGAAATTCAGGGTGCATTTGCTGATGTTGAAGATGCTGTCTCTAAAAGTGGTCAGCGTATAACCGAGTTGGAAGATATGTTGTATCTGGATCTGGAAGATCCGATTAACTTTACCACCGGATCCGCCCGACTGAATGATGAGGATATGGAAACACTGGAGGAACTTGCCCAGATGTTGAAAGACTCTCCATCCATGAACCTGATCATAGAAGGTCACACGGATGATCGCCCCATTAACAACGCTGAATACAGTGATAACTGGGATCTGAGTGTGGCTCGTTCAGTATCGATCGTAAGAAAATTGATTGATCTTGGTGTCGATCCAACGCAATTAACAGCGGCTGGTAAAGGAGAATTTCAACCAAGAGTTACCGACGATCCGGAGTCTGACGAAACCAGAGCTGCCAATCGTCGTACCGAAGTTATCGTAGTTCCAAAAATTGGTAAACTATATCAGGAAAGTAAACAAAGCGGTACTTAGTATTTCATAGAACCGTACTATATGGAATATCGGGCCGGCCTTGCCGGCCCTTTTTTTTGCTATCGACGGACCATTTTTATTGGGTTCTGAAGTGGCAATTGCCCGGTGAGGAAAGCCAGAAGTATACACACAATGGCATGTATCAACCACTGCCACACCCACTCAACCGGTAGATATGACACCAGAAAAGTAATCATCACAACCAGAGTCAAATAACCAAATCTACTACCCACTACCCCGGGTAATACTGGCAACTTGAGATCTTTGTGGGTACGAACAATCAAAGCCAATGCCGTGAATGATTGAGTTACCACTGTAGCTATGGCAGCACCTTTGGCACCCCAGGCATTGATCAACAGTAGG
>JAUILF010000248.1 GCA_030433135.1 Bacteroidia bacterium | reverse complement strand
CCTGACACTGACCTCTGATGTTGAGTGGGAGATGGATGGATATGTATATGTAGAAGAAGGTGCTACATTGATTATTGAGCCAGGAACTGTGATTAAAGCTCGTGGAACAACGACTACCGGTGATGCCAGTTCGGCTTTGATTGTTAGCCGAGGGGCTACTATTATGGCTGAGGGAACAGCTGATGCACCCATTATCTTTACTACAGTTGAAGATGATTTATCAACTACGGATGACCTTTCACCATTTGATTTTCAAAAGTGGGGTGGAATCGTGATTCTTGGAAATGGTATAGTAGGAGAAGATGGAGGAACTGACTTTATTGAGGGTATTCCGGAAGGAGATATTCGAAGTGAATATGGAGGTGACGACAATACTGATAACTCAGGTATTCTGACTTATGTATCAATCCGACACGGAGGAGCTGTTCTGGAGCAGGATAATGAGATTAATGGTCTTACTCTGGGAGGAGTTGGATCCGGAACTACTATAGATTACATCGAAGTTTTCTCAGGTAAGGATGATGGAATTGAGATTTTCGGTGGTGCAGTAAATATTAAGCACGCTGTGGTGGCCTATATCGGAGATGATTCATATGATGTTGACGAAAGTTGGGATGGATCGATGCAATATGTCTTTTCATTACAACAGGATCTGGATGGAGAATTTGGTGGTGACCATGCTGTAGAGTATGATGGATCAGAGGCTGAAGACAAAGAACCAAAGACTATTGGTCGAATTTATAATGGTACTTTCATTGGAGCAGGAGTTGGCAGTGCCAATGGAGAAAGTGATGGTATTGTCCTGAAGGACGATGCAGCAGCTCAAATTTGGAACAGTTTGATTCTGGAGTCAGGTGGATATGCCATTGATGTTGATGGTCCAACCACACTGCAGAGACTTGCTGCAGGTGAAAGTGGATTCTTTAACAACATCATTAATGGGTATAGTACTTTGGTTTTGGAAGACAAAGACACTGTTTTGATGGCACTTGAATCAGGTATGAATGATATCGATGTTGATCCTGATCTCGCTGGTATATCGAGATTACCTGATGGTGGTCTGGATCCACGACCAAATGCCGGTTCTGCAGCATTGTCAGGTACAGCTACAGATCCTGATGCACCCGATTTTATTGAAGCTACCAACTTTAGAGGAGCATTTGATAACTCAGATAACTGGGCTCTTGACTGGACTGCCCTTGATTCATATGGATTCTTTGGGGACCTGGTATCTGTAAATGTGAGGGAAGTTAACGAGAATGGTTTCTCAATGAGAACAGCTCCAAACCCAATTCATTCAGGAGTGGCCAGAGTTACTTTTGAAATGCCTGAAAGTTCGGATCTAAGAGTAGTCATATACGATCTGACAGGTAGGGTTATTCAGCAGAGAAATATGGGACAGGTGCAAGCAGGTCCTAATAGTATTGTTCTAAATACCAATCTGTTAGAAACAGGTACCTATGTTATTTCACTTGTTACCAATAACAGTATCGCAACGCAGAAGGTCGTTGTTGGACGATAGAGATTGAATTAACAACTTGAATACAAATGGTCATCTCCATTCCGGGGGTGGCCATTTTTAATATTAATGTAATATACGTTTTCGATTGGGTTCACTTTGGGGGAGTAATTTTGCCGGCACTTAATGAAGCGTAGTAAAATGAATAAACTAGTACTCCTGATAATGTTAATGGGATCGGTCTCAGGTATTTTTGCACAAGGTGTTGTAAGTGGTTCTTTATTGGACGAGAGCACAGGCGAACCATTGATGTTTGCCAATGTCGCTGTTCCCGGTACAGCTGTTGGTACCAGCACCGATCTGGACGGAAAATACCAACTGGAATTGTCCCCGGGCACTTATCAATTGCAGTATAGTTATACTGGCTATGAGAGTAAGACTGTGACGGATATTGAGGTTGTTGATGGAGAAGTGATTATCATGGATGTCACTTTGAGTGATCAAGTGGTTGATATGGATCTGGATGTAGTGGTAACGGCTAAAGCTATTGAGCGATCTGAAAACGCCATTTTGTTACTACGAAAGAAATCAGATAAAATTCAGGATGGTATTTCATCTCAGGAGATGAGCCGGTACGCTATTAGTGATGCAGCCGGGGCCATGAAGAAGGTGACCGGAGCAACCATCAGTGGTGGCAAGTATGTATATATCCGGGGCCTTGGAGATCGATACACTCTTTCTCAACTGAATGGCTTGGTACTGCCGAGTGCTGATCCATACCGCAATAGTGCTCAATTAGACCTGGTCCCTACCAATTTGTTGGATAATATTATTACTTCTAAAACTTTTACACCAGACCTACCAGGGACATTTACTGGAGGAAGTATAGATATTCGAACCAAGAGTTTTCCGGAGCAGTTTTCTCTGACTTTCTCGGCTTCGCTTCAATACAATAGCCAGAACAACTTTATCAACGATTTTTTGTCCTATGATGGCGGTAATAGTGATTACTGGGGATATGATGATGGCAACAGAGATCGGCCTTCGATTTTCAATGATCCCCGGGTACAGGAACTTGGTATTTTGGAGCAGTCTTTATTCCCTCATCCGAGAAACGGAGGTGAGGGAGCCACTGAAATGGCCACTCTCACTGATCAGGCTATCAGACAATCTAATAACAACTTTACGACTAATAATCAAAGTACTCCATTGGACCACGGCTTTTCATTGTCGTTTGGAAATCAGTACTCTGTTGGAGAAGGGGCGCTGGGAGTAATCCTTACAGGATCTTTAAACCAGGAGTACAGAAACCTGGCTGGATTTACAAAGAGCAACTGGCTACTTAATGATCTTTCAACAGGAGAACTATGGAACCAGGGTGATTTTTTGGAAACAAGGAGTACTCAATCACCACAAGTTAATGGTATGGCCGGCCTGTCATATAAATTTAATGAGTCTAATACCCTCACTTTCAACTCCATTTATAGCCATCAGACGGACAAATTGGGACGATATATTGAGGGTGAACGTCCTGACAACCTGATTCATCCACGTCGGCTGGAAGCATATAACCTGGTTTGGACAGAGCGTGAAATGCTTAATTTTCAATTGGGAGGGGAGCATGTACTGACAGGTTTGCGCAATGCCAGGTTGGAGTGGAAGGCCAGTCGGGCCAACATTACCCAGGATGAACCAGATACCCGCTTTTTTGAGTACGTATATAATGTGGAGACAGATTTTTACAATATACCGGCTTCGGATGTCCAGTTACCCTTTCACTTTTGGAGAGATCTGGAAGACCAGCAAACGGACCTAAAGCTCGACTTTGAACTTCCCATCGGTAATAATAATGTAAACTCAATTAAGGTGGGGGGCCTGTACTCTAATAAGGACAGAACTTTTAATGAATTTCGATACCAAATCATGCGTGAGACACCTTATTACTTCCAGGGTGAGTTCTATGCAGCGCAGTCATTTTCTGATGTAAGTGGGGACATTGATGCCTACCTTGGTGAGGACAACATCGGGATTGTTCAGGAGCTGGATGATACCGGATCACCTGAAACAAGGTACATTATTGGAAATCGAAATTTTGACGTGACCGTACCTCGTAACTCTTATATCGGGTCTGAAGAAGTTATTTCAGCCTATGCCATGGCAACTCTTGCTATTACAGATAGGTTAAAGTTTATCGGTGGTGCCAGGTTTGAAGGAACAGATATTTCAGTTGAAAGTCTTGATACTTTCCTTTCTGATGAAGAGCGGTATGGAGATATCGACGTTAATGACATCTTACCTTCGGCTAACCTCATTTTTGCTCTCAATGAAAATATGAACCTGCGTGCTTCTTTTTCAAGAACATTGGCAAGACCAAACCTTAGGGAGATAGCTAACTTTAGCTCATTTGATCCTCCTACAAAGTTTACCATCAGAGGAAATCCAGAGCTGGAAAGAACAAATATCTCTAACTACGATCTTCGATGGGAGTGGTTTCTAAATGCTGGTGAACTTGTTTCTGTAAGTGCTTACTACAAGGACTTTAAGAATCCTATTACCTTATATTATCTCAGAACACAAAGTCCAACACTGCAGTACACCAATGTGCCCTCTGCCATGCTCTTTGGTGTAGAGTTTGAAATCAGAAAGAACCTTGGTTTTATATCATCTGCCCTTAAAGACTTTAAGATCAATACGAACGTGTCATTCATAGAGGCTTCTTCTGACGTTCGTGAAGCAAATTCAACTACGGATCGGACTGAACGTCCATTTGAAGGACAAGCGCCCTATATTGTAAATGCTGCTCTCTTGTACAGTCCGGAGGCAGGTGATTTTGAAGCAATTCTTTCGTTGAATAGTATCGGAGACAGGCTAAGCATTTTTGGCAAAGACAATACTCCGGATGTTTTCAATCGTGGTCGCTCTCAATTGGATTTTACGGTTTCCAAACGATTTCAGGATCTAAACGTAAAATTAACAGCTGAGAACTTACTAAACGCTCCGTATAAGCTAGCATCTGACTATGAAGGTCGGGAATACGTCTATGAAGATTACAAACGTGGTATTTCTCTAAAGCTTGGTGCCAGTTATACCATTCGTTAAGGGAACAAACTGGTCGGGGTATTTATAAGGTTAAGGGATTATCCGGTCTTTTTTAGTACTAGATCGAATCATTAAGGCTGTTGGTCTATTACAATCATTAATTATTTGTTAAAGCACATCCCTTTTTACGTCTGAGGCGTTGTAACAGTACATCTTAGAGAGTAAGGTGTATGATTAAATTGAAACGCCATGAAGAATTACTTCCTTATCGAGATAGAGTTGGGTCAGCATTTTGCCGAGACCTATGAATCTTCATCTACCCTGATGAATCAAATGCTTGCTGATGGAAAGATTCAAACTTATGGCGTTGATCAGGATATGAGTCGTATGTGGATTAGTATGCTAGCTGATACCGAGTACCAGGTTTGGGAGATGATCTGCAATCTTCCTATTGAGGCAATCACCCAGCCCATGATCACCACGCTACACACATACAATCAGTCTATTGATCTACAATTTCCGGCTATTTCGCTGAATTGACACCTGATCTAGCGTAGAGATACTTTCCCAATGTTGCAATAACCCTAATTGACCGGATATAGTATCTTTGTCAATTAATTAAACTATGTATAAAGCTGCAATTGTCGATATGTATGATGGTACCCCCAACCTGGGGTTAGCCAGTATTATGCATGTGCTGGACAGGGAATTTCCTCAAATCAGCTACGAACGCTTTGACGTTCGGGCCAAAGGCGAAGTGCCGGATCTGGATCACGATATCTATGTTTTTACCGGAGGACCGGGTCATCCGTTGGATGGTGTGGAGGAATGGGGTGCAGATCTGTTTGGTCTGATTGATGGAATCCGGGATCATAATAAGAAGCAAGTCTCGCGAAAGTTTGTACTGTTTATCTGTCATTCATTTCAGATAGCCTGCCATCATTTTGGTATTGGTGAGATTACCCGCCGAAAGAAAGATTCATTTGGAATTTATCCGGTGATAAAGACCGAAGGTGGCAAGAGAGATGCTTTGTTTTCTTTTCTCCCCCAGCCGTTTTATGTGGCAGATTTTCGGAGTTATCAGGTAGTAAGACCAAAGAAGAAGCAGTTGGCCAGCTCCGGAGTGACCATTATGGCCACTGAAGACCCTGATCACCATCGATTCAAGGATCTGGCCCTGATGGCTATTCGTTTTACACCGGAAATGTATGGAGTACAGTTTCATCCCGAGGCCTATCCTCAGGGTATGGAGGAATACTTTACGGAGAAAAAGAGAAAGAAGCAAATTATTAAGACCCACGGACATGCGGTCTATGAGGAAATGATGTTTCATCTGCGTGATCCCATAAAAATTGGATTGACGCATCGTCGATTACTGCCGGGATTTCTGGAATTTGCCACCGAATATTTATCTTCCGGTAAAATAGCTTCCTGATACTATGAAACTAAGCCTGAGAGAGCGCTATAATCAATCATTCAGTACCGAAAAATACCAGGCGTTCTTACAGGATATTCATAGTCAGTTTGACCATGTCCCTAACTTTCGGATAGCAGAGACACCTGTCTTCATTCCGGAGGATTTACGGCATAAGCTGTTTGATGCCTGTCTGAAGATCAGTGAAGAGATCTGTCGGCCCGACTTTAAGGAAAAAACGGAGGGAGCATTGTCTGATGCCTACCGTGTTCCAAATGAGGATGGTCACACCCACTTTCTGCAAATGGACTTTGGCATCACCTACAATGACCAGGGTGAACTGATGCCGATGTTGATCGAGGCACAGGGCTTTCCCTCACTCTATCTGTACCAGGACCTGGTCGCAGGGCTGTATAAAAAGCACTTTGATATTCCTGATCACTGTTCACATCTGGTTGATCACACTTCCGAGAGCTACATCGACCTGTTGCGTAGTATGATTGTGGGTGACTGTAATCCGCGTAATGTGGTTTTACTGGAGATTGAACCGGACAAACAAACTACCCGCATTGACTTTATGGCTACCGAAAGGATGCTGGGGATCAAGGTGCTGTGCATTAGTGAGTTGAAGCGAGATGGTAGAGACCTTTATTACCGGGATGAGTCAGGTAAAAAAGTGCCGGTATACCGGATCTACAACCGGGTGATTTTTGACGAATTGCTGAGGAGGCAGGATGTCTTAAGTGAATTTATTTTTACGGAAGAGATAGAGGCCCAATGGGTAGGGCATCCCAACTGGTTTTTCAGGATCAGCAAGTACTCACTGCCTTTGTTTGATAATCCATATGTGCCCAGAACATGGTTTCTCAAGGATCTTAGTAAAATGCCTGACGATCTGGAGAATTATGTCCTGAAACCCATGTTTTCCTTCTCCGGTGCCGGAGTTGTTTTTCATGTGGACCGGGATACCATTGATCAGACAGCTGATCCTGCTAACTATATTTTGCAAAAGAAAATCACCTACGAACCGGTCATTCAGACCCCTAATGAGCCGGTGAAGTGCGAAATCAGGATGCTTATGCTTTGGCCCGAAGAGGATGAAAAACCCACGATTGTCAACAATCTGGTCCGTTTGTCAAAAGGGGAAATGATCGGTGTAAAGTACAACCGGGACAAAGACTGGGTAGGAGGGAGTGTCGGGTTCTTTACCGGGCTTAACCACTAAGGCCACTAAGAATCTTTTGGAGGAAGGAACACTAAGTCCAAAATACGTGCCTTGCACGTCTCCATTCTCCCGCAAACGAGTAGCGGGACAGATTCTGAGAAGGAGTACCACAGGATATAAGGGGTTCAGTTGTTGAGAGGTTTAGGTGAGTTTTGAACCATGCTAATACACCAACCTTGCCAACATGCCAATAAGCCAACACGCCAAAAAGCCAACACGCCAATAAGCCAACATGCCAATTAGCCAGTTAGTAATTCCTCAAACATTTGTTTTGTTTCCACCACCGTGCGATCTGTGTGAAATTTGTCAGCCAGGTGTTTTTTTGATTCCTGGCCATATTTGCGCCCTAACTCACGGTCCTGGTATAGTTGCTTTACAGCACTTGCTATGGCTACCGGATCCCGTGGAGGAATCACCAGTCCATTTTCTTCGTGGATCACAATGCCTTCATTACCCGGTATATCCGTAATGATAGGGGGTAATCCCATACTCATTGCTTCAATCAGGGCTTTGGTCATGGCTTCACCACCAATGGATGGTAACACAAAAGCATGGCACGAAGCCATAATAGCCAGTACATCGCTTCGCCATCCTGTGACCAGAATACGCTCTTTCATGGGGCTGTCCTCACGCAGAGAATGCAGGGGTTCCTTGTCCATGTCTCTGCCTATGAGTAGAATATACAGATCGGGGATTTGGTCCAGTTGATAACTTGCTTCCAGCAAATACCGAATGCCTTTAAATGGTCTTGCGTTGCCCATACAAGCTACTACAAAAGACCCGGCAGGAATCCCGAACAGACTGAGATCCAATGGATCTACTCCTGCATACCAGACTGGATCGTGACCTTTATTAATGGTTACTGCTTTGTCTTTGTGAAAAAGCATTTGAGCACGAACGTGATCCCTGGTGGAATTAGCAACACATGATATCTTGTCCACCCTTGGATTCAGATACTTGAAATAAGCGGTAGGATCGTACCAATGAATATTACCCGAATATCCCCGGTAGAGCACTACTTTGACGGGCAGGGTATAGGCGGCCGTGATTCCGTTGATGATAGCCTGACTGTTGAACAGGTAAAAGATCTGGTAACCCTTCTCCCTGGTGAGAATCCTTAAGCGACGGATAAATGCGCGGTCAAATTTGCGATCAGGGTGAATGGGATAAACCGTAATGCCAGCTTCTTTGAATGCATCATCATAAGCTGTACCTGGGTAGGTAATGACATCAATATCGACACCTGCTTTTTTCAAGCCCAGAATGATGGCTGCCTCCGATCGCACTGATACGGTATCCCTATAGTCACTAATGACCAGAACTTTCATGCCCGAATTTAGGAATTAGGTGGGCTTCAACCCGGATAATACATTAGAATTTCTATTCCGAGCTAAATCTGCGGCAAATAAGGGCACATAATCACTTTTTGATTCTCACCATGATTTGACCATTGCCAACCCACCCGCTTTCGCGGTTCACTCACTTCGAGCACTGTCGTACTCGACTCTAGCGAGATCGTTCGCTCATGAGTCAAAAAGTCCTTGGAGCATCTTGCCTGGCGGCCAGACAGGCCCGTTTTTATTGCATATTTAACTCTCATGACGAAACCCCAATGAATAATCCGGGTTCAACCCGCAATATTCATTAGAAAATATGGCATTGGACCCTTTCAGGGTCCTGATATCACCGGTATCCGGAATTCATTTTTTGGCAGGAATGAATTATTTGTTCCTTCCTTCACTTTGAAAAGATTTGAGGTTGAAAACCCTGGCAGTTCGATTTCTGCTCAATCGTCCTTAGTTTTCTTGGTGTTAGGACCACTGCCGTTCTTAGTGCTGACAGTATTGTCAGTAGCGCTCAGTGTCGCACCTACGGAGCTTGTCATCTCGTCCCATCTATTGCTACAAAGGTGTCGGCCCTCCGGGCCTTTACCCCGGACTATTATAATCCGGGTTAAAGGATGTGACCCCTTCAGGGTCAGTTAATTATATCTATGATTGCCTATAAAGGTTGAACCCTTTCAGGTCCTTTCAGGGTCCTTATGTCACTACAATTTTTCTTGGTGCTTTGAAATAAATACTCTTCATTGGTTAATTATTTTATAGCAAGTGGGATGGGGGTAGGACCCACCGATAAT
>JAUILF010000247.1 GCA_030433135.1 Bacteroidia bacterium | reverse complement strand
GAATCAGATTCTCCAATTGTGGGTATTCTTTTCGGAAAAATAAGTAGTTGGTAGTGGCATCATTGGTGACCATCCGAATATCATGACTTTCTTTTTTGATCCATTCTTGTTCGAGGATCCGGAGCATTAGTGTTTCAAGGCATCGATGTTCACCAAACAGCGTTCTAAACTTTTGGTATGAGAAACGAACCAGGCGGCAATCGGTTAAAGCCTGAAAGGACAGAGTAGATGGTGATTGAGACAGTAGAGCAGTTAAGGCAGTAGGGAACATACCAGGAATGAAGAAAGTCTTATTGTATTCTGTCTCATCGCTGGTATAATATACGCGTACTACTCCCCTGGTCAACAAATAACAAAAAGAGACTCGAGATCCCTCTCTCACCAGGTATTCCTTCTTCTCGATTTCAATAGCTTCAAAGAGTTCAGCCAATTCGTCCATTGCCCTGTCCGTCAGAGGACTGAGGCTGTTGAGTTTTGAGAATATATCCGCATGATCCATAATAGTTATCCCGTTAATGATTTCACATTATTCCGGACAATACTCTGAAATGTAGGATTTGGTTTCCCGCAATGCCAGTGACAGGTCCAGATGCTGATACCGTATCCGGTTACGGAGAATATGGTCAGAAATAATGCTCCGAAAATTAGTTTATTGCTGGTTTTCATCTGAAGTGAGTACAAGTTACGTTTTATCCCAGGTGTTATAACCAGGAGATGTTCAGGATTTAGTCACTATGATCCCATTTCTTATTTTTGAATCATGTTCCTAATATTCCCTATCCTATGTCGACCCGAATATTAATTGCCGATGATCACCAGGTGCTACTGGATGGCCTGGAGTCGATGCTCAAGGAAGTTGAAGGGATCGAGGTTAAGGGACAATGCGCTGATGGAAATCAGGTTATCGGATATTTGAGCAAGGAAGAGGTTGATTTGGTCTTATTGGATATTAATATGCCAGGCATGAATGGAATCGAGGCCATGGAAAAGATTCAGAAAGATCATCCACAAGTGAAGGTAATTGCATTGTCAATGTATAAGCAACCCAGCTATATCAATCGAATGTTGAGACTGGGTGCACAGGGATATGTTCTAAAGGACGAAGGGAAAGACGAAATTGTGAAAGCTATCAGGGTGTGTGCCGGTGGAGATCGATTTCTGAGTCGTGAGATCAGCAAGATCTTACACGATCAGAAATCAAAACTTCCGGTGAATTTGGGAATTACATCGCGAGAAAAACAGATTCTCGTTGAGCTCGCTAAAGGACTCACCAGTAAAGAGATTTCTGAACAATTACATATCAGTTATCATACTGTCCGTACACATCGAAAGCATTTGTTGCAAAAATTTGATGTGGGAAATGTCACATCATTGATCTCCAGGGCAAAGAACATGGGAATGATCTGAATCAATTTTCAACCTCAAAACCGGTCATGACTGCAGAGAGTTTAGTGAGAACAACTTGGTTAGTAGCTATCATTTGGTGGACTCAGTTATCTGTATTTGCACAAGATGAAGTAATAGACTCCGATGCCGTCAATGTGGTGGAAACCTGGGTTGAGCAATCCGGCAATCTGGCAGATGCTGCTCAATATGATTCGGCAGTAGTGCTGGCAGAGAAAGCGGTCAGGTACGCTCAGAACCTTGATCTACTACAGAGAGAAGCTGAAGGTTATTATGCTCTTGGATATGCTTATGATTTGAATGGTCGCCTGGACGAAGCACTCCTCAACTATGAGCATGCCCGGCAAATTTATGATCGCCTGGATATTAAGCAGGAAGTGGCTACCTGTATGAATTCCAAAGGGGTTGCAGCCTACTTTATGGGTGACTTCGAATTGGCCCTCAAGCATTATCTGGAAACGCTGTCCTATGTGGAGAAGCATGACATTAGAACCGTAATGGCCAACACACTCAATAATTTGGGGGTGATCTACAGAATTACGAGTAAGAATGATGAAGCCATAAGTATTTACCATAAAACACTTAAACTTAGCAAGGAGCTCCAGGATACCAATATGATTGCCACTTCCTATCAAAACCTGGGCGTAGCACATAATTTTAAGGGCCTGACAGATACAGCTTTGATATACCTGGACAGCGCTTTGTACGTATATGGCCTCGCAAAAGATACTTTTCAGATGGGGCATGTCTATACTGCGATGGGAGAGACCTACTATCTGTCAGAGTCAGACTATGCACAAGCCAGGAAATACCTTCTTCAAGGTGCCGAATATATGAAAGGTGAATCTAACCAGGAGGAGCTTTCCAAAACCTTCCATTTATTGGGAAGGATTGAGAGAGATGATCACCAATACGAGAAAGCCCTTCAGTACTTTCATGATGGTCTGGACATGGTGAGCAGTACAGATCGAAGTGATGTACTACTGACATTTTACCAGGATATGGAGATCTGTTATGACCAGCTGGGTCGATACAAAGAAGCTCATGATTACTTACAGAAATATATATCTCTTTATAAAGAAATACAGTCAGCGGAGCGTCAGCAAGCCATTGAAGAACTACAGACCCGTTATGAAACGGAAGAAAAGGACAAGGAGATTGCCATGCAGAAGCTACAGATCCTTGAGGGAAATCGTCAGCGAAACCTGCTCATTGGTGTTTTATTGGCAGTGCTCCTGACAGCTTCGTTTGTTTTTCTTCTGGTGAGGCGAAAACATCAATTTGACCAGGAACTGGCTTTGCAAGAGAAGAAACTAAAGGAAGAGAAAATCAAAAAGCTGGAACAGGAAAAGAAGATTATTGCCATGGATCATATGCTGGAAGGTGAGGAGAAAGAAAGAAAAAGAATTGCCAAGGATTTACATGACAGCCTGGGATCATTGCTGACTTCTGCAAGAATACAATTGAACCGGGTGGCTGAGGACATGGGTACTTTGCAAAAAGAAGTGGGATGGATTAAAGCTCAGGATATTGTAAGCGAGGCAGCAGATGAGGTACGACGAATATCACACGATATGATGCCCGAAGCACTGGTCAATCTGGGTCTGATTTCAGCCATTGAGGACCTTACTGCCAGCATGTCATCCAATCAGGATCTCCTTATTACCACACATTTCTTCGATGTTGATGAAGGCCTTCTTTCCGGGCAACAACAATCTGGTGTTTACCGTGTGATCCAGGAATTACTGCAAAACACCATGAAACATGCTTCGGCATCCGAACTGATTGTCCAGCTATCTCAAAATGACAGTAGTCTCGATATATTGGTAGAAGATAATGGTGTTGGGTTCAACCCAGAATCCTTAACTGAAACTTCAGGTATAGGCTTAAGGAATATGGAGTCAAGGGTCAGTTACCTTGATGGCGAAATGCATATCCAATCAAATCCTGGTGGTCCCACTATCGCCGAATTCTCAATACCGTTGTAACATTCGTTATGGTCTGTTCTTCGATTATGATGGCATGACAACAGAACGACAGGTGATATTTCACTCATTTGAGTGATTCCCATGTGCGGGATCTCGCCGATTTTTGTCGTGAATAAATGCCTATGAGTCATCAGTTGCACAATAACCTTGAAAGCCTGAATAATGAGATCAGAGAACTGCAGGAGACACTGGATTACATGGATTCACTACTGGCTACTTACATAGGGACGGAATTTGGTACGATAGCAGAAGATAAGACGGGTATTCCTGACATCCCGACTGTGGTTAGAAACGTTGCAGGAGTATTGCAAAGAAAGGGAATAAAAGTGTCCCAACAGGTGCTTGAAACACAAACATACACACCATCTGAACACACTACCGCGGTCAAGGATCTTCTGGAACAAATATGCTTTTGTGTTGCCGGTGAAATAACTGTCCATGAAACCCGGATCGATGTGTCTCAGTTTCATGAGCTTACTACAATAGATATTGAATTTGTGAGTAGTGGTGATGTGGTACCGCCTTCAAGTCTGGTTGAGTTTTTGGAAAGTTTCCATTCCTCCAAATCGAAATTATCAATTCAGGTTTGCACGAATACTAAGAGGCATCATTTGTCCATCAGTATCGTCTTGCGTTTTCCAGGTTCTTCAATCAGGTGCCGGAAACGCAAAGAATAAAATACCTCAAACGAGTGATTTTTGATGGTAGTACGAACTGGATCTTTGGTCAATTAGCAATTTGGCATCAAATCAAATGAACCACTAATATGAAAAATCTACTCGCGCTCTTCACTATTTTGATATCCCTTTGCAGCACCTATGCCCAATCCATCGAACTGGATCATACCGAACCATCGTTAAAAATTATGGATAACGATGATGATATAGGAATTCATCTGGGTAATTATATTCCTGCGCCATATCTGGATGGATACCACCTGATGCGGGAGTGGCTCCCGCCTTTCGACTTTAGGCATCCACGTTTGGAAGGGGGTTATGGAAAACAAACTGGCTATTAAATAAAGTGTACGTCGATAGAATTAATGGTGATGATCAGAATACAGGGACATTTCTTAGTCCATTTAAAACACTTAAGAAGGCATCGGAAAATGCAGGAAGTGGATCGATTATTCATTTTGTACAGGGACATAACAATAGTGAGGGGATACATGAAGAAAGTCAGTCAATTTTGCTTGACAAACGTGTCGTAATTGAATTAAATAACGGTCCGGTCATTGTTCAATAATTAATATCTTAAAAGAAAACCAATGAAAAGCATCTATCTTCTTTTCTGCTTCTTACTTCTTACCGGTGAAACAATTTCTCAGGAACTCAACTACGAATGGCATTTTGCGGCACAGGGTGTAGAAGCAGACCTGGTATTGAGCAGTACCATTGATGCTTCCGGAAATTCCATTTTGGTTGGAAATTTCGAAGAAGAACTAACGGTGGGTGATACGACTTACACCGGGGAAGAATTTGCTATTAATGGAATCATCATAAAGTTAGACCCTGATGGTGAAGTGATGTGGTCCAGGGTGATTTGGGCAGAAGCTTTTGATGATATCTATCCTTATGCAGTTGAAATGGACCCGGATGGAAATATAGTTGTGGCCGGATCACACTGGGGTAGAGTAGATGCGGATCCCACAGATGACGAAAGAATACTTGATTCTGGCTCCAGTGATGATATATTCTTTGCCCGCTATAGTTCTGATGGAGATCTCCTGTTTGCTACTAGCATTACCGCGGGAACAGACATCGAGGAGCGGGTACTGGATATGGTAATCGATGAAGAGGGCATAGCGTATTGTGCCGGGTATGTTGATGGTTCTCCCAATCGGAATAGTGATGATCCTGTGTTATTTCAGCTCATTCCTGATGGAGATGGAATTCAGGTAGGCTGGAACTACTATGTGTCGACCCCGGGTGAACTTGACGGAATTGAAAGTATTGTCCTTAGTGGGGATCACATATACATCACCGGAGGATTTATTGGTGAAGCAGATTTTCAGCCTGGTGATGAAGAAACGATACTGGACGCGGGAGATAGTCAGGATCTATTTGTGGTAAAATTATTCAAGGATGGAGAATTATCATGGGTCACCAGTTTTTCATCTCTCGATGAAGGTGGTGAGTGCATAGGGGAGTCTATTGAGGTTGATGATGAAGGAGGTGTTTTCATAGCCGGTGATTATGATGGTCGAGTGGACTTTGATCCTGGAGAGGGAGAGGTGATATTTGATGCCTTTCTGGAGTCTTTTTTGGTAAAACTGGATTCTGATGGTGCATTTGAGTGGGCATGGACACATGATGACCTTTTTACCAGGGATGTAATCATAAATAGTGCAGGAAATCCATTTGTAGCATCAGAGCGGGATGAGTTTGTGACCGTCAGAAAACTGACCACTGATGGTGATTTAGCCTGGATCCAGCAATTGGAAGGCGAAAGTTCTTTTGATATATCACTCCGGGGAATCAATTTTGATGCTTCAGAAAATCTATATGTTACCACCAATTTTAGTGGTTCTTTTAAGTATGATCCGGAGTCTGATGATGCAGTCGAAGCAGTAGGTGATTTTGGAGAAGATATGCTTTACATCAAATTTAGTCAGGATGAGGCTACACCTGTACTGGACAATGAATACATACCGGGAATAACAGTCTTTCCCAATCCAGTTGTCGAACAATTAAATCTGGAATTTTCCCAGGCTGATTTGCCGGTTCGGGTTGAGTTGCATAACCTCCAGGGCAAATTACTTCACCAGAAAATAATTTCAAACGACAGTGACCAGTTGGATTTTCCTTACCCTCCGGGTGCATACTACCTGTCCTTTACAGGTAATGATTTTAAGACTTCGGTTAAGATTCTGAAATAGTCTTTCATGTAGCCGGAGTAATGCTTGTAGCTGGGTGGGATTTGATGTTGGTGATGATCAGAGAGTTAATTTGATATAGATTTTGGTGTTCGTTTTTTAGTACATATCATCACTCCTGTTGACCAGTCTAACCAGGAGGTCATTAAATCACAGGCATTTTCAAGGTAGGAAATAAGGTTTCTTACTTTCTCAGCATGACCATCGGGCCAATTGGGTTGAGGATTCATATCGTCGATTATATATAAACCTCCGTTGTTTAGAAGTGCCAATGTCTCTTCGAGAACGAAGTACTTTCCGGGCCAGGTATCGGCAAATATCAAATCAAAATACTCACCCTCATATTCCCGGATCCACTTTTCACCGTCGACACAGTGCAATTGAATTCGTTCGTCCGTTGCGAAGAATTCACGGGCAATCTGTATTAACTGTGGATCATTATCCAGGCTGATCAATCGGGAAGAAGAATCCATTCCGTCAACCATCCAGGATAACGATAAACTCATCCCTGTCCCGAGTTCCAGGAAGTTTCCTCCGGGCTTAGAAGAGATCAGGGTTCGAAGCAAACTTCCGATATAAATATCCGACGGCATACTAAAACCCATTTCGGAAGATCTTGACCTGAGTTGGGAGTAATTAGGAGGGAGAAGGTATTGAGATTGATTGTTCAAAATTTAATAAAGTTGAGATTCCACATTTACCAGGAATGGTAGTTAAGTCCTGTCACATATTACAGCCTGCGCTTCGATTTCTATGAGGAAATCCGGATTGGCTAATCCATCTACACTAATCCAGGTGCTACTGGGTGGATTCTCACTGCCAAAATATTTCCTGAGGACTTTACTGATCACCTTTCCCTCCTCATTCCTGTATTTTACTTTGTAGATTCTCAACATCACGATATCCTGGAGGGTTCCCCCGGCCAGGTTTACCGCTTGCTTTAAGTTCATAATGGATCTCTCCGTTTGTTGCTCTAAATCACCATCACCGATGATCCGCATGTTTTTGTCCCAGGCTACCTGGCCGGAGATAAAAACCATTTTTCCCGGTTCAGCCACGGTAATTTGCGAAAAACCAAATGACCTTGAATCAAACAGGGACGAAGGATTAATGCATTCTTTCATAATTTATTGATTGAGATGATACTCCACTTAAGTTTCGAGGTAGGTATGAACCTGACTATTGAATGCCAAAGGTAAGTAACGGTTTAACCATATTCCTTATCGGAGCAATTCTTAGGCCCAGAACAGAAATTTCTTTGTCCTGATAAACTTTTTCCCGCTGTTCTTGCTTTAATAGGATGTATGTCATCACCCTTGCTGGAATTCTCAAAGAAGGGCATCTATTGTGCAGAAGCTGATGTGTATATTGATCCATGGAAGCCGGTGCCAAAAGCCTTGATCACCCACGGACATTCTGATCATGCGCGTTGGGGACATAGCTACTACATGTGCCACCGTCTCACAGCTCCCATACTTCGACATCGTCTTGATCGTAAACTAAAGATCAGAGAAGTGGAATATGGTGAACAAATAGCGATTAATGGCGTGCAATTTTCTTTTCATCCTGCAGGACACATTTTGGGATCTTCACAGATTCGTGTTTCCTATCGCGGAGAGATTTGGGTAGTGAGCGGAGATTATAAAACCGAAGACGACGCTCTTTGTACTCCATTGGAGATCGTCCATTGCCACACCTTTATCACCGAATGTACTTTTGGATTGCCTGTGTTCCGCTGGAAATCTCAAGCCGAGGTGTTTGTTCAAATTAACTCCTGGTGGCGACAAAATTCCAGCCAGGGTAAACCGAGTGTACTTTATGGTTATTCTCTGGGGAAAGCTCAAAGATTGATAAAACACCTGGACCCTGGCATTGGTCCGATATGGACCCATGGTGCGGTAGAGAATATCAATGAGGTTTTTCGAAAGGAAGGAGTCATTTTACCTGAAACCCGGCAAGTGACCCAACAAATGAGATTAAACGACGCCTCCGGGATGATTGTCGTGGCTCCTCCGGGAGCATTTAATTCCACCTGGTCAAAGAAATTCAAAGGAGCTTCTCATGCTGCTGCCAGTGGCTGGATGGCCATGCGTGGACCCAGGAGACGAAAGGGAGTAGATAGAGGTTTCGTACTGAGTGATCACGCGGACTGGCAGGGATTGAACGATGTCATTGAAGCAACGGGGGCGGAAAATGTAATTGCTACCCATGGCTATACTAATATTTTTGTCCAGTGGTTGCGGGAAAAAGGCCTGAATGCTATGACAGAAGAAACAGCTTTTACCGGTGAAAACCTGGAGGAAACGGAAGAGACTATTGCCAAATGAAACGTTTTGCCCAACTTTTTCGCGAACTGGATCAGACCACCAAGACCAATAAGAAGGTGGAAGCGCTGGCTGGATTCTTTGATGAAGCTGATCCGCCAGACAAAGTATGGGCCATCGCATTACTTTCCCACAAGCGTCCCCGGAGAACTGTTTCCACCACCGATTTGCGGGAATGGGCAGCGGAAGTATCCGATATTCCCAACTGGCTTTTTGAGGACTCCTATCACACCGTCGGAGATTTGGCAGAGACTATTGCCCTTCTGGTTCATCAGGAAGACACCGTTCATCAGAGTTTGGGAGAGTGGATTGATTTTCTCCAGGGTCTGAAGGGACAAGACCCGGAAATCGTGAAACAAAAAGTAATCGAGGCCTGGAAGGGCCTCGATAATATCGAGCGTTTTATTTTCAACAAATTGATCACAGGGGGATTTCGGGTGGGTGTATCGCAGAAACTGATGGTTAAGGGTCTGGCCAAAAGCACAGGGATTGAGCAAAATGAACTTGCGCATAAACTGATGGGCAATTGGGACCCCTTTCATACCTCATTTGACGATCTGGTATATGCCGCAGAAAGTGGCTTCAGTGATGCAAAACCTTATCCTTTTTTTCTCGCGTATGCAGTGGAAGACCCGGAAAAGGAATTGGGTGATATCGACCGCTGGATTGCTGAACACAAATGGGATGGCATTCGAGGTCAAATTATTCATCGGAATGGAT
>JAUILF010000246.1 GCA_030433135.1 Bacteroidia bacterium | reverse complement strand
TGATGGTACCATTGTTCAAAAACTCTCCCATGTTGTCGATACCATCAGCTCCTGGGCCACGAATGTTGTAAAGGGAAATGGTCCGGTTAAATCGATTGATAAATTCTCCCCCTGGATATACTGTTATTCCATTGTTATCTACTTTTCGTACGGCATTCTTAATGGAGATGCTTCCAAGGTTGTCAAACTGAGACTTTGCACTTACCCTGATTCCATTTGGTTCAGTACTGGTTATTCCAAAAGAATCAATATGAATGATACCGCTATTTAGTATGGTAGACGATTGTAAACTGATTCCATTCTGGTTAGCACATTTGATATTGATAGTACCCAGATTTTCTAGCTCAGAAGAAGATTGTAGATACACACCGGATCTCGTGTAGTTGCTTTCACTGCAATCGATGTTGACGGTAGTACTGTTCCCTACTTTTAATTTGGTGCCATTATGCAATGCTAAGGTTGCTACGTTTACAATACGACCAGATCGTATTATCACCTCTGATCCCGAGACTGAAATATTCACATCGTCACAAGTGTTAGGGACTCTTTCAAAGGACCATTTGTCGGGGTCATCCCAATATCCAGTGCCGCCCTTCCATAGGTTGGTAAAATCACAACTGTTGCAAACCGTGGCAAATGTAGTAGTTGGATTGTTATTGGAAAAATTATTGTAGAAATACTGTGGATCGTCCACAGTAATACATTCGGTTCCCGGAACGCTAAGGGCAGTGAGCCAATTGATATCTATTCCCCGAAGATCCATATAATGCAGTGGATAACCACCATCAATGAAAGAAATAAATTTGCAATTGGTTAAGTCCAAATATTGAATTGAGGTGGCAAAGGTTATTAATTCGAATAAAAAATGACAGTTCTGTAGATCAAGTGCACTAATATTGGTTTGTGAACAATCCAGTTTAGACAACCACTGCAGATTGCTTACATCCAATGAAACTAGAGAGTTGTAACTACAATTCAAATCATCAAGATCCAATTGTCCACTAAGGTCCAGTTGCGACAGGTTGTTGAGGCTGCAATTCAACAATCCTAAATTATCACCTGTTCCGAGAATTAATTCAGATAAGTCGTTACCGGCACAGTACAACTTAAATAAGGCATTGAGACCCGAAACGTCCAGTGAGGATAGACGATTGTAGTTGCAATTGAGTTCGGTGAGGTTGATAAAAGCCTCGATACCTGTAAGATCCTGGATATTCTGTCTCTGCAAATTCAATGATGTGACTGATTCAGCATCACTGGTCAAGATCTGACCATCATGGATGCCGGTAGAGTCGATTCCCAGATCAATCAATCTTTGCTCAAAATTGCTATCAGGTATTGAGGTGTACTGACCCCACATGTAATTATTTACGCCAAGGCAAAGTATGACAGTCAGCAGAGGTAAAAGAAAAAATTTAGATGGCAATTTCAAATCAAGTTAATGCAGGTCAAAAAACAATAATTTCACGTGCAAATACCGTGCTAAATTGATTGTTTTCAGTGCTGATCGAAGAAAGGTGCCCTCCTTTTTAACAATCTCTTAAACCCCTCTGGAGGAAAAATTTCCTATCATGTATATAGTCTATACTGCCCTGAACTAAATGAAACCTGGAAAGCCTTCTATCAAGTTATTATTGACCCTCGTAGGTCTGATGACGATGGTACGGGCTGAAACACAAACTCAGGACTATATTAAGGGTAGAGTGGTGGATTCGATCACCGGTGAAGCCATTCCTTTTGCCACCATATTTCTCCAGGAAAGTCGGATTGGCGTTTATGCCAATTCCGATGGTGATTTCAGGTTGCCGCATAGTCTCGATATTTTATCCGATAGCCTGGTAGTTACCTGTATTGGATACAACGATTACATCATAGCCATGATGGAACGGACTCGAGCAAGTGAAAGTGAGGGTGAAAGGACGAAATCTCAAACGGGAAAGGATCTTAGCCGGGGCTTTGCAGCGGATCAGGAGGAAATGTGTAGATATAGCTGTTAATTGTTGTCACATGGCTTAATATCTGCCAGGAATAAGGCATTTTCTTCGATTTGAAATCCCGGGTTTAGCTGAACGGTACTGTTAGAGTGGAAAATCACCGTGGATGAAGAATCAATCGTACCAGCTGAAAATAGATTTCCCGACAACTTAATAAAGGTACCATCAGGTAAAGGCGATTGATCGAAATGAAGATCACCATCTTGACAATCATTGCAGGCTCCGGATCCATCTGCATAGCAGAAGAGAGAAAAGTCAGGCAGATTGTTCCCGTCAAACTCTGTTTGGATATCGCATATCTGCATATAAGAAGTAGGGTAGCAATCAGCGAATGCACAATTGGTTATCAACAGCGATTCTAATGAAGGTAATGCACCCCATTGAATGGGTAGCTGAGCCGACAGATCGGGGTTATTGCTCAGATCTATGTTCTTCAACGTTGACGCAAAAGGAAGCTGATCCATGCTTTCGAGTGAGTCCAGATCATTACCCGAAAGGTTGACGTCGGTCATATTGGGGCAATAGAAAACAGATCCGGGTAACATTCCGGTGATTTGGTTGGAATGAAGATCCAGCAAGCTCAGATCGGTCAGCAAAGACAAATCCGGGATTGGTCCGAAAATCATATTCTCTGACAAATTCAGTTTCTGCAGCTGTACCAGACTATTTATGGAGGAAGGTATGGAGCCCGCAAGATTATTGCCGGATAGATCAAGATCGACTACACGGCCATCCTCACAGGTCACACCATACCAGGAATCCTGACATGGGTCGCAGCTGGTTGCATTTGCCCCGTTGAGCCAACCTTCCTTGCTGGTCCAGTTTGAACCACCCAGGCTATCGTATAGTGTCATCAAGACTGCAAAATCTGGATGGTCACATGCCGGAGCACGCAGGATAACCTGCCCCGGTGTACTGTAATCAATGGACCCCGGAGGAAAGCCAGAATATGATAGAGTGTTGTAAGCTCCGGTAAGATTTCCGCTATAAGTCATAAGGGTAAACGGTTCGAGGTGACCTGGTGAAAATGAGGCATTCCCCTTGATAACCAGTTCTCCGGATAGATTGAGATCCCCGCTGACCGCTAATAAGTCATGTCCTGCGGATTGTCCGGCACCTGCACGTCCCAATATTTCAAACGTATCGATGCTGGTTGAGTCCTTTAGGTGATCTCCGGTAATATTAATTTGCCCTGCTGATGCTCCAGGTGACATGATACCTCTGTCTGCGAAGGAGGAGCCATTGGTAGATCCGTTCCCTGTCCATATGGCAGAGCTGTCATTCTTGATTCCCATCCCCATAGGGGTTCTTGAGACATTGATAGTACCATTATTTTCTACAATGCCAGTTTCGATCCAATTCATAAATCCATATCCACTCACCACACTGTCGATATTGATGGTACCATTGTTCAAAAACTCTCCCATGTTGTCGATACCATCAGCTCCTGGGCCACGAATGTTGTAAAGGGAAATGGTCCGGTTAAATCGATTGATAAATTCTCCTCCGGAGTGTACCGTTATACCATTGTTGTCGGTTTTGTCAACAGCATTCCTAATTGTGAGACTTCCCCGGTTGTCAAAGTGTGATTTTGAACTTACCCTGATACCAGATGGTTCAGGTTGTGTGATTCCAAAAGAATCGATATTGATTATTCCATAGTTCAAAAAAGTTGATGACTGCAAATTGATACCTTTTGAATAAGCACAATGGATATTTAAGGTACCATGATTTTCTAATTCAGAATATGTTTGCAAATAGACACCGGACCTTTTGTATTTGCTTTCACTGCAGTCAATGGTGAGAGATGCATAATTCTCTACTTTTAGTTTGGTCCCGTTATGCATTGCGAGGGTTGCTACATCTACGATGCGGCCTGAGCGAATGATTACCTCTGATCCAGGTATTGAAATGTTTACGTCATCACAAGCATTGGGGACCCTTTCAAAGGACCAATTATTTGGATCTTTCCAATATCCAGTGCCACCCTTCCAAAGGTTGGTATTTTCACAGCTGTTGCAAATTGTGGAAAACATAGTATTTGGGTTGTTAGCTGAAAAATTACTATAGAAGTACTCGGGGTCATCAACAGCAACACATTCTACTGTTGGAACACTCAGGTAGCTGAGTAAATCGAGATTTATTCCTCGCAAATCAATGAATAGAAGAGGGTAATCACAATCAAGGGCAAAAATATTTTGACATTGTGTCAAATCCAACTGCTGCACATTAGTACCCCAGACAGTTAGGATGTATAGAAATTCATTATCCATTAAATTCAGTTCACTAATACTGTTTTGAGAACAGTCGAGAGTATGGAGCCAGGTAAGATTGCTTAAGTCAAGTTCGTTTAGCTCGTTAGAACGACAGTTCAGTTCTCCGAGGTCTAATTGGCCACTAAGGTCAATGGTGCTTATATTATTCCTGCTGCAGTCTAAAAGTCCTAAGTTATTGCCGCTTCCTAGATGCAGCTCTGTCAAAACGTTATAGGCACAGTACAACTTATTTAGATTTTCGAGACTAGAAATGTCTAGTGTGGACAGATTGTTACGGTTGCAATTGAGTTCGGTGAGGTTGATAAAAGCCTCGATACCTGTAAGATCCTGGATATTCTGTCTCTGCAAATTCAATGATGTGACTGATTCAGCATCACTGGTCAAAATCTGACCATCATGGATGCCGGTAGAGTCTATTCCCAGATCAATCAATCTTTGCTCAAAATTGCTATCAGGTATTGAGGTGTACTGACCAAAGATATGGCTGGTGGTAAAGCTACAGATTATGATTGCCAGTATCGAAATAACGATGGATCTATCTGGAGAATTCAAAACAGACTAAATTTAGATATATCGGAAATGCAATAGAACTTGGAGACAACCTCAGGAGCTGCAAATACCGTGCTAATTAAGGTTTTCAGACGAGAGGAATTTACGTGACTAGAAGGTGTTCATGCATGATTCGAAGATCTTACCATGTCAGAAAATGTGTATGTTTTAACAATCCCTTAAACAGACTCAGCAAAAAAAATTCCTATCATGTAAACAGCCCAAGGTGAAATCAGATGAGTTTCAGAATCAAATGCTGGCTGGTAATGATGATTCCATTATGTGGTATCGCGATGACCGTTGTACAGGGCCAGGATTACATCCAGGGGAGAGTCGTTGATTCTGTCACCGGTGAGGCCATTCCTTTTGCCACCATCTTTCTGCAGGAAAGTCATATTGGCATTTATGCCAACAATGAGGGTGATTTTAGAATCAGGAGGAGAGGAATTCCGGCTTCTGATAGTCTGATTATTACCTGTATCGGTTATGACAGGTTTAGTCTGTCAGTTAACATGCTTTCACTCACGGATTGGAATATCATTCGGATGCATCCAACCAGCTATCAACTGGACCAGGTCGAGGTAAAAGCCAAAGGCAAGAATGTAAGACCTGAACGGATTGTCGCCCGTGCTCTGAAGAGAATTCGAAAGAACTACCCGACCACATCTTTTGATTACATTGCTTATTACCGTGACTATCAAAAGAAAGATGATCAGTATTTAAACCTTAATGAGGCATTGGTGCAGGTGCTGGACCAGGGATTTAAGAAGTTGATTCACGATAATAGATTCAGGTTACTGGAGTACAAACAAAACCAGGATTTTGCCCGCAAGGACTTTTCTCCCTATTATGAGTATGTCAAACCAGAGCAAAGCCAGACCGGTGATAAGGTGATACCCCAGGCAGTATTGCCCGATCAGGGAGGTAATGAATTATTTATTCTTACTGTACACGACGCCATCAGAAACTATCGCGGATCTTCATTTTCAATGGTTCATATGATGTACCGGGATTTTATTGGAAACCACGTTTTTGACGAAGTTGATGTGCAATACCTGGGTGATACTCCGTTGCTGCGAATACCCTTTGAAGCCAGAGAAAAGTATACTATAGATTCTTTGCATCTTTATGGTTCAATCTACATTGATCCTGAGAGATATGCCATTCACAAGCTCGAATATTACTCTGACTATACGCATGGAAAACGAGCCGGTAAAAGGATGTACGCCATACAGATCGAGTATGGATCTGATAAGATCAATGATGATCGTATGGCCCTTAAGTATATTTCATTCAATAACATGTTTACGGTGGTTGATTTTGAGGATACTACCTATTTCCGGACTGAAAAAGCCTACTGGGACCCATCAGATCCACTCACCAATATCCTGATCATGGAATTCAACCACAAAGTCGAGCCCGAGATAGCTCAACTGCAAAACCTCTATGAGATCTTCTGGGAAGATCAGCCCCTTGAAATTGAAGATATATCGGTACTGGGGAAGGAAGTCCAACTTACTATGAAAGAGCCCAGAAGAGAGTATGGGGCTTATCGAATACAGGCACACGAGCTGAAAGATGTCGATGGCATGATATTGGACCAGAGACCCAGTCTGGAATTATATCAGTTCCGAGAGCTTTTTGTGCAGGAGTACGAAGCTGATCTAATGTTATCTGACCCTTGCTTCGTGAAAGAATACCCCCTGGACAGAAATTGTGTCTCGGCATACCAAAGTAATGCTGATTTTTGGATGAACACTCCTATGCAGGAAGAATGATGCAGCTACCGGAAAGATCTATTATTTGCATGATCACGATAGTGGTTATATTGATGGCAGGGTGTGTCCCACCACACTCATTGGAACAGCCGCAACCCCTGGTAAATGATGGGGCTTGGTGTTGGTTTTCTGACCCGCGGGCTGTCCGTAATACAGTTGATGACAATGAGGTTTTTTATGGTTGGATTAACAGCATCGGGGATGTGAGAATAGGGTCATATGATCTGGAAACCAAAGAATCCGTAGAGTACACCCTGCACGATACATTGGAAATTGACGACCATAATGTACCGTCAATATTGATACTACCATCGGGAGAAATCCTGGCCTTTTATAATGAACATAATGGTGATGTCTTTATGCGAAGAAGTCGAAATCCGGGAGATATTACCCAATGGTATGATGAAAGAGTGATCTTACATGCGGACTCTAACTACAGCTATACCTACACTAACCCCGTTCGCTTGTCTGAAGAAAATGGCAGAATTTATCTCTTCGGGAGAGTAGTGGGGCCAACTCGATCCTTTGATAATTGGTGGCCTTATTATATCTACTCAGATGATGATGGTCAGACATGGAGTGGCAGAAAGATCTTTCTGGACAATGGTGGACGAAAGGATCCGCCTTATCTGAAAATATGCACTAATCACCGCGACCGGATCGATTTTGTATTTACAGATGGACATCCCAAGATTGGTGAGGATGTCTCAGTGTATCATATGTTCTACAGCAATGGTACATTCTTTCAGACCGATGGAGAAACGATTGCTGACATCGGCCAGCAGGTACTTATTCAGGATGTGGAGAAGGTGTATGACGGTACCAATGGACCTGTCCGTTCCTGGATCTGGGATGTGGCATTGGATCAGCAGGGCAATCCAGTTGTGGCCTACGCTCGCTTTCCAGATGAAAATGATCATAGATATCATTATGCCCGATGGGATGGAGGTAAATGGATGGATAGTGCGATCTGTCGATCCGGGAATGCTATGCCCCGGTTGCGGCAAGGTGATGTGGTGAGAGAAGCGCATTATTCAGGTGGCATGGCACTTGATCACGCTCATCCTGAAAATCTGTACATCTCGAGGGAAAACCTGGGCAGGTTTGAGATACAACATATATTGATTGAGAAAAATGGAAGCTATCGCACGAACTGGCTCACCCGGGATTCAGAGCTGGATAATGTTCGACCATGCGTTGTTTACAATCCGGATGGTAACACTTCTCTGTTGATGTGGGTGTATGGCACCTATCACCATTATACAGAATATAATACCGAGATAAAATACCTGGATCTGAAAGCACTGCAATGAGCCCTTCTTCAAAGTGTAGAATGTAGTTTCAGTGTTTGAAATAGACGAAGATCCGTCCAAAATTTTTTTGGTCTTTGACCATTCGATGATACCGTGATTTGATTTTGGGAGATTGCAGAAACCGGATAACTTTCTTCTTTAATTGGCCACTCCCTTTCCCCGGAATGATTTCGACTTCCTTTATTTTCCGTTCTACAGCTTCATCAATGATATCATTAAGGGCCTGATCAATCAGGTATCCCTTGTTGTAGATATCGTGTAGATCAAGTTTCAGTTTAGCCATAATACAAAGATAGGAATCCAATATGGCAATTCACTTCAATACTTATGCTCTGATAATGCTGATGATTTCATCGCGGCTGGCACCGGTTTTCTTTTCAATTCTTTCAAAGAGTTTGTCTTCCTGGCCAATAGTGTAATCGAGGTCTGCCTGCGACAAGGAGCTGTACTCACTGCGTAATTTCTTTCGCATCGAGCTCCAGTTTGCCTTCAGATTTAATTTCATCATTTCTTTATCCATAACGAGTAATTTTTAAAATTTTTACAATTCGTTCTGATATATAGACATGGTATTTGTTTAATCTTGTTTGAAGTCGGGGTGGTTAAAACAATTTATTTGCTTTAGAGCACCTCTATTTCAAAAACTGGTCAAATGGCTTAGTGGCCAACCAAACCACTCAGGTAATTAATTCAGCAAAGTGAACAACAACTGCACAAAAATAATCTTGGTAATGAGAGCTACCGGCAACATGGTGGTAAACCCTATGTTGGGCAATTTGTTGCCAGCCCTGTCAACCGAGTAATCCAGTATAGCAGGTTGGTTGGCTACCATACCGGTGAGAAAACTGAAAGGTATGCCCACCAGTTTGTAACCGATAAAAAGTGTAATCAGACCGGTCATGATGCTAATGATGACACTGGAAAGAAAGATAAATCCCCCACCTCCATGACTGATGGTATCCAGAAAGGTATGACCGGAGTTTATCCCTATTCCGGCTAGCAAAAGGGTGAGACCGAATTGCCTTAAAGTAAGATTGGCACTATAGGGTAATGTCCACACAATGGGACCGGTTCGGCGCAGGGTACCCAGGATCAGGGCAACTAGTAAGGGGCCTCCGGCAAAACCCAATTTGAATGTCGTATCTCCAGGGAGAGTGATCGTAATTAGTCCCAGCAAAAGACCTAATGCCATACCCAGTCCAAAGGACAGGAGATTGACGTGACTCAACTTCTCATAGGAATCACCAAAGAGCCTGGCCAATTTGGGTATGTCAGTCTTTCGGGCTACGAAGCGGACCTGGTCTCCCAGTTCGAGAATGGTGTCTCCGGAGGCAAGCAGGTCTATATCACCTCTGCGATATCGTGAAATAATAGCGGCATAGTTTTCCGGTAGATTGAGAGCTGCCAGTTTCTGACCGGCCACAGCCGG
>JAUILF010000245.1 GCA_030433135.1 Bacteroidia bacterium | reverse complement strand
CCAGCGTTGCAGTAAGCACAATCGACAATTGAGCTCCCAAACTGAGGTCTATCCCAAATGCCTGTGCAATGAAAACGGCAGCAACTCCCTGGTATAACGAAGTTCCATCCATGTTTACGGTAGCACCTATGGGCAGAACAAAGCTACTTACTTCCTCCTCAACTCCCATATGTTCATGAACCCGCTCCATGGTAACCGGCAGAGTGGCTGCACTGGAACTGGTTGAAAATGCAACTAGCTGAGCAGGAGCAATCCCGGAGAAAAAACGCCGGTAATTGAAGCCGGCAAATACCTTGGCCAGGGTGGGGTAAAAGACGACTATCATCAAAGCAAGGCCCAGCAATACAGTCAAAGAATACCACAACAGTGCCTGGAAAAGATCCCAGCTGGGTGATTCTACAACCAAAGCTGCCAGTAGTGCAAATACCCCGTAGGGTGCACCCAGCATGATAATATCGATCATCTTTAAAACCACTTCATTGAGGCCGTCGATGAATTTTTTCACCGGTTCAGCCTTTTTCTGATCAATAAGGATCAGTCCGATACCAAAGAAAATGACAAAGAATATCACCTGCAACATATTGGTGTTGTCGGTCATAGCATTGAAAATATTGCCAGGAACGAGATCTTCCAGCGCCTGAAGAGGGCCCCTGTTTTTGGTTGCCTGGGCAATTTCGATCTTAGAAGAAGCATCGCCTGAGTATCCCTCGAGAAGCTCTGTCCGGGTTTGTTCATTGATGGATTTTCCGGGCTTGATCAGGTTTACCAGTAGCAATCCAAGGAGCACCGCAACTACGGTGGTCACCAGGTAAATGAACACCGTTCGCCCACCCATTTTGGACAATTTTGAGATGTCCTTGAGATCACTCACACCTTTGATTAATGATGCGATAATCAAAGGTATGGCTATGAGTTTCAGCAGGTTGATAAAGATAGTTCCAAAGGGTTTTATCCAGTCGACGATAAAGTCCCTGCCATTGAGCTGACTGGCAATGATTCCAACCACTACTCCCAGAAACATTCCAATCAAAATTTTCCAGTGCAGCTCCAGCTTCTTCATGTTATTTCCAAGTTTGATATACCCTGTTGCAGTCATGCTTCAGGGTTGGTTAAGGTTCGACAAAATAGTAAAAAAGGAATCTTCCCTGTAGATGGTAGTCCAGGCTTTTGTCATTTCCAGAAGTGACCCAATTTAAAGTGCAGCGATAGCAGTGCTATTCGAACAAAGGATATTGTTACCTTGCAACGGTGTAAATCTACAACTGATTAAGAATGCACATGAAAGCAAGATATAATCTCCTGTGCCTGTTGTGTTGGATAAGTTTGCCTGTGCTGTCCCTGGCACAGGATCCCTCTTTGATCATCCATCAAGACAAAGTGGAATCCATTATCCGGTTTTTGTCAGACGATGCTTTACAGGGAAGGAAAACCGGTGAAACCGGCAATTGGGTGGCAGCAAGGTATCTGGCGGAATCTTTTCGAAGTATAGGACTTGAGACCGCACCCTCTATGGACAGCTATTTTCAAACCATTCATTTCCAAAGTATTCAGCCAGCTACACGAGGGGAACTCACCATTGATACGATGTCATTTTCCCAGGAATCGGAGCTGATCATCATGAATGCGAAGGATGGAATGAAGGAAGGTGACATTATCTTTGCTCAACACGCCTGGCAAAGTGACCTGGAGGACCTGGATCTTAATGGAAAATATGTTCTTTCTTTCATGGGGACACCCGAGATTCAGGATGCACAGTCAGCCATTGGACTATCTGCGGAAAAGCTGAAGGCACTTAAGGAAAAAGGTGCCCTTGGGTTAGTGGAAATCTATACGGGTAGGGTACCGTTTAATATCCTTAAAAATTATCTCGAAGGGCCGCGAATGCATATTAGTGAAGGAACTGATGAATCGCTCACTCATTTGATGATCAATGCTGACCTCTCATCTCTCACGGGGAGCCTGGAAACCGGTACGTCGTTAAGCTTTACATTAGATACAGACGGTGTAAAGACCAAAGAGATGCTTTCACCAAATGTGGTGGCAGTGCTGGAAGGACAAGATCCTGAATTAAAGGATGAATACATTTTGATTACCGCCCACTATGACCATGTGGGTACATCAACAAGTAATGGAACTTCCGGACAAGACACGGTTTTCAACGGTGCCCGGGATAACTCGGTGGGTTGTGCTGCCATATTGACGACAGCTGAATATCTGGCGGAGAATCCGCCAGCACGATCTGTGATGTTTGTGGGATTTACTGCTGAGGAAATGGGTTTGTTAGGTAGCAAGCACTTTTCAGATCATCCACCGGTTCCCCTGGAGCAGATTGTGTTTAATCTTAATAGTGATGGTGCCGGGTATAATGATACAACCGTATTCACAGTGATAGGTTTGGAAAGAACATCCATGTCGGGAATATTGCAAGCTGCTGTTGAAAGTGTAGGAATGCAGGCAGTTGGGGATCCGGCACCCGAACAAAACCTCTTTGACCGGTCCGATAATGTATCCTTTGCCTCCAAAGGAATACCTGCTCCCACTTTTTCCGCTGGTTTTACCAGTTTTGATGCTCAGATTATGAAATATTACCACCAGGTTGGTGATGAGGCAGACAGTATTGACTTTCATTACATCACGAAATTTTGCATCGCTTTTGCAAGAGCAGCAAGGGATATTGCTAATACCTCGGAGGAAATCATATGGATGCCTGGTGATAAATATGAAGAGGCGTACGACAGGCTGTATAGCAATTGACAGTAGTTGAATAATCCTATGCACTTCTATTCTTATGTAGACAGATTCGCAATCTCGCTGGATACTTCATGATCTTCAAAATGCCCTATTTTAGTGCTGATAATAGGAGCCGGCATGGATAAAAAGGCTGTGTTTTGGTATGGGTTGGCACTGGCAGGTTTACTGATCCTGATGAAACTCCTGGAATATCAGTTCCTCGTGCGTACCTTGAGCATAGAGGTATACCTGACGGTAGTAGCTGTGGTATTCACATCACTTGGAATATGGTTGGCCTTGCAATTAACCCGTAGGGCCAAAGACGCCGGAAAAGTCGAAAAGGATACAGAGGTAGCCTGCCAGGATCATTCTCTCAGCGAAAGAGAATTATCAGTATTGCGTTTGATGGCACAGGGTATGAGTAATCAGGAGATTGCGGATCAACTATACATTTCCATACACACGGTCAAGACACATTCATCCAACCTTTTTTCCAAACTGGACGTCAGGAATCGAACCATGGCTGTGGCCAGGGCCAGAAATATGGGAATAGTCAACTAAATCTTTCTTGAGAGCCTCATTTGCACTGGTACTTTCGAATGAATAGCAGGGTTTGGTACTTTAGTATGAGGTATCATTCCTTTTGAATTCAGTCATTTGAAGTGGAATAAAAATAACAACATGAAAAGACTCATATTAAAATTTGGATCTATATCAGGATTGATACTTGTAGTAATACAAATCATTTCTGCCATCATTATGAATCGGTCTGGCGGTGGATTCATGAGCGAGTTGATGGGATACACGACTATGGTTATTGCACTCTCTATAGTCTTTGTCGGTGTCAAACAGTATCGGGACAAACATCTCGGTGGTAGTATTACATTTGGTCAGGCTTTTAGAATGGGTTTGGCTATGTCCATGATAGCCTCGTTGTTCTATGTGGTCGGCTGGATGATCATTTCATCAACTATAGTACCCGATTTCATGGACAAATACGCTGAGTACTATATGTCAGAGCTGCATGAAAAGGGAGCTGCACCAGATGAAATAACCGAAGCAGAACAGCAAATGGAGTACTACAGGGATATCTACGATAACCCGACTTTAAAGGCAGGTATTACCTTTTTGGAAATTTTACCTCCTGCTATTATCATGGCACTTCTCGGTGCATTAGTATTGAAAAGGAACTAATCACAACAATTATGAATAAACGAGTTACAGGAATTGGAGGAATATTTTTCAAATGCAAAGCACCCGCTGATCTTAGAAATTGGTACCGTGATCATCTCGGCTTAAATACCAATGAATATGGCTCTTTGTTTCAGTTTCGAGATGCCATAAATCCGGATCAAAAACAATACCTGCAGTGGAGTACTTTCAGTGAGGATACGAAATATATGGAACCCTCTTCCAAGGACTTTATGATAAACTATCGCGTGGAAAACCTGATTGAACTGGTTGACGTTCTCAAGAAGGAAGGAGTGACGATTCTGGATGAGATAGAAACATATGATTACGGAAAGTTTGTGCACATCATGGACCCGGAGGGAAATAAAATAGAATTGTGGGAGCCTGTTGATCAAGTATTTACAGATGAATATGACGACCAGAGTACAAAGTAGTCTGGTTTAACCTCCGATATCATAGCGAAAGGTATAGGGAACCCCTCGTTTGTTTACCCGGCCAAATTGGTCTGTAAATTCAGCACCGATAAATTCGAGCTCGATGTAGGCAGAAGAGACTTGAGAATCCAAAGTGCTGGTAAGGGTGTTGGGGAATGTTCCTGACTTCAAACTACCATTGGTAAATCCGTGTGCCCCTGTGATTCGCCAGTTGCCTTCCGGGCCAAAAAGGGCAAAGACATATTTGTCTTCATTGGTTTCACGTAGCCATATCAATGGATAAGATTGGTCATATGGTCCCCATTCATTGACGATAATGAATTTTCTCCCTCTGAAAGTATGGTCACTTTGATCTGTGTCCATACCCCTCGAAAGTGGTTGCGGAAGGGAAGGCATGGTTTCAGATTGCCTTCTGCGTGTTGAGTCAGCCTGAGACGTGGTCAGAAACTGAATGTTTCTGGTGTCATTAAACTCAAAGATCTTTTCACAGTTCTCAAACTGGTTTTGTCCCAGTTGATAGTCTCGGCTACGCACATCATTTACCTCTGCAAACCCCCAATCTGCAGGTTGCTCATCTCTCTGCCATAGTTTTAACCCCAGGTCACATCCAGAGATCATATTGTCGATCAGTGTGTTGTGGTGACCATGCTCAATGGCAATTCCAAAATCAGAGTCAGTAATATGATTACCTATGATCAGTGTTTCATAACTATATCCTCCCCAAATGCCATAGCGACATTCCTCCATCTTGTTTTCAAGAAGAAAGTTGCTGCTAAATGTGACTTCTATGCCATTGGTGGGAGCATAGGAAAAATCATTTCGGTAAATCAGGTTGCCATTGCATCCGCCTTTACCAGTGTCCATGGTGCTTTGGCCAGCCCAAAGGAAAAAGCCATCCCCAGAGTGAGTTGCAGAGTTGTAGGCAAATGTATTATCCTGACACTGTTCATATACCAGCAACCCTGCTGAATCCTGTCCTCTCTGATAGATTCCATGACTATATCCCCTCACGTTAAAATCCAGCAGGTTGTGCATAATCCTGTTATTGCTGGAACGGTACATTCCTATGCCAACTCCCGAGTTGTATCGGATGTCATTATTGAAGGCTATTCCTCCGTTACATCCACTCATCAAAATTCCATTCTGGCCCTGGTGTACTTTGATCCCTTCCAGGTGAAAACCGTCACAATTCCTGAGATAAATGCCAGCACCATACCGCAACCATTGGTCGGTCTCATTGTGGTGATAAGAAAGCCAGTCATCAAGGTGCTCCTTTTCACGGGTACTCTTTAGTTTGGATCGATAGTTTAGGCTTAGATCACAGTTTATGATCCTGAGATTATCAGAGTTTTCAGCTATGATTGCAACCTTATAACCCTTTATATTCAGATTTCGGATGGTAATGTTATTTCCACGGATCCGGAGCGCCATTCCCTGAAAGTGATTCGGTCTGTCAACATGAATGCTACCTATCAATAGAGATTGTCCGAAGTCTACTTCGATGTTATTCCCTTCAATTTGTATGACCGGGGGACTGGTCGAGTCAAATCGAGTGATGGTCAAAGTATCCGGGTTAACGACGGCTGATTTACGGATGACCAGACCATCCTCCAATTCGATGGGGGAGTTTTCTAACTGACATCCCATCAGGACTAAAAGAGAAAAACTCAGATAGATGAAACAGTAATGAGTTCTCATACAATGAAAATAGAGCTTTTTAGATATTGCTTCATATCCCATGGCGATGCTTTTTGAAGTCGGAGAAGCATCAATTGCTTACACAGTTTTGTCCGAACTAAACTGCTTTGCCTATATTCCTGTGGAAATCTGCACTTTTGTGATGCTATGAAAAGGAAGGAAGAAAAAAAGCTGGAAAAAAAAATCCACGATCTGTTTGACCTACGTGCCATTCCATGGATGCTGGAGTTGTCCGGAATCAGGAAGAAGAAAAAGTTTCTCGGTAAACTAGTAGACCTGCAGAAGGCCATTTATTTGCTTGATCATACCCTGGAAAGCAAATGGAAGGTTTCTGATAAAAAGCTGAAGAAGAACTGGAAGGCCATTTACCGCGAACTCGAAAGATTTAATGTCAATCACAGAGAACGCAAGGGATTTTGTAGTGCCATCCTGCAATATCAAAAGCATGAACTCAACCTGAGAAAAAATAGGAGCCCGTTAGAGCTTTCGATGGACTTCCTTTATTTCTACAAGTCCTGTGATGTAAAGCTTATGCGAGGCCTTATGCAGCATGAAGACAAGGATCTGAAAAAGATCATTCATCCACGTGATTGGTTTACCTTCGATCTTATTACCGAACTCAATGATGATATTGCTGATGTTTTCGAAGATATGGACACCTACAATGGTAACCGACTTCTCTTCGAAATAGCCATCCTTGGACCAGAAGAAGCACTGGATCGATATCGTAGCTATCTTGAGCAACTGCTTTCTGCTTTTAAAGAGCAAAAGCATCATTTTAAATCTCCCCACCGCAAGTGGATATACGACGAAACCCTGGAGATGGGGTTTCAGACCCGGCAGTTACTTGAAGTGCAATTCCAGGATTCACGGATCGATGAGGTAAGATCAGCCAGAATTTTCAAAAAATTTGACCTTAAATCTAGTTAGAGGGTCCCAACATGTCCGGGTTTGAAGCGTTAGTTTAACATCAATTGAAATTCAATGAAAAACACATCCATATATTTCCTGCTTTTATTGGTGACCCAGACATTTTCTAACCAGATCTTACAGGCACAGAGCATTGTCTCCACTGAAATCATGGACGAAATGTCTGCCGATGATCTCACTAACCAGGTAGGTTTTCCAGCTATGAATGGGGTAGTGGCGTATAAGGTCCTTTATGTCACTACGGGTACCGACTTGCTTCCTGATACTGCATCTGGTGTGGTGGTGATTCCCGATGAGGTAACTGAAAACGGCATCATAGCTTATCAACACGGGACCACCAGTGGTCCAACTGATGTTCCATCGAACAGGAGTTCTGAATACACCCTTGCCCTGGCATTGGGTGGACAGGGTTATATAGTCAGTGTAGCTGATTACCTCGGTTT
Organism: Bacteroidia bacterium; assembly: GCA_030433135.1. Taxonomy (GTDB): domain Bacteria; phylum Bacteroidota; class Bacteroidia; order Chitinophagales; family Saprospiraceae; genus JABDMH01. The sequence goes on along the minus strand of JAUILF010000245.1, from coordinate 1,927 downwards.
GGGAGAAAGTCGTGGGTTTCACCCTTATGTTCATGCCGCAACGGAAGCCAGTGCCGGGATCGATCTTTTGATTGGAGCACGAGATCTGGCCCATCAATCCGGATTTGAGTCTATTCCCAATATTTTTGTATCGGGTTATTCACAGGGAGGACATGGAGCAATGGCTATGGCTCAGGCCCTTCAGGAACGGATGACCGACGACCTTTGGGTAACTGCAGTATCTGCCATGTCCGGACCCTATAGCCTTTCCGGAACCATGTCAGACCTTGTTTTTGAGTCTGAAGAAAATTACCACTATCCATCGTATTTGGCCTATATCGTGATGGGATATCAGGAAGCATATGGAGATATTTACGGGAATTTGAGTGATGTTTTTAGAGATGTTTTCATAGAAGATCTGGAAATGTTCTATCGAGGGGAGATCAATCTCAATGATTTGAATGGGAGGATGATCACAACTTCTCTATTGGAGTACCAATCACTCAAACCATATAATCTCCTACAGGTGGAATTTCTGGAGGCCGTACAATCAGATTCACTACATCCTATGAATGTGGCATTGCGAGATAATGATACTTATCAATGGATACCTGAGTTTCCGATGCGGATTTTTTATTGTTCCGGAGATGATCAGGTACCTTACCGAAATAGTGTGGTGGCGGATTCCTTTATGAATGCAAGCGGTGCAGAAGACGTCATGTCAATGGACCTTGGAGAAGACCTCGACCATGGCGATTGTTCTCTTCCGGCGTTCCTAGCTACACTCAATTTTTTCAACACTTTTTTACAACCCAGTTTTGTGTCAACCTCAAGCAATCTCAAACAGATTAGATTGTTTCCTAATCCGGTACAGGACCGCTTGTTTATTGAAGATGAAAGACTGATTTCTGGCACAACGATAATTATCAGCGATTTTCATGGTAAGGTCATACGACGAACTAGTTACTCTTTGAGTGGCATCTCCGTCAGTGCTTTGAAATCAGGTATATACTCACTTAGCTATTTGCAGGGAGGTGAGCTCCAGCATGGTACTTTTATAGTGCAAAAATAGAGACTAATGACTGAGGATGAAAAAAAGCAGGTGAAGGAAAAATTGACTGTCAGGATTGAACGTACCAGAAAGAAGATTGAACGTATGGAAGACATGACTCAGCCAATTGGTCCCGAGAATGCTATAGGCAGGGTAAGCCGAATGGATGCCATCAACAACAAGAGTGTAATGGAGGCAGCCCTGCGTTCCGCTCGCAAGGAATTGGACGACATGGAGACAGCTCTCAGACATATTGATAAAGATCCTGAATTTGGTCTCTGCCTACGCTGCAAAGAACCTATACCTTTTCAAAGACTATATGTATTGCCAGGCAGTCGCCATTGCGTTAACTGTGCAGGCAGATAAGATCAGTGGTGGTTGGCCCGCTGGCATCTTGGCTCTTGGATACTAATTGGCACAATTTTGCACCACCTAGAAACCACCAGAAACTATAAAAAGCTTGTTGGCAGCTTGGCTCGTTAGCCCATTGGCTGTGAACAGGCTGAAACAACCTACATAGTCAAAAGTCTTAAAGCATTGTCTTCAGAATTTACAAGGGAGTAGAGTCAGGCTATTGCTAAACTACTGACGAACCATGTCAATCCAATTTCGCAGCAATTAGAAACCACCAGAAACCATAACAAGCTTGTTGGCTGCTTGGCTTGTTAGCCCATTGGCTGTGAACAGGCTGAAACAAACTACATAGCCAAAAGGCTTAAAGCACTGTCTTTAGAAATTTACAAGGGGGTGTAGTCAGGCTATTGTTAAACTACCGACGAACCATGTCAAACCAATTTTGCCCCATCTAGAAACCATTAGAAACCACCAGAAACCACCTAGAAACCACCAGAAACTATAAAAAGCTTGTTGGCTGCTTGGCTTGTTAGCCCATTGGCT
>JAUILF010000244.1 GCA_030433135.1 Bacteroidia bacterium | reverse complement strand
ATACTGATACTGGGTGTTGGGATCCAGATTGCCCCAGCCGATTCGTTGTGCAGTTGTCTGATGAGTCCACCAGTCCATTCCAGGTGGCCGGACAGAGGCCATCCATTCAACATTGGGTGAATAGAGATAGATATGAAACTCATCCCAATTAATCTGGATGGCAGTGAAGTCATATGGTCCCGGAGCACTGCAGTAATCAGCGTAGTGATCATGGGTAGTAAAGTATCCATGAGGAGACCAGCCGGTCCACCCATTACTACACTTGACCTTGACCATGTATTCATACTTGGTGCCATATTTCAGGTCTTTCCAGGTATGATGAGGTGACGAGCCCTGGTAATCCAGCCAGGTATGACTGCCATGGGGTCGGATGTACCAGTGATAAGATGATCCCTGAACTGCACAATGAGTAGTTGCTGTATTGTAAGCGATATCCTTGGTTGACAGATGATAACTTGTCGGAGTTGTACAATAAGAACCATAGTGATCGTGAGTAGTCAGGTATTTGACCGGTGAGAATGTGGTCCAGTGTCCATTATGGCATAGCACCTTGACCTTATATTCGTATTTGGTTCCATACTTTAGGTCTTTCCAGTTATAATGATTATGTGATACTACATGGTGCTTCCAGGAGTTTGTTCCTACTTCCCTCATGTACCAATGATAGGATGTGCCCTTGACGTCACAATGGGTCGTAGCCGAGTTGTAACTCAGATTATTATGTGACACATGATGACTGGACGGCGTATAGCAATCATAATGATCCTGAGTGGTAAAATATTTGACTGGTGAGAATGTGGTCCAGTGACCATCATAGCACAGCACCTTGACTTTGTACTCGTATTTAGTACCATACTTCAGCCCTTTCCAGTCATAGTGACTGTGTGAAACTACATGATGATCCCAATTACTTGCCCCTGCCTCTTTCATATACCAGTGATAGGAGGATCCCTTGACGTCACAATACGTCGAAGCAGAATTATACGTCACCTTATTGTGCGATAAATGATGGCTCGATGGAGTGTAACAAGGATCATGATGTTTATGAGTAGTAAAGTATTTGGTGGGGGACCAACTGGTCCAATAACCGCTGTGGCACTGAACTTTGACCTTGTACTCATATTTGGTGTCATAATGCAGACCGGTCCAGCCATGATGGGGATCAGGTCCGCTGTAATGCTTCCAGTCCCCGTGAGAGCCCCAGGCTCTGATCTGCCAGTGGTATTTTTCACCTTTTATACCACAATGTGTGGTAGCCTTATCGTAGCCAATCTGATCGGTAGAAAGATGCTGTGCAAGGGGAGTTGTGCAATAGTCGCTATAGTGATCTTTAGTGACAAAGTGTTTGATGGGTGAAAACTCACTCCAATGACCATCATGACATTTGACTTTGACCTTGTACTCGTACTTGGTACCATAATCCAGACCAGTCCATTTGTGCTTGTCATAGGGTCCTTCATAGTGCTTGTCCCAGTTATAGCTACCTTTTTTACGCAAAAACCAGTGATATGAATATCCCTTCACAGCACAATGGGTTATGGCAGAATTGTAGGTAATGTCACTTGCCGACAGATCATAAGCATCGGGTGTGTGACAGGGATCATGCTTGTGGGTAGTGAAGTATTTGATGGGTGAGAAGTCAGTCCAGTAACCACTATGACATTTAACCTTCACCTTGTATTCATACTTGGTACCATAGTCCAGGTTCTTCCAATGGTGGTAACTATCAGGACCTTCGTAATGTTTGGTCCAGTCTTTACTGCCATAAGGCCGTAAAAACCAGTGATAACTATATCCTTTAATATCACAGTAGGTGCTGGCAGTCTGGTAAGAGATGTTTTTGGCATATACGTGATGATCACCGGGATCATAGCAATGCTTGTCATATTTGTCATGAGTGGTAAAGTACATGGTAGGAGAGAACTTCGACCAATGCCCATCATGGCATTTCACTTTCACTTTATACTCATACTTGGTATTGTGACGCAGGCCTTCCCATTTGTAATGACCTTTGTAATCTGTAATATCTTTCCATCCGTAGTTGCTGTGGTGAGGACGAATGTACCAGTGGTATTCCGTGCCCTTCATGTGGCAGTAGGTGGTGGCAGTCTCATAGCCTACATCTTTGGCTTCCATGTGATGATAGCCTGGTGTGTCACAGTGATCACCGGTATTGAAATATTTAGCATGAGAGAAACCTGACCATTTCCCATTTCCACATTCTACCTGTACTTTATACTCGTATTTGGTGGAGGATTCAAGACCGTCCCAGGTATGATGTGGAGAATCAGTAGTCACATGCTTCCAGGAAGAACTTCCCTGGGCTTTGATTCCCCAGATGTATTGGCTTCCCTTCATATTGCAATGTAAACTAACCTGGTCGTGACTGATGTCATAGGCATTAAAGTGGTCACTACCTGGTTCCTGGCAAGCTGAAGAATCTGGGTCCGATTGCAGATCCTGGTCGGAAGTGTAATCTGACCAGTCATCACCACATTTTACCCTTACTTTCCACAGATAATTTATACCCGGATCAATTCTCCAGCTAATATGGTTGACATCAGTGATCACGTGTTTGGCGGTGGCTGAGCCTTCCTCCTGCAGGACCCATTCCCATGCATCAGTGACAACATCAAAGACCATGGTCGCTTTACTCCCGTTGAAAGATGAGGTAGGGGCAGGGTCGGTGGGTGCCGGACACCGCGTGGTGTCATACAGTACATCCGACCAACTCAGGAATTGCTGATCATCTGGGCACCAAATCCGTGCCTGCACCGCATATGACGACGATTCTGTCAAACCATCTATGGAAAAGCAGCAGGTATCTGACACTCCTCCAGTCGTCCAAAGTGAATCATGGACCATTTCAGCAGGATCAATCGTATCAATCAGCCGGATCCGGTATTCAGCACTGTCAGGGGCTGGATGGATTCTTATCTCCAGATGATCAGAATAACGTTCCATCACCATAACAGTGTCAACAAAGCAGGAGTCCTCATTGAACATCACGGTTTGTAGTCCGAGGTCTTCCATATCTCCGAGCGGCTTGGGCATCATCTCAGCCCGGTGGCCCGGATTAGTATTGCGCTCTTGTGCCTGTGCCAGTCCGGTGAAAGCGATTAATACAATAAGAATTTTGGAAAATAGAGTATGGATGGTTCTCATATTAGGTTATGTTAGTTCTCTTATTCATTAGGTTTATTGGGTTGTATGGGTATCGACAAGGTACGTGGAAAATGTGATCTCAGGAAAGAAATTCTTGACCTAATATGTTAAAATTCAAGTTGTTGACTCATTTTTTGGTGCACATGCTGTAGTCCCGGATACGTCTCAAGGCCTGGATCTAATTGTCGTGATTTCACGAATTTTCGATTACACCCATTTTTTGCATGAGAAAGGTAGCACTCTGATTCTGACAAATACCATCTCGAAGCCGGTAGTCAAAATGCAATTGCTGGTCAATAATTTCTACTTCGAAGCAATGATTGCTCAGTATATCCGGATATGAATTCGTGATGTTGCAGATTTCCAGATCATGGGTGGCGAGTGCACCGATTGCATTCATTGATGCCAATCTTTTGATAATGGCCAGGGTCCCTTTACGCTTATCATCGGAATTGGTACCCCTTAGTATTTCATCGAGTAAAACCAGGCCCGGTTCTTTTTCGAGGTGATCCATTATCGTTTTTAGTCGTCGTACTTCAGCGAAAAAATAGCTTTCATGGTCCGAAAGGGAATCTGCTACGCGCATGGATACCCAGACCGGTAACGGTTTAAGCTTAGCCGAACTGGCACAGACAGGTGCTCCACAACTTGCCAGTACCATATTGACACCCAGTGATCTCAGGAAGGTACTTTTGCCAGACATATTCGAACCTGTGAGGATGATATACTGGAAATGATCAAAGGTTAGGTCATTGCATACCCGTTCCTTACCGGATATGAGTGGGTGACCCAGTTGCTCAAATTCCCACTTTGGATCACTCACAATTTCGGGTAATGCGTATTTCGGATTGTTATAATGAAAATTTGCCAGTGAATTGAGCATCTCCATTTCACCAATTACTTGCAACCAGTCGGAAACATGCCGGCCATGAACCTGACGCCACTGATACAGCGACTTGAGAATGTGGAGATGATAGCAGCATAATCCGTCGTAAATGATCATGACCACCCCATTGTTTATGGAGTCCAGTCGTTGGAGCAGGGTAGACAGGTGATGGATAGCTTCACTGGCTGATTTTCCATGGTCGACCAGCTTTTGGTGGTAGTCTCTGAGTAAGGGACTTGCAAAGGCTTCATTCTCTATACATCTGATGATCAGGGCATATTGATGGGTGATTCGGTCAATTTGATCACCGTCCAATAACTCGGACTTAATGGCTTTCTGTTGACTTGATAGCAATCCCAGATTTGCCAGGAAAAGCAGGATAGCCAGGTTGAACAGTAAGGAGTGGTGTGTGGTAAATAAAGCGATCAGACAAATTACCAGTAGTACAGGCAAAACATACATCAATACCTGAACTCTGGAGCTTATTACAGGGTTTTGCAATGACCAGGATCTCAGAAAATCAGTGGTTTCTTTACTGTCTGGTTGTTGACGTGCGGTGGCCAGTAATTCCTGTCTGAAATTTAATCTGTTACCCAGTTCAGCGACGGATTGCTGACGTTGAAGGATGGTTGCAGATTCTGCCGGCGAATTCAGTACCTGTGCAAGCCTGGATCTGCCCGGGTAGCTGGCGGTTCGGTTGAGATGCTGATATAAAGAGTCGGGACCAAAAATGTCCAGATCATAACTATAGGCATGATTGGTGTCAACAAAGGTCTTGCCCGGATCAAATGGCTCTTGATTACCATTAAGAAATGCGGCTTCCTCCTGGTTGATCTTTAAGAGTGCTTGATCCATCTTGAGTTGCTTAGACACTTTTTGGTGCCACCTTATCAATACGATCAATGCGACGATGCAGGCGATCAATAGGCCAAGAAGGATCAGGTCCTGCCGGGTAAGGTAAAAATAGATCAGTACCAGGATGGCGATGACCAACGCCAATCGTCCCTGACCTATACCTCTGGATAGTTGGTTACCTTTTGCTGTTGATTCAGCATATTTCTTGATTCGTTGCTGGTAAGGAGATGGATCGATCAAAATGGTCAGGCCTGGTTGATGAAAACAGGCCTCAAAAATAAATAACCAGAAGGACTACGCTGAAGAATTTTTAATGACGACCGGTGGACAGACGAATCCGGATCTGCAGGTCACTCCTGGCAACCCTGAATAAGTATCTGTAGCTCTGCGTTTTGCTCTGCGGTGAAACCAGGTGCCAGTTCAATGGATTGGCTACCTTTTAACGAGATGTTTGACCCGGAGGGTGCCATGCCCATGGCTTTAATCCTGTTAGCTTGATAGTCAGACTCAGGTAGCCAGGTACTGACAGTTAATTTGTCGAGACATGTTATAAAACCAATTGCACTGGATAACAGTGAACTGGGATCAAGGTGGTAAACATGGGTACTCAGAATCCCATCGGTTTTCCATTTTAGGTTTACATCCTCAACCAACAAACCGGTTATCATAAATCTTCCCAATCGATGAGTGCCCGGAACAGCATCGATTTTGGCCACCTTCGAGTCAAAACCCTGGGCATCCGGTGTCGGACCATTTAGATTAATTACAAGAGTTGATGAATTGATCATGGTGTGCGTATCATCAAAGTAGTCCTCTCGTATATTCTCATCATTTTGTGGATTGCTGTCACTAGGCTTAAATGTGCAAAACCCAGTACCAGATCCTACTTTTTGTAAAGTCGGATTGTCGAAATTATTGTTGTTGAAACTGAAGATAAAATCCGCATTTCCAAGGTAGACGTTTGCTGCATTCGTATGCAAGTAAATGTCAAAGTAATAATTACCATCTGCTGCTATTTCGTTTTCAATACTGAGAAATACAGCAGGTTGACTATCCACCTTCAGGAAAAACCCCATTGCCAGTATGGTGAGAAACCATCTGCAAGTTATTTTAGTAAATTCATTTTTCCGTAACATTTTGGGTCTATTTTGATCGGGAAGAATCCCCGGTTACAATTTGATGAATTTAAATTGGTCTTCTGTAGTCAGAAAATAGTACGTTCCTGTACTTAATTCACTCATATCAATTTTTGGGTTAGTCAATATGCCCTCCCGAACTACTGCTCCTGAATTATTTGAGATATAATAAGGTGTTCCTGGTGCCAGATTAATGTTCAAATAGTTTCGAACCGGGTTGGGGAAGATATTTATATTTTTACTGTCGATGTTTAGGTTGATGATAGAACTAAAAGAATCAGTTCCGTCAAAATCAACCTGACGTATCCTGTAGTAATTAAGACCGGAAAATGGCAGCTTGTCAATAAAACAATATTGCTTTACTGAGGAACTATTTCCACTTCCAGGTAATTTGCCGATATTTTGCCATTGCAGCAAGTTATTGGATTTTTGCACTTCAAAAAACTCGTTGTTGTTCTCCGAAGCTGTCGTCCAAACTAATTTGATCCTATTTTGATCTACTGTGAAACCTTCAAAAGAAGTCAGCTCTATAGGTAGTAATGCATCGAAGGGGTTTTCCCCGATAACATTAGTAACCTGCGACCCCTGAAAGCCTGCAGCATTTTCGAAAGAATAGATGCTTGTTTGGGGGTTGCCTGTCATTTTCCAGAACAATCCGGCGGTGCCACTGTGGTTTGAAATGGTGGACAATCGAAACCGACCAAGGCATTGATTGTCACTATTGTTGATCCGTGCTACGTTTTTATCAAAGGCGGCCTGGTCACTCGGCGTGGGTGCGGAGACATTAACCACCAGATAGGTGCCGTTAATAATTCCTGCTGCAGTGCCGTCATAATATTCCTCTCTTACGTCATCACTACTGGGATAATTAACCGGATTAAATGTGCAAAATCCAGGCGAAGGCCCTACTTTACTCAGTGAGGCACCCGAGAAATTGACGGTGTTAAAACTCAATACGAAGTCGCAATTCTCAAGCAACAGATCCTCGTTATCTGATTTAATGTATATGTCAAAATAGAAGTCGTCACCATCAATATGTTGGTTTTTTATTGAAATAGTAACAGTTGGTTGACTAAAAGCATATGAACCAATCGAGAGTAATAGAAATATCAGATAACTTTTCATATTGAGCTGGGTTTTTACTCGGGTATTTCGCTATAGTGGTTTCGATTATTCCAGGTTACACTTCGGTCCCCTGCATCGGTAATTCCATTTAGGTTGCAGTCACTATTTTCATAACCAATCGTATTTCTATTATTCCATGTATTGCTGCGGTCACCGGCATCTACAGACTCAGACTCGTTGGCATCACCTGCCCACAGACAATTAATATTATTCAGTTGGTGGGTAGGATTGAAGCCATGTAGCAAAACACTCCCATCGGTCAAGTCAACTGCGGTGGGCGCCTGGTTGTCCATTTGGATACCATTTTCGGTAATAACTGATAGGTGATTTCTATGCTTTACCAGTACCTTGTAATTTCCCGAACCGATGGTAAAAGTGAGTGGACTTACTCCATCCACAGCCACTACATCACCATCTCGTTGCAAGAGGCCTGATTTAGCCTCCAATAGTATGGTTTCATCATTGGGGTCTCTCAACTCCACCCATATCCAGTCAACAATGGCATCTGCTCCTTCAGTGAGAAAGATACCGGGTTGACAGGAGGCGTTATCGCTGTAGGGTGAATCCGTGGGTATAAAATCATACTGACGTAGGTGATCACGCATCAGGGTTTCCTCACCGCCGAAGGGACTTGTGAATGGTCCTTCTAGATAGACCTTCAAAACCAGGTCAAAGTAATTTTCGGTACAGGGTTTGTACAAGCGTGCAGCTGCCCAGTCAGCATGGTCACAAGTCGCAAATCCATTCTTATCAATCAGAAGTGTCAGGGTATCTTTACCCGATACATCAAGTACGACTTCAAGGGCATCATCGGCCTGAGTCATCACCGGACTTTGATAGATCGTTTCGTGATCCAGTTCAATAGTGAAGATAACCTCACCCTTATCGAGGCAGTTACCATTTGTTTGACAGACATTATCATCAACCCCGATAAAAGTCTTAAAGGTCGTGTACTCTGAATTGAGGTTGTAGACAACCCTGGAATCAGCGTGGGCCCCAATTCCTTTGCTGAATGTAACGCCATTGATCGTCATCACACAACCATCATCAGATCCGGTAAATCCGTTGCTTTGGTCGTATTCAACTGGACCATAGCCGTTTATTGTATCTTCGACAGGAGTAAGGTCTGAGAGAAATGTATAATAACAGGTACTGTCCTCGATCGTATTTATCCATTGGGTAAGTACTTCGATCCAGGCTGTGTCAATGACGTTCTTGGCAAGGGGTGGCATCGCCAGTGCATTGAGGCTGTTGTCGCGCATCATTATTTCCGAATGCCCTGGATCTGACGGTGTAATAATCAGGGTGGAATCAGGTGAATTAACACTTTGGTTAATACCCCCTATAAGATCTTGCGAAATCATGGGGCTCGAAAAGCGGGCATCAAAGACTCCCTGGGCTATATTGGGCTGATGGCAATGCGAGCAATTGGCATCCAGATATGACCGTGCCCTGGTCATCAAAGGGGCATTTTCATCATGTATATCAACGGATCGCAACATATCAGGGATCTCAAGGGGATTGAGCATATCTGTGAAGATGTTGAGACTGTTCCAGGTATTTAACTGGTTGTCAGTAACACTGGTGGAAGGATAAGTGAAATCACCGTTTAGTTGCCAGGTTTTTACCCCCAGTACGTTGCCGGCAGTAGCATTGTGGCACGACAGGCAATTGGTTCTGCTGGGAAAACTCCAGAGCTGCTGGATAGTGGAGCCATCAGCCTGAATTACGTCATACGATGTGGTGTCGCCCGAATACAAGAGGTTGGCTTCCGACCCATCGGCATTCCACTTATAGGTAATACCATATATCTCCTGATTTTCCAGTACTACAATAAACCTGGTTTCCAACCTTGTCATAATGGTGGAGTCACGATCGTCCGTAGGTAGTTCAAAGTGTTTGATAAAGACAGTACCTGCAGGAAATTGCCACGGTTTGTTGTCCGAAAAGACGACCTGTTCATCAGGAGTGTCAAAATTGCCGTCATTAGGCAATGCTATCCAGCGGTGCTTAACTGCCCGGTCGGACCATAAGGGTGAATTTACCGTGTAGGGAATCAGCCCTTCTGAGGGTTCCATAGTAGTGAGATCAGTAAACGCACCTGTCAAAGAAAGCAGGTCAGGGGGAGCGTCAGAGTTCGGTCCTCCCTGTTTCAATTTGTAGATTTTGCCTCCATCCAGATCGGTGCCGTACAGCTTTAG
>JAUILF010000243.1 GCA_030433135.1 Bacteroidia bacterium | reverse complement strand
CAAAATGGCAATTTGAGGAATAAATACCAGAACTCCAGCCAAACCGGGTATGACACCATTGGTAATCAAATCCCCAAACCAGTTATCTGGCAGAATCGAACTTAATCCTTCGCCAAGGATCCCAAAAGCTCCTTCGATCCAGTCCATGGGATAGGTAGCCCAGGCAAAAATGGCCTGAAAAACGAAAAGCATCAAGACAGTAAATATGATCGGTCCCCATAACCAATGGGTTAGCACAGCATCTACCTTCTCAGTCCGGGTCTGTTGTTGTGGCACCCGGGAAACTATATCCTTGACCAAAAGTTCCAGCTGATTTAACCGGCCGAGGGTTTCGTCTACCTGCTCTTTCAAAGGAACTAAATGGTGCTCCTCAAATAATTGATTCCATTCTTCCGAAGTTCTTCCAGTATCAAACGAGACCCAGGAATGATGGTGAGACCATAACCATCGCCGGTATACATTTTCTGTTGGTTCTACCTGTCCCACTTGATTGAGCATACTGAGGGAATCGTCATCGAGATGATAAACCGGTTTGGGTTTCTCTGCAGTTTGCAAGCCATGTTCGATGGCGTCCTTGAGGTTGCCTATATTCTTCTTTTTTCTACTGCTAATGGGAATAACAGTAACCCCAAGCCTCTGCTGCAATTGATCGATATTGACTTCCCAGCCTTTATCCTGAAATTCATCCATTAAGCTGAGTACCAGAATGGTGGGCAATCCAAGATCAAGGATCTGGCTCAAAGCGAGTAGTTGGCGATCCAGGTGATTGACATCCGCCACATAAACAACAAGATCAGGATGATCCTCATGATCAGGATCCAACAGGACTTCGGCCGAAACCCTTTCATCAGATGAGTTAGGAAAAAGACTATATGCTCCGGGTAAATCGACCAGTCTGATCTCACGTCCACCAGTCAACCTGATGGTACTGGCAAATCTCTCCACTGTCACACCAGGAAAATTCCCAACCTTCAGATTGCTTCCCGTCAACAGGTTAAACAATGAAGTTTTACCACTGTTTGGATTTCCAGCAAGTGCAACAGTTGGTAATGAAGCCAAGTCTACAGTTTTACATCAATCTGTCGAGCTTCTGAGTATCTCAGAGCAACATGTCGGTTTTCGATTTTCACGTACAAACTCCCATTCAATGGTAACCTTCTCACAACAGATACAGTTTGACCAGGAAGTAAACCCATACTGAGCAGTTTCCTGTGTAATGGACTTATCGCAAATGTATCCAAAAAGGCTTGCTTTCCAATATGCAAGTCTGATAGTTTAAAAGACATGTTCTACCCCTTTTGTATTAGATTTCCAGCATTTAAACCTGATCTACTAACCAGTAAAAGATCAGTCCAATCAGACTGCGAAGATAGGTGACCCACTCAGAACAGACAATCATTAAAATTCAGATATCATATACCTAATGTTAGGTAGTAGTTACTTTTCAGCAGGGGCTGAAAATCAACTGTAGGCAGTTCCCAGTAGGCAGTTCCCAGTAGGCAGTTCCCAGTAGGCAGTTCCCAGTAGGCAGTTCCCAGTAGGCAGTTCGCAGTAGGCAGTTCACAGTAGGCAGTTCACAGTTCGTAGTTCGCAATATTGGGCATCAAATTAATCGGTCAGCAAACCCAATGCCCAATGCCCAGAGTCAATAACCAAGCGCCTTAACAATAGTTAAAATCAAAACTGATAAGTTTTATCACTGAACATTTTATAATAACATGAAATTATTGCCGTTTTAATGCCATCTAAAAACCGATACCCATCGAAGCACTTCTAGGAGCGACCTGATAAGGTCTTGATTTGCCTCATCATTTTCAACGCAGAGAAGCTAAATTATTAACATAGCACAACAGACAATTTCTACTGCCTGATGAGGGCCATATGAGGCCATCCCAAATAATTTAATTTACCAAAAATCACTATTTATTATGAACTTGCATCGTCATTTCCTGCCATGTATTTGCCTGATATCATTGGTTATTCTATCCAGCTGTACAAAAAAAGATTATTCCAATTTACCGGAACCTGCCGGCATGATCAATCTTTATGCCACTGACGCACCTATCGATAACCCGGAAATCACGGGCGCTTTCGTCACCATCTCCGGAGTAAAAATTAACGGTGACACTAATTATCTTGATCATAAAACAACTGTAGATCTACTAGCTTATCAGGATGGAAACACCAAAGATCTTGGCTCATTCCCGATAGCTGCCGGTGACTACGATGAAGTTGAATTAATCCTTGACTTACAACAAGACGCCTTTGGCCAGACGCCCGGTTGCTACATATCGACTCGTGATGGAATTAAACATAATATTGCCATCAGTACATATTTGCAAAAATCATTATTTCTAATCGCACCGTTTTCAATTGGACCTGACCAGGAAATTAATATGGTACTCGATTTTGATTTGAGAAAAGCCATCAAAATTGACACGGGAAATGTTTCGGTTAAATATCAGTTTGTTCCTGATCACCAACTGCAGTTTGCCATCCGCTGTTTAAATATCGACCAGACCGGCACAATCGAAGGTATCCTTGAACATGAAACCGCATTTGACGAAACCATTGTTGTGATGGCATACCAAAGAGGATTTTTCTCCGAAAGATCGGAAACCATACCAAACAATGTTGGAGGTATCACTTTTAACAATGCTTCAAATAGTACTCAGGTAAAATCCAATGGCAGTTTTACCCTGGCCTTTTTACCGCGAGGTTCCTATGAACTGGTATTTGCTTCCTATAGTGATGAGGATCAGGATGGTGTTCTTGAATAATCCTACATACAAGTCTTTCATCCGGGACCAAACCACTCGACATCAACGTCGAAGCCAGCAATACAACGACGCTGAGCTTGGAATCAGATACTCTTTTGCCAGGTTAACCCGGACCAAATCAATCAATCAAATAAGCACTCCTTAAAGAGTAAATAGTGCAGTAAATATTTCATGCACCTATTTGCAAATAAAATAAAACCTTTGATTTGATGCGGGAAGGAAGGGTCGCTGATTGGGCAGGCGACCCTTCTCTATTCCTAACAGACAGTTTTATACATACTACATTTCAGACTGGCTGAATAACCAGTAATTAATTTTGTCCTGGAACACCTTCCAACTTTTCCTTTAACAATTCAAAATCCACAGGTTTTGTAAGAAAGTCGTTGGCACCCAGCTCCAGGGCCCGGCTACGATTTTCATGATCACCATAAGCCGTAATCATCATTACCGTCGGAGGTGGATTCTTGTGTTTCTTCCTGATTTCCGTCAATAATTCAAAACCGTTCATTCCCGGCATATTGATATCCGAAAGTATCAGGTCCGCGTCTTTTGGATGTTCATTTAAAAAAGAGATTGCTTCTTCACCAGAAAATGAAAAGAAAAAAATATGCTGTCCTCCTTTGATTTCCTTGCGAAACCTCTGTCTGAACAACAACTCCATATCTCTCTCATCATCAACTACCAGTATCTTCATTTTTTTTTAAATCTCAATTTTGTCAATTTATATTTATGACCGGAATCAATATGGTGAAAACAGTTCCCTTCCCTCTCTCCGACTCCACCTTCAAATCACCACCATGGGCTTTAACAATGTCATAACTCAAAGAAAGGCCCAATCCTGTTCCTTCACCAGTTGGTTTGGTTGAGAAAAAAGGCTGAAATATTTTGTCTAAATTTTCCGCCTGAATTCCATTACCATTATCAGCCACCCGAATTTCAACATAGTCTCCCTGATCAGTCGATTTTCTTTCACTTGAAATACCGACCGTAGGAAAGTAGTCATCTGTTCCCAGATTATTTCTTTCAGAAACTGCATAAAAAGCATTGGTAATCAGATTGAGTAATACCCGGCCAATACTCTGGGGAACCACTTCAACATCGGGTAAGTCCTCTGCAAAATCAGTTTCCATCCTCGCGCTGAAAGATTTGTCTTTGGCTCGAAGTCCGTGATATGCCAGGCGGAAATACTCATCGGCAAGCACATTCAAATTGGTTGGTTCTCTGCTATCGGGATTAGCGCGTGAATGCTGCAGCATCGATTTCACAATGCCTTCTGCACGCTTTCCATGATGCTTGATTTTGTTTTCATTTTCGACAATACTTTTAGATATTTCGCGGACCTCCTCCCAGTCTCCATCTTGTACCGCATCCAGTAACTCAGAGGCTAATTCTTCATTTAGTTCAGAAAAATTATTCACAAAGTTTAATGGATTCTGAATCTCATGGGCAATGCCGGCTGTCAGTGAGCCTAGCGATGCCATTTTTTCAGAATGGATAAGTTGTTGTTGAGTTGACTTTAATTTTTCCAGAGTGGATTCTATCTCTCTTTTCTGACTATTTAGAATCGTGTTAGTTTTTTCTTTTCTTTTATTTCCACGGTATAATATATAGATAATAAGTAATGTCGAAAGCAGTGCACCGGTAATACTAAAAATCCAGAGTTTCTGAGTTTTGTTCTGTTGCTCGGACCTGAATTGATCTTGTTCCAACCGGGCTATCAATTTTTCACTCTTGGCCAGCACTAATCTTATTTCCGCATCTGCCATTCGGCGTTCTTCATCTGCTCTATTTACTTCATCCTCAATCTGCTTATACTTTCTCAGGTAGTCGTAGGCAACACTCTTTTCACCTAATGAGTCGTATGCTTCAGCCAACAAAAGGTTAGCGGCACTCGGGATACGGCTGCCTGAATTTCCAGATTTTTCATGTAACGCTATGGATTCTCTGGCTAGTTCTGCAGCCCGGACAAAACGACCTGACTTCACATAGCACCTGGCAAGTCTCAAGGGTGGAAATGGCAGGGCATACTGGTCTCCAACTACTTCAAATCCATCCCATGCCCTCTCAAAGTAGGGAATAGCTTCATTGAATTGTTCTTGCTCCAACATGATCTGTCCACGGGCATCATTCAAGCTTGCCTCCAGGTACACTTTTCCCTCTTCATCAACACCTTGAGACTGTCTGACCAGGTCCATAAAATATCTGGCTTCATTAAAGTCATGAATAGCTATCAGAGGAAAAATGATTCTAATATAGGCCTGGTGAAGAAGTTCCTCATTTTCTAATTGATCCAGCACACGAATCCACTCCCGATATGCATCTACGGCGTTTGTGTTTCTCCCAATACTTTCATAAGCAATTCCTATCAGCCGCCAGCTTTCAGCAACAAAGTTCCATTGATTTTGCTGCTCCAGTTGCTGCAAATTACGCAGGAAATGTTCAATGGCCAATTCATATCTGCCCGTATTAAAATATCCAAGAGCTAAAGTGTAGGTTATTAAACCCCGATCCTCCTCAAATCTTTTTTCGGATATAGATTCTACAATCGCTATTTCGATTGAATCTGCAGCATCTACATTCCCTGACATACGGTAGGTCTGAAGGATATATGTTCGCAAAACAAATTGCATGTAGACCAGGCCATAGGCTTCGTAACTCTCTATTGCCTCCCCAAGCAATTTCCGGGTTGTACCCCAATCTCCTATTTGAAAGTAATTTCTAGCGGCGGCGGTGGCGAGCTGTGCCTGAGTGATAGTATCCCCGTACTTGTCAAAATAATGGAGCAACTGCTCCACCTCATCAATCGGCAAATCATCAAACACCATTGCCGCTCCAGGTACCTGGATACCTGCATACTCAAAGTCCTGTCCGGTCAGTTTTTCCGAATATCTCTGAGCCTCCATTTCAAAATATTCATGGGTCTGTGGGATATACCAAAATAATGCAGCCATGGTCTGCAAAGCCATCGCTTCACCTGGCCGGTAACCCAGCTCCTCCGATAATTCACGGGCTTGCTGAGCTGCAATCAAACCTTCCTTTATCCTTAAGGTATAATAGCAATATCGGGCATATTCATTTTGAAGTTTCACCCTGAGTTTAGGATCGCCCTCCTGCTGTAACTCACTATAGAAACTATCTCTTCTCTCAACAAGTTCTGCCTTGCTATCCTGACCATATCCTGCAAGCACAAACCAGCACAAAAAGATCAGGCTTAGAGTATGCTGAACGCATACCTCTACCCTCTTGACTCCCATTTGCTCCGGCCATACCTGCACACTCTCCTGTTTCATTTTACCTGGTTCTTCCACCCCTTTAAGATACCCATTGTCTTCGCAATCACGGTACTTATCGGATATTGAATGCTATACTATTCCTTTTCATCACAGGGAAGAACCAGTTTAAATGTAGCACCCTTACCTTCCACCGACTCCACCTTCAAATCACCACCATGGGCTTTAACAATGTCATAACTCAAAGAAAGTCCCAATCCTGTTCCTTCACCAGTTGGCTTAGTGGAGAAAAAAGGCTGAAAAATTTTGTCTAAATCTTCCGCCTTAATTCCATGACCATTATCAACCACCCGAATTTCAACATAGTGCTCCTGATCACTCGATTTCCTTTCACTTGAAATACCGACCGTGGGAAAGTAATCATCTCCTCCCAGGCTATTTCTTTCAGAAACGGCATGAAAAGCATTGGTGATCAGGTTGAGTAAAACACGGCCAATACTCTGGGGCACGACTTCAACCTCGGGTATGTCCTCCGCAAAATCAGTTTCCATCCTCGCGCTGAAAGATTTGTCTTTGGCCCGCAGTCCGTGATATGCCAGGCGGAAATACTCATCGGCAAGCACGTTCAAGTTGGTTGGTTCTTTGCTGTCGGGATTAGTTCGTGAATGTTGCAACATAGACTTCACGATGCCTTCTGCCCGCCGGCCATGATGTTTTATCTTTTCCTCATTAGTTGAAATTCCAGTGGCGATTTCCTTAACCTCTTCCCAATCTGCATTATCTACTGCATTCAGGAGTTCACCAGCCAGTTCCTCATTTAATTCAGAAAAATTATTTACGAAATTTAATGGATTCTGTATCTCATGAGCAATGCCCGCCGTTAACGATCCCAGGGATGCCATTTTTTCCGAGTGGATGAGTTGTTCCTGAGTTGCCTTCAGTTTTTCAAGTGTTGTTTCAATTTCTTTTTTCTGATTACTTAAAATCGTGTTGGTTTTTTGCTTTCTTTTATTTCCCCTATATAAAATATATATGATAAGAAAAGTGGAAAGCAATGCACCGGTAATACTGAAGATCCAAAGCTTTTGCGTCTTGTTCTCCTGCAAAGTAAGAGCTTGTTCCTGTTCCAGTTGATCGATCATACCTTCTGTTTCTGAAAGAACTTCTCTAACAACAACATCTGACTTTCTCCATATCTGAACTAGCTGCCATAGTTTATCCCGTTCTTGCTGGTATGGTTTCAGGTATTTATATGCCTCGCCATCTCTTCCCTGTTTACCCAGAATACTTGATAGCATCAAATTTAGATCCATCCTGATTTCCGGATCAACATACCTGCTTTCTACAATCATGAGACCATCCCGTGCTGCCTGTTCGGCCTCAACCAACTCATCCAGTTGTATATGGCATTTTGCCAGGTGTACATTCTGCTCAGCCACACTACTGAAAGCACCAATCTCTTCAAAACCGTTGCGAGCTTCGATCGCCAGTGGGATGGCCTCCTGATACTTACCCAGTTTCATCAATATTCGAACCGACAAGTCATTTACCTGAGATACACGAGAAAGGCTATCTGCCGGCTCTACATCCTGCATCATCCTGGTCATATACTTTCTGGCATCAGAAAATTCACCAGCATCAACCATAACCAACGCCAGCCTTCTGTATATTCCCGAAGGAAACTGTCCCCTCACAGAATCTAACTCTAAGCATTTCTTGTAGTAATCGGCTGCCTTCAGGTGCATCTCGAGGCCTTCATAGCACTCGGCAATTCTCAAATACGTATCCTCCTCAAGAGAAAGGTTCCCTCTTCTCTTCATCTCCATCAAACTCTTCTGATAAAGGTATATTGCCACTTCATACCGCCCTGTCAACCTGCAAGCCCTTGCCATGGTACGGGTCACCAATCCATTCACATCGTATTCGGGGTTTTCCGCAAGCTCTTCAATGAGGACCCTTTCAATAGAATCCGCGGACATATCATTTTCAAAGCGCAGAGTGGTCAGAATTAAAGCCCGACAGAGCATTCTCAATTCGGGCTTCCCTACCTTATTAAATAAACTTCCTGCTTCTGACAGATACTTTCTGGTACTCTCCAGATTTCCTTCCAGAAAGTGCTTTCGACAAATTGACATGGATAGCATAGCCTGAGCAAAAGTATCGCCCCGTTCAGCGAATAAATTTCGAAAAGAATCTAGTCTTGCAAAAGAGTTGAATTCTGGAGTATCATGATCTGGTAGTTTAAGATCCTGAATGGAATAGTCAGGATCCTCAATGGTAGCTGCAAGAGCTAGCGCCTCCAACTCAAAATACTCTATAAAACCGGAATTTCGACAAAAATAATAGGCATGTGTTTGCATATCCATGACCAATCCAGGCACATAATTTAATTCCATACTCAGGTCCTTTGCTTTCTCCATAGCAAGAATTCCATTCTGGTAGTCACCTGTGTCGAAATATGATCTGGCAAGTTGGTTGAGCAGGGTGATTCGCTCCGTTTGGTCGGTAGATTCGCTGTCTGCGAGGGTACGAATACTATCAATTCTGGTATTAAGGCTATCTGCTGCGAAGGATGATTCCGGGATCAGGATGGCTATCATGCATATAAAAGAGGCGATCCATATATGTCGAAGCCATCGCACAGGTCTCACATGAACCATAATATCGAAAACTGTTGCCTTTATCATGCTCGAAAATCTAACACACCATGACCATATGATGCGGATGTCGATAATAAATTTGGATTCCTGGAGGGGTCATATAAGGTAACGCTTGCCTTCCTTAGTTCAAAACCATTTTCAAACTATTCGAAAATTCGAGAGTTCGAACTGCTACGTAAATACCATACTTTTTCATACGGATTATTATTACGATCTTAAACAAGATAACCTATCAGCAGACAATGTGTGCTCTCCACCTTGGACATTATGACCAGAATAAGACTTTACCCGATCCTGCCGGATGGCTGAAGCCATACCACCGGGCTATGAGCAAAACCTTGAAAGAGAAGTTACAATTTCGGGGAGAAGGCAATGGAGAATGGCACTCATTCCAAAGCAAGGCAGGAACTCAAGTGTTGTCATTACAGCGCTTCCTGAAGACCAGGGGCTTCTTTCCCAAGGCAGCTTTATCGGGGATCTTTGGATATGGCACCCGAAGCGCCCTCAGGCTATTTCAGGAATACGTTCGGCAAATAGAAGGGCAAACTTCCATTGGTGTGCCAGACGGCGTTTTGGGTGAAAAAACACAAGCGCACATAGATCGATGGCAGGCCGATCAAGTAAGCTGTCGATGGAATAGAACCTCTATCTTCTCTCCCTCGGAGGCATACCTGACGTGGATGGACATCTTGCAGAAAGCACGCACCCATTACCTTGCCA
>JAUILF010000242.1 GCA_030433135.1 Bacteroidia bacterium | reverse complement strand
CCCGGCACCTGGCACCCAATGCCCGTTGCCTTTCCGCAGGCAGTACCCCCTACTCAGGACCTGGCACCCGGAACCCGGTACCCGGCACCCAATTCCGTAATTGCGGCAATCAACAGATTCAAGGCAAGCCCTATCAAACCAGATTGGACACCACCGATTGTGGATTGGCCTATCATAAAAGTGATGATGGCAAAGGCAAGACCAGCAACCATTCCAAAGTACATTGATCTTGCTTTGAAGTGAGAGTGAACGCCGAGTATGAATACTGGTACGACTTGTACCAACAATTGCATTTTTAGTTCGATCAGACCCCATAGAGTAATAGTTGGATTCATGGCCCATAAGGTGGCGACGATCATGACCAAAATCGAAATGACTTTGCCATAACTGGTAAGCCTGGCTTCCGGTTGGTTTTTCAGACGTCCTTTTCCCAGTATATCTTTTGCAAGGATGGATGACATGGTCAACAGCACCGAATCAGCAGTTGACATGATGGCTGCAATCAAACCCAGTATGACCAGAGTTACGAGTACTTGAGCTACAATGGATTGCTGCCCCCATAAGTGGAGCATTTCAGGTAGTACAGCATCTGTGCTCGTTCCGTTGAGCTCCGGGTAGTAGGGGATGCTTACTACACCCAGTAGAAACAGTATCAGCACGGTGAAAAGAGGCATAAATACCATCCAGCTCAGGGATAATTTCAAAGTTTTGAGTGATCTGGCAGCATAGAGGCGTTGAATCGCTTGGGGATAAACTGACGCTCCCAGACCCACCATTAGTACAGTACTGGCCCAGTATACTCTGAAAGTAGCTGATGGTACCTGTGCCCTGGCAGGATCATGTTGTAGTAACCATCCTGTAACGTCTTCCAACTTCGCAGGAGTGGGACCAACCACCATAAAGATGCCGATCAACCCTATCAGCAGCATTCCTCCCTGGATGAGGTCAGTCCAGGCTACGGCACGCATCCCACCAATGGTTTCATAGATGATTACAATGAGAGCAAGGCCGGTAACTCCCAGCCAATATGGAATGACTCCATTGGAAATGCTTTCTGTGATGTAGCCCATAGCCATCAACTGAGCCAGTAGAAAATTGAGCGAGACAACGATGAAAACCATATTTACCAGTAGAGAAAGCCGTGGCGAACCAAACCTCTGATCAATAAAATCTCCGGGAGTGATAAAGGTTTGCACTCTCGATAGAGCATATAGCCCAGGGGCAAAAGTCAGATAACAAATGACAATAGCCGTCATATATCCCAGCACCAGTATCATGCCATATCCCTGGTTGACAACCTCTGCAGGTACGACCATCATTGTATTGGAACTGTACTGGGTGGCGTATAGAGTAAACAGGAGGATGTAGGTTCCAAGTCCCTTACCCGCCAGGTAGAATTCTTTTAATGAAGAATCCTGTCGCTGCTGCTTTGCCTTCCATCCCAGGAACAATAGCAATATCAGGTAAGCCGGAATGGCAAAAGCAAGGCTAATTGATTCCTGCACCAGCCTTGTTTTGATCTGAATGGTCAGATTCTGTCCAGAAAAGGTGGATCACAACGACCGTATAAATAGCAGTGAGAAAGATGATAGCAATGCAACAGATCAGCCAAAGGGGTAAACCCAGGCACGAGGTCATTGCCATTTTGTTGGGAAGATACCAGGGAATGGAAAGGGCAAATAGTACCAGGTAGATCCACCAGACCCATTGCGGCCAGGTTACGTTTTGTTCAGGATTAGTCATGATGCTCATATTATCTGCAAAATAACCAGTCAATCAGTGACTTCCTGGTTTTACGATGAACATTTACAAGTGTTGCAACAATAGGAGGAATATTAGCCACAATAGTCAGAATCCTGAACAGTGATGCCTACTACTTTTACCTGAGTAACAGCATTGTGCATTAAATATCTCTGGTTTATGTCTTTCGGTAAAACTTCTTCTGGTAAGGGAAAAATAATCCTGGCAGGTATAGCAGGCAATGTCCTGGAATGGTATGATTTTGCCATCTACGGTTTTTTCGCACCCATATTTGCTGAGTTGTTTTTTCCTTCATCCAATCCCACAACTTCCCTGATTGCTTCATTTGGAGCTTTTGCTGCTGGTTTTCTAATGCGTCCTGTTGGTGGTGCCGTTTTTGGATTTATCGGTGATAAAATTGGTAGAAAAAAAGCTTTGAATTTATCAGTGATGCTGATGGCTATTCCTACCTTCCTGATCGGCGTAATGCCGACACATGCACATATTGGCGTGTTAGCAGCTATTCTGATAGTGTTGTTACGGATGCTGCAGGGGTTATCGGTTGGAGGTGAATACACAAGTTCAATTGTCTATTTGGCGGAAAGTGCACCGAAAGGGAAAAGAGGTCTTTTTGCCAGTGCCTCCCTGGTCGGAGCGACCGGTGGGATATTACTGGGGTCCTTCACCGGTACTGTAATTTCCGGTATTCTAACTGAATCTCAGTTACATGTCTGGGGCTGGCGAATACCCTTTTTACTTGGTATTGTAGTTGCTTTGGTCGGCTATTTTCTCCGTCGTCATATGCCCGAAACACTACAGGAAGGGTCAGAGCCGACACGTCCTTTGCATGAGGCATGGAAAAACCGAAGGATTATCTTACAGGTAAGTGGCATGAATCTAATAATTGCCGTGGCCTTTTATGCCATCTTCGTTTTTGCCGTCACCTGGCTTGTAGATTATGTGAAAGAGCCGCGAACCCTGGCATTGCAGCTAAATACCTGGAGTATGGTGGTACTGATGATTTCCGTACCCCTCTTTGCCTGGCTCTCGGATCATGTTGGCCGAAGGCCTATTTTAATTGCAGGTGCGACAGGTATGGTACTGTTAGGCTATCCCTTGATCTGGCTAATGCATCACCACGATCCCGGGATGATCTTCCTGGGGCAAGCCGGACTCGCAATTATATTATCCTGCTATGCTGGGCCCATACCAGCCACCTTGAGTGAAATGTTTCCCAGTAAGGTACGGGTTACGTCCGTGAGTATTGGCTACAACCTTACATACGCATTGTTTGGAGGCACGACCCCGATGGTAGCCATCTGGTTAATTGAAAAACAGCAAAGTGATCTGGCTTTTGCATGGTACATAGTTGTGGCAGCATTGATATCATTAATTGTAGTTTTGGGGCTGAAGACCAGGCAAATGATTCATATGTCAGGAAGTACGGATGTGGTTGATACAGGACACCTCCAAGGTAGTCCAGGTGTCCTGGAAGGGGTCTAGTAATCCACAATACTGTCTATCAAACAGTTAGTTCGAAATAAGGTCATTCCTCCAGAAGTCGGCATGCCAGATACCTCCCTCATCTGCACTCCAGATCTTGGAGACCAGATCCAAATCTCCATCCCCATCAACATCACCGGCGATGGTATCGTGCCACCCTGGATTATCCTCATGGATGATATGTGTTCTAAACCGGGGTGAGGCGTCTGATCCCGTGTTGATCATCAATAATCCTCTTTCCTTGTGACCTGCGGGTTTCATCGTGGCGGGAGCTCTGTCTTCCTGTTCTCCCAGGAAAATGTCTGTTAGGCCATCCAGGTTGAAATCCCCGACGGCTAAAGAGTGAAACGAACCAGTGGTTCCCTCCGGTAGTGGAAGTTCATGCTCCACAAAACTGGGCATGTGGTCCTCCCCTTTGTTTTCATACCAGTAGGCGCTGGAATTTCCCATGTCGCAATCAGCTATGATGAAATCATGGTCACCATCGTTATCCAGGTCCCTGATTACACTGCGAAAACTGCTGCCATAAGGTATGTTTTGTTTTTCCTTGTAGGGCCAGGAGTGTTTTGGCCAAAGGTCATTACTATTTCCAGGGTTTTCATACCAGTAAAAAGGCATTAATATATCTGGCAATTCATCTCCGTTCAGATCTCCAATTCCCCCGGGAGCAAAACCGGCGTGTACATCCTTAGTGTTGACACCCCGGGCAATGTCCTGATACGTCCATTTGAACGGATTGTCGAAATCATAAGATCTGATGATACCACTTTCCTGAGCATAGCAGATCAACTCCAAAGATCCGTCCTGATCAATATCACACAGCACGATGTCGTGATTTTCACGTGGTAACCCACCATCGTAATAATGCACTGTCCAGGGTTGATCCGGGCTTTTATAGAGCATGCCCGGATTTTCCAACCAGGCCCGCCCCATGATCAAATCCACATCACCATCGCGATCTACGTCTGTACAGGTCGCTCCCAATTGGCCACCACCAAGACGTCCAGCAGTATGTCGGACCCAATGTCCATCATCCTCATAAGCATACCAATATACCGTGCTGTCAGAACGTCTCTGAAGCGTGATGTCCAGATCTCCATCCTGATCATAATCAGCCAGCGTAAATCCGCCGGTACCCCAGCCTTCACCGGGGAGAGGTTGGTCAATAGTAAAGTGGGTGAAGCGAAGATCCCTGGGTTCTGTCTGGGACATGACCGGGCTGATGGTAAGCCAGGTTAAAATACACCATGATATGCTGATGATCCGGGACTTCGTCAAATGCATAGGTTTTGAGCATTTATTTCTTCATCCATACCGGAACAGTGCTCGACTGATGATCATGGCCGATAATATTGCGGTACAATTCGGGGCGCCGTGCATTTCGGTACCGCCATCCCCCTGATTTGGGAATCTTGTCCTTGTCCAACACAGCTACAGTAATGCCATTATCAAAAGATTTGATCTCGCTAAGGATTTCACCATAAGGGTCAATGATCATCGAATTTCCATTCTTCAAATGTTCTCCATCATATCCTATGGGATTGGCAAATGCATAAAACACCCCATTGTCATAGGCACGGGCAGGAAGCCACCGCATCAGCCATCTCCGACCTTTGGGCCCATCGAATTCAAGACGAAGTGAAACAGGATCCGATTCCCTGTTTTGCCACAGACTATCGTCGACATAACCGCGTCCTGGCATGGCAGAGGGTGTACAACCCGTAACATGAGGAGCAAAAATTAACTCAGCCCCCATAAGAGCAGTTGCTCGTACGTTTTCTACCACATTGTTGTCATAGCATATTAATATACCGCATTGCCATCCATTCAGGTTAAAGACGGTGTACTCATTGCCGGGTGATAGATATGAGCTTATGAAAGGATGCAGCTTCCGGTGCCGGGCAATCAACCCATCTTGGTTCACACAAATATAGGTGTTATAGAGGTCGGGCCCTTCTTTCTCTACTAATCCTGCCAAAATGGTAATGCCATATTTTTCAGACAATGCTATCAATTTGGCTATGCTGGGTCCCGAGGGCACTTCTTCAGCCAGGTCGGTTATCTCTGACAGACTGAGATCTTTGGTAAAAGTGTAGGCTGTTATGGACATTTCATGAAAGCTGATGACCTCAGCTCCTGCTTGACGAGCTTGTGCAGTTAGAGATTCAATTACTGAAAGGTTGTATTCTTTGTCCCCATCCCTGGGTTGGAATTGAGCTACAGCTAGCTTCATGAAAAGTCTGTTTAGATTGGAAAAATAAAAAAAAGGACGATGTTCATCCTGATCAACACTACGGTTGTTTTCCAGCTTCAACCCGGATTATTCATTGGGGTTTCGTCATGAGAGTCAAATAGGCAATAAAGACGGGTGCTCCAAGTGCTTTTTGACTCGCAAACATAGTTGACCATTATGGTGAGAATCAAAAAGTGCTTATGTGCCCGTATTTGCAGCATATTTGGCTCGTAATAGAAAGGCCTAATGCATAGTCCGGGTTCAAAGAAGGAGAGTGGATGGATTGCCGGGGTCCCCGTGCCCACTTTTGGCAGTTAAACCTTATATACAGCCGCGTTTATGTTCATCCCGGCACCCACAGAGGCAAATAAGATGGTATCTCCTTTTTTGATATGGTGAGGGTCAAGCCTTCCTTTTATGATCAAATCAAATAAGGTGGGGATACTGGCTACCGAGGAGTTCCCCAGCCAGGAGACGGTCATCGGCATAATATTTTTGGGCATCGCGGTTCCCGGATACAGATCATAAAGCCGATCGAGTATAGCATCATCCATTTTGCCATTGGCCTGATGAATCAGAATCTTGGAAATGGACTTCAGGTCAGTTCCACTTTTCTGAAGACAAGATTGAATTGCCCTCGGCACATTTTCCAGGGCATACTGATAAAGTTTTCTGCCGTGCATCTTGAGGTATAGTTCATTTCTGGTGATTTTGGTCTGATGGTAGGATTCACCCATGAACAACATTTCTGAATGACGCAATGTATCAGATCGCGTTTTGTGAGCCAGTATTCCAACCGGAGTTTTGCTCTTTCGTGCTTCTAAAACCACGGCACCTGCACCGTCAGCATACAACATGCTATCCCGGTCATGTGGGTCGGATACCCTCGATAAGATATCTGCACCAATAACCAGGATCCTGCTGGCATCTCCGGATTTGATAAAGTAATCTGCCTGGATAACCGCCTGAAGCCACCCCGGGCAGCCAAAAGGAAGGTCATATGCGATGGTTTCCGGGTTTTCGATCTTTAGCTTACATTTTACCCTGGCTGCCAAACTCGGTACTATATCCATCCTGCCATGGCTTTTGGTAACATCACCAAAATTATGAGCCAGAATGATGTAGTCCAATTCCTCTTTGTCTATGCCGGAACTAGTTAAGGCATCTTCTGCAGCCAAAAAAGCAATATCGGAAGTAACCAGGTCATCATCGGCAATGCGTCTTTCTTCGATAGTGGTTATCTCCCTAAACTTGTCAATGATTTCCCTTCCCGTTTTTTGCAGTTTCGTACCGGAGGTGTCAAAAAACTCATTCGTTAGAAAGTCTTCGTTTTTGATCCTTTTCTCAGGAATGTACGATCCGGTTCCGGTAATGGTACTGTAAATACTGTTGGTCATAGCCTGGATTTGAGTTATGCGAATGCGTCTTGTGAAGATGTCTTTAGACGCGCTAGCGGCTATGCCTATGTTCACTTTGTACCTGTTGGCAGTCAGGTACTGAATATCAAAAGTACAATAATTGAAACTGATTAGCTGATGCTTATCCCTGCAACTCTCGGAAGAGCTCTTTTTCCCTGTTCGTCAGATCAGTAGGTATCTTGATGTCAAGCTTGACGTAAAGATCACCATATTGGTCCTTTTTCTTGTAGACGGGCATTCCTTTACCCTTTAGACGCATCTTCATTCCTGGCTGAGCACCGGAAGGAATTTTGATCTCAACGGCTCCCATGGGTGTAACAAGGGTAGTTTTTCCACCCAGTACAGCAGTGTACAGGTCTATGGTGTGCTGCGTGTGCAGGTCAGGTCCCTTGCTGGTAAAGCCCGGTGAATCCTGTATATGAAAGGTAATGAAGAGGTCTCCTTTTTGACCATTTGATCCGGGGCTACCCTGTCCTTTGATCCTGATGGTTTGTCCATCCTGAATGCCGGCAGGTATGTTAATTCGAATCTTGTTGCCACCCACGTTGATTACTTGCTTCTGATCACGCAGAACTTCTCGTAACG
Organism: Bacteroidia bacterium; assembly: GCA_030433135.1. Taxonomy (GTDB): domain Bacteria; phylum Bacteroidota; class Bacteroidia; order Chitinophagales; family Saprospiraceae; genus JABDMH01. Next base: position 1,921 of record JAUILF010000242.1, on the reverse strand, counting down.
GCAAAGTCAGCTCAGCGCGAAGGTCATGACCTTTCCGGGGGGTGGCGCGTCTGCCGGTACTTCCTCTGAATCCACTCTGGCCAAACAGGTTTTCAAAAAAATCGGAAAAATCTGTTTCGCCGAAATTAGAACCGGTATAGGTGTACTGCCCAAATGGATCTTGCCCGAAGCCCTGCTGCCCTCCTGACCTTCGCTGTTGTTCAAATGCCTCTGCGTGCTCCCAGTCTTTTCCATACTGGTCATATTTCTTCCTCTTTTCCGGATCACTCAGGACTTCATTAGCTTCATTGATCTGCTTGAATTTCTTTTCTGCTTCGGGATCATCCGGATTCTTGTCTGGGTGATATTCCCGGGCGAGTTTTCTGAACGCTTTCTTTATTTCAGAAGTTGAGGAACTCTTACTAACTCCCAAAACTTTGTAATAGTCAATGAATTCCATAGGATTATGCACTTTTTATATAACTATTCAATCTGAAGGACTGATTTTAGCAAAATCAGCTATGCATTTTATAAATAAACACCAAATCTGATTGGCTTGTTTCCGGTTTACTATAATCCCATCCGACTTCGCTCATGACCCTCTAATTTAAAGCGCCATAAAATTGGCCACTTGACGAATACCGTATATATTCACAGATCCTGTGACAGAAAAGCTGATAAGTCATGCTATTTGTATCTGATGTTAAAGCAGGATGTTTTGAGACATTTTTACTTATAAAGAAAAACAACTATGGCAATTAATGTACTTGATCCTGTTTCAAGCATCATGACCACCGATTTGATCACGGTACATCCCAAGGACACCTTGCAGGATGTCAAGGAAATTTTTGACCAGCATCGAATTCACCATCTGCCTGTGGTCGAGTACAAAAAGATTGTTGGTATAATCAGCAAATCAGATCTGTTGCACTATGAAAGAGCAACGACAAAGGGGCCCTATAAGGAGGTAACCGAAAATGTGCGTTTGCATGCCTATCCGGTTGGTGATGTAATGATTACGGGGCTGGCGGTACTGGCTCCTGATGAGCGGATCGATGTGGCACTCGAAGTTTTCAAGGAAAACCTTTTTCATTGCATTCCAATCGTGGAAAATGGAGAATTGGTGGGGCTACTGACTACTTATGATGTGATCAAGGCATTATCTGAATAAGGTTGTATTTTAGATTCGTACCGTCCCTTTTGAACCCAAAAATGCGTGAATAAAAGTATCTTCATACCATGAGAAAGATCATCGTACCGACAGACTTTTCGGATGCGGCAAACAATGCCATAGAATATGCACTTGGATTGGCTTTCTTTTTTCGTTGTGAGGTAGAGTTGGTCCACATTCTGAATCCGGCAACTGACCTCAATACGGGTTATATGATTGAGCCTGGTATTGAATCTGTAAAAAGGAAAAAGCTGGAAAAGTTGACAGCTGAAGTTGCTAACCGCGATTTACCGGATGAAGTAAAAATAATGTCCAGTTTTCACCTGGGATTTCCGATTGAAGAGATAGTTAACCTTTCGAAGGTTCAGGATGCTATGGTTGTGGTAGGTGCTACTGGTGAGACTGGTGCATTGGGCAGGGTGTTTGGAAGTATTCCATCTAATTTGGTTCGCAAGGCTCACACACCGGTCATGATTGTTCCGAAGAAATCTGCTTTTGAACCATATGATGATATCGTCTATGCATCAGGTGAAGTTAAACTGGACAAACAAATGACGGGACTGATTCGAAAGTTTATCTCTACTTTCAAGGCACGATTGCACAGTGTCCATATCGGGAAAGCCTCGGAATATCCCGACTGGCATATGGAAGCCATCTTTGGGCACAATACCGACATTCCGGAACTGACGAAGAAAAGCATAGACAAAATAGATGTCGTTTCGGCTCTCAATGACTACTGTGAGGCTAATAAGGTCCAATTGCTGATCATGT
>JAUILF010000241.1 GCA_030433135.1 Bacteroidia bacterium | reverse complement strand
TGGAATCTTTCCCAGGTGGAAAAAATAGTCAAAGAGCTCCCCTACCCTATAGAGCTGCAACCGCAAAAGTACCAGCATTCATACAAACGGAGCTACTTTTTCATCGATGCCTCATCTGCTGACCTGATCGCGATCGAAGAAGCATTTACCGGATCCGATCTAAACGTCAACATTGTCTACAGCGGGGACCAATATCTGGACATACTGCCCAAATGGGCCAATAAAGGAAATTCTCTGCAATGGCTTCTGAATGCATTGCAGATCCCTACTGAGAAAGCATTAGTCGCCGGAGATAGTGGAAATGATGCAGCTATGTTTGCCCTTAAGGACATCAATGGAATTGCGGTTAGCAATGCACGTGAGGAACTCTACCGCACGACAAAATACCAGCATGTATACCATGCCGAAAGAGAGAAAGATGAGGGAATTATCGAAGGTCTCGTCTTTTACGGTGTCCTTCCCCAGGAAGCTCTGGATGAAATTGGAAATGGTGATACTCACCAGGAGGAGTTCTTTATTCAACAGCAGACCGAACATCATCTGATCGACCATGAGGATGAAAAACTGGCGCTCATCCATGAAGGATATGACAAAGCGGTAGAAGCGCTAAAGAAAAACATCAGTCCCCTGGGCTTTCTAGCTTGTCCGATAGAGGACAATGTGGCCAGTGGTACCGATGAAAACTACCACAGTGTGTGGGCCAGGGATGGAGCCATTACGATCATCGGCTCTCTACCCTTATTGCATGACGAAGAAATACATCAGTGTATTCGTCAAACCTTTCACACCCTGTTTGAGCACATATCGATGAACGGTCAGATCCCCTCCAATGTGCGCTTGAGCGATGGTAGCCCGGACTATTCGGGAGTGGGAGGTATTTGTTCTATCGATAGCGGTTTATGGGTGATTATCGCCTTTTACGAATATGTTTTTCTAACCGAGGACATTGACCTGCTTAAAGAGTACGAGCATGATCTCCAGCGAATGATGGACTGGCTCAGCGCTCATGATGGGAATAACGACGCCCTGCTGGAAGTTCCTGAAGCTGGAGACTGGACCGACCTCTTTGGTCGCAGTTACCATGTACTCTATGACGAAATACTATGGTACAGGACCAACGTATGTTTTGGCCGGTTGCAGGAAATGTTGGGCAAGTACGATGTTGCCGGAGATTACATTCGCTGGTCACAGGTCATCAAGAAAGAAATTCTGGATAACTTCTGGCCGTCCACCCAGCAAAAGCTGATGCAGACTGTATCCTTTGCGGAACAACAATTCTCCCTGGGTGATACCAAGTACCTGGTCGCTCAAATCACTCCATTCGATTTTAGCTGGAGATGTGACAGTTATGGAAACATTCTTGCTTTCCTGTATGATGTCATTGACAAAGAAAAAGCTCACCTAACGCTTCGGTTTATGCTGGGAGTTGGTATGAATGAACCTTATCCCATCAGCAATGTCTACCCTGTAGTCAGCCCTGGTGATCCGGACTGGCGTGCCTATTATACGGTCAACTTGCTTAATTTGCCAAACCACTACCACAATGGAGGTATCTGGCCGTTTGTCGGAGCCTTCTGGGTACAGTTTATTGAAAAACTGGGCCAACATGAAATGGCACTCAGCGAATTGTACAAGCTCGCTTTATTGAACAAAAATGGTGTTGTCAATGAATGGGAATTTACGGAATGGGCGCACGGAAGTACCGGCAACCCTATGGGCAAGATGTACCAGGCCTGGTCGGCAGCTCAGTATATTGCAGCCTGTCATAAATTAAAAATCAAATAACATCTAAGATGGAATCCATATTAATGATCTCACTTCACGGTTATGTCAGCGCAACACCTGAACTAGGCAAACCCGATACCGGGGGACAGGTCGTCTATGTCCTCGAACTAGCCGATCGGTTTAGCAGACTGGGCAAAAGGGTTGACTTGTTAACCAGGCAGTTTGAAGATCAGCCGGAGTATGATGAGGTCAATGAAAACTATAAGGTGTGGCGTATTCCCTTTGGCGGCAAGAAATTCATTCGCAAGGAGGATATGCACGATCATGTGGGGCAGTTTGTTACTAATGCCCTGGCAGCCATTCGCAAAAAAGGATCCAAGTACGATGTGGTCTACTCTCATTATTGGGATGCCGGTTGGGCTGGACAAAAAATCGCAGAAGAACTGGGTATTTCCCACGTTCATACTCCCCATTCGCTGGGTTGGTGGAAACAACATAACATGGGCAGCGATATGGACGAAAAGGATATGGAGTCCAAGTATCGCTTTAAGGAGAGGATTAGGAAGGAGTACTTTGTCTACCAGATGTGTAGCCATGTGATCGCTACTACCATACCCCAGGTAGAATTACTTACGAAGCAGTATGACATGTTGCCCCGAAGCTGCACCATGGTTCCTCCCGGAATCGATGAAAACCGGTTTTTTCCGGTTCCCAGCCGGGAGATTCAAAAAATCAGATTGAAACACGATATCGAACCTTTCGACATTCTGACACTTGGCAGGATGGCTCACAACAAGGGATACGATCTGCTGTTGCAGGCCTTGCCCACAGTATTTGAGTTAAAACCCGAGGCACGTCTGATCGCTGCCATTGGAGGCGAGGACTCGGATCAGGATGATAAGGGTGTAGGCAAGTTGAGGAAAATTGCCAAGGAGTTGAAGATCGAGGATAAGATCATCTGGAAACAGTATGTTTCGGATGAGGATCTGCCCAATATTTACAGGGCTGCCAGTGTCTTTGCCATGCCCTCCAGATATGAACCATTTGGCATGGTATCCATCGAAGCTATGGCCTGCGGGACTCCCTCCGTCATTACGGTTCACGGGGGTCTTAAGGATCTGATCAGTTTTGGGAATCAGGCACTTTGTGCCGACCCGCACCGTCCTGTAGAGTTTGGGACCATGTTGGCCATGCCCCTGCTGTATCAAAACCTGCGCAACGAGCTATCGGTGGAAGGAGCCAAATTTGCCCGTCGCCATTTTGGCTGGACTGGAATAGCCAAAAAGATGCTGGAGATCTTCAGTCATTCTGTTAATCGACAGAACATTGAGGGTAATATATTTACGAGTTAGGAGGTCGAGTCAATCTGCACCGGCCTGATCATTTTCCTCGCGATTTTTCACACTATGTTGGAAAGCGAACGTTATGCCATGCCCGTTGGCCATATAATCCTTAACTTATGGGTTTTATTCTCACCAACTCTCAATAGCAATGAAAGCGAATAGACGTTCTTTTATCAAAAAAGCAGCACTGGGCACCACGGGTCTTACCCTTGGAGCCACCGGAGTTTCCTTTAGTGCCAGTAGTTATCGAAGGATTATAGGTTCAAACGAACGAATCAATATGTCTGTGATCGGGGTCAGGGGTCAGGGATTTGGCCACTTGCGTCGATGGTCCTCTATGGCTAAGGAAGACAATGTATATGTCAAGACCATTTGTGATGTGGATGAAAACCTGTGGGCCGAGCGGGTCAAAGTCGTTTCTGAAATTCAGGAAGAAGCACCAGGTACTGAATTTGACATGCGTAAGGTATTTGAAGATCCGGATGTGGATGCAGTTTCTATAGCTGCTCCAAACCACTGGCATGCGCTGGCCACCATTTGGGCTGTGCAGGCCGGTAAGGATGTATATGTAGAAAAACCATCTTCTCATAATGTATTTGAGGGACGCAAAATGATCGAGGCTGCACGCAAGTACGATCGAATTGTACAGGTAGGGTTTCAGAACCGCTCGATCGAAAATGTGCGCAAAGCCATGCAGTTCTTGCATAATGGTGGCATAGGTGATGTGTACATGGCTAAAGGCCTCTGCTATAAACCACGCGATTCTTTTGGCATTGCACCTGACTCTGAACCACCTAAAGGATTGCATTACGACATGTGGTTAGGGCCTGCTCCCATGCGACCCTATAATGTCAAGAAGGGGCATTACAACTGGCATTGGCACTGGGACACCGGTAATGGTGACATTGGCAACCAGGGACCGCATCAGTTCGATATTGCGCGTTGGGGGCTCAATAAAAACGAGCATCCGGTAAAAGTGTCTTCCAGTGGCGGTTACTATAAGTACAGCCCCCAGGAATGTAGTCAGGAAACAGCGAATACCCAATCAGCTGTTCTCGAGTACGCCGATGGCAAGATTCTGCAATTTGAAGTGCGTGGACTATATACCGCCGGTGAAGCACCCATGGACATAAAAATAGGCAACTTGTTTTACGGAACTGAAGGTTGGTTGGAACTGGATGGAAGCACCTGGAAAACCTATATGGGACGTGACAACGAACCTGGCCCCAGTTCGGACTATGCAGCCGATGGTCCCGATGAAGTAGTGGGATATCTGGCAGCACCGGGAGGTGGAGGTCATTACGCCAATTTCATCGCAGCCATCAGGTCAGGCAACCGTGAAGACCTGACTTGTGATATTGAGGAGGGACATTACTCCACCGTGTTGCCATTGCTTTCAAATATTTCTTACCGCATGGGCAGAAATCTGTCATTTGATGGTCAGAAAGAAAAATTTGTGGATGACATGGAGGCCGACAAAATGCTGACACGCGAGTATAGAGATCCCTACGTTGTTGAGGAGCAAGTATAGCGGATAGGCTAGGTAAAAACCTTGAGCATCTTCTGAGCTATCGGAAGATGCTTTTTTTATATCAGGTGGAATATCTCCTGTATAGATTCACCACAAAGTGTATGGAACAGGACATAAATTGATTAATTCTGAAACAAGATTCCCCATAACCTGTTTAGGTTAACTGTAACCTTCAACAGGAATCACAAATGAAAATTCAATGTTAGATTTTACGGCCCAAAAAAATATAGAAAACAACAAGCCTTGTAACAATATATTACCATATGAATATTAGTTCATATTTACATTAAAATGTATGATATATTTAGCGATTTAATTAACGCAATTCGTTGATAATCAATATGTTTTATTATTAATAATGTTTTGCACTATATTTGTATTTTAATTCAGTATCAATAATATTTTTTCTATGAAAACGAGCGAAGTTGCAGTTGCCAAACGTGTGCTCAGTGAAGAAGAAATCAAGGATCTCAATGAGAGATATAAACCTCTCACACCGAGGGAAAGAATAGAGCATCTCTATCTGGACTTCGGACCGGAGGAAATCATGTTGACCAGTTCTTTTGCCGCAACATCGGCTTTTCTGCTTAGGGAGTTTTCACTGGTCAATACAGATCAGGTCATATTCTTTATTGATACCGGATACCACTTTGAGGAGACGCTGAAATACAAGAAGAAACTGACGGAGTTATATGGTCTCAATGTAAAATCCATCAGTGCTCTTAAGGAGGAACACGAATTTACTACCAGGGATGAGACCTGGAGAAAAAACCCGGAGTTCTGCTGTACGTTGAACAAAGTGAAGCCACTGGATCTGATCAAACAGCAATACACCGTTTGGGTGAGTGGTCTGATGAGCTGGCAGAGCGACCATCGTGCAACACTGGACATCTTTGAAGAGCGCAACGGCATCCTCAAGTTTTACCCCTTGCTGGATGTTACCAAAGAGGACAGGGAAAAGTACATTGAAAAGAATGATCTCCCCTTTCATCCCCTGGTAGCAAAGGGCTATAACTCCATCGGTTGTACCCACTGTACCGTTCCCGGTGAAGACCGTTCGGGTAGGTGGAACAACAGTCCCAAGACTGAGTGTGGTCTACACCTATAATCGTTTTTGTCTGGTAACGCATCCCGCTGATTGTAATCCATTGATGATGGATTTCGGCTGACTTTCTGAACTGTCATGGCTTACGTGAAAATTTTGTAGTATGCAGCTATGACATAGATGTAAAACCATGCCCCAGAATCAATCCGGAAAATTTGGCACAGCTCCCGTATTCTTTACAGCTATTTCAACCATCCTGGGAGCCATACTCTTTCTCAGGTTTGGCTTTGCTGTAGGACAATTGGGTTTCATAAGTACCATTGCCATCGTTGTGGTTGGGCACATGGTCACCATCCCTACTGCCATGGCTATTGCTGAAATCGCCACTAATCAGAAAGTGGAAGGGGGTGGAGAGTATTTTATTATTTCTCGTTCTTTCGGGCTGGTGATAGGATCTACCATAGGGATCGCACTATACCTATCCCAGGCGATCAGTGTTGCTTTTTACGTGATGGCCTTTGCAGAAGCCTTCACACCACTTATGCATTGGATCGTCGAACGCAGCTCATTGCACCCACAGTTCGAGTCCTTTCTTTTAATGAAACAGACCATTAGTGTACCAGCACTCCTGTTGTTGACGTACATCATGCTCACCAAGGGAGCAGACCTTGGGGTCAAGATGCTCTATTTTGTGGTAGCAATCCTGGGAGTATCTTTGCTTGCCTTTGCTTTTGGCCACACGGCATATGCCGAAGGACAGGGATTTGATCCGATACGTAATATTTCCACTGTATCGGACACCATGCCACTCAGTTTTTTCACTGTATTTGCCATTATCTTTCCGGCTTTCACCGGAATGACTGCAGGTGTTGGGCTCTCCGGGGACCTGCGAGATCCGGGAAAGTCGATTCCCCTTGGCACCATGGCTGCCACTTTGGGTGGTATGGTCATTTACGTACTTATTGCCTACAAATTTGCCTTATCTGCAGACCCGGTAGCCTTGTCAGATACTTCGAGACTGGTCATGCAGGATATAGCCCTGTTTGGTTGGATTGTGATTCCACTAGGACTGGCTGCTGCCACTATATCGTCAGCACTGGGATCCATTATGGTAGCACCGAGGACCTTACAGGCTATTGCCAGAGACCGAATCTTTCCTTCAAGCATTGTCAATCACTGGTTGTCACGTGGTCGGGGAAAAACCCTGGAGCCGGTCAATGCCTCGACCATTACGGTTCTGCTGGCCCTTGTGTTCATACTGATGGGTGCCATCGATAGTGTGGCCCAGGTGATTTCCATGTTTTTCATGCTGACCTATGGATCCCTCTGTCTGATATCGTTTCTCAACCATTTTGCAGCAGATCCCTCCTACCGGCCACGCTTCAAGTCAAGATGGTATATCTCTCTTTTTGGAGCCATTGCCTGGATTGGTCTGATGTTTTTTATGAGCCCTTCTTATGCCATGATTGCTATTGTAGCTATTACTGCCCTTTATCTCTTCAATAGCTATTATAATCGCGACAAACACAGTTTGGCCGTTATTTTTCAGGGTGTGATCTTTCAGTTCAGCCGGTCCCTGCAAGTCTTTTTGCAAAATGCCAAAAAAGAAACCATATCCACCTGGAGACCTTCGGCCGTAGCTATTTCAGAGCACTCATTCCAACGGCTGGGAGCATTTGATCTGTTGGCCTGGATATCTCAAAAATATGGTTTTGGAACCTATATCCATGTGCTAAAAGGATATCTGTCACGTGAGACCAATCAAAAAGCACAATCCTGCCGGGAGCGACTGATAAAAATGGCTGAAGATAAGGACAGTAACATTTTTATCGATACAGTCGTCAGTCCCTCCTACACCTCGACCATTGCCCAGGTGGTTCAATTGCCCGGAATTGCCGGGACCGAAAACAACCTTTTCCTCTTTGAATTTTCGGCCAGCCAGCCTGATAATCTTCCTGACATCATTGACAATCTCAAACTGATCAAATCGGTGGACTTTGATGTGGTAATCCTGAGTAGTTCGATCCGGGGTTTTGGCCTGCACAAACACATTCATGTGTGGATCACTACCAGGGATTATGACAATGCCAACCTGATGATCCTGCTGGCATACATCATTATTGGACACAGGGACTGGAGAGGAGCGGAAATTGAGATTTATGCCATCTATCCCGAAGATCGAATCAACGAAGAACGAAACCGGCTGGCCGAGCTAATTGAGGCCGGACAATTGCCCATTTCTACCAAGAACATCACCCTGATACCACAACAAATGGATATCAGTGCAGATCACATCATTAAGGAAAAATCACGTGATGCTGATTTGTGCATTATAGGATTCAGGGAGGAAAGTGTAGTACATGTGGAGGACAATGTGTTTGTCCGACTTAAGGATATGGGAAACATTTTATTTGTGAATTCAGCTGCTCAGAAAAAGATCGTCCCTGACCAACAAATGGATAACGGATAAGGTCTGATTTGGTAAGTAATCTCTTGATTTTTACCGAACTTCACATCCTGAACTGACCTGGAAAAAACTGTGTATGAAAAAGAAGCGAAGGGAATTCTTAAAGAAAAGTGCAGCCTTGTCAGCCGGAGTACCGTTGAGCAGTTTGGTACCGATCACCGAAAGAAGGACCAGGAAAACTGAGCATGATCACCATCTTCTGGAACTCTCAAAGGATGCCGGTATTGAATTGTGCCTGGCCTATTTTTGGGGTATCGAGTCCCGAAAAGTGGCTTTAGCCAAAGAGATGGATGTGTTGGGTGCTGTCGGTGGCATCAGTCCACGGATGGCCGGCATGCCAGACCGTAAGAACTACGAATTTGAGGTCATCAAAGCAGTTAAAGAAGCATGGGAGCGCGAGGGATTGCGGCTAAGAGTAATTGAAGGTCCACCTTCTTTGTATAGCAAAACCAAACTGGGACTGGAAGGTCGTGACGAGGAGATCGAAAACTTTATCACTTTCATCAGGAACATAGGATCGCTTGGCATTGACACGGTCTGTCACAACTGGATGCCGGTCATTGGTTGGACCCGCTCTCAGGTAGATACGGTCAGTCGTGGTGGAGCACTGGTGAGTTCGTTTGACATCAAAGACATTAAGGACGAGCCAATTATCGAGGAATACGGAGTACTTACCCATGATATGATGTGGGACAATATGGAGTACTTTCTTAAAGCCGTCATCCCGGAAGCTGAAAAGGCCGGGGTGAAGCTGGCTTTGCACCCGGATGATCCCCCCATCGACAATATCCGGGGCATCCCCAGGATCATGACATCGGTGGAAGCTTTTAAGAAAATGCTGGATCTATATCCCAGTCCCAGCAATGGTATTACTTTTTGCCAGGGTAGTTTTGCCTCCATGGGAGCAGAAGGAGAGGGTGTTGACATCCCGGCAGCTATAGAATACTTTGGCGGTCGCGATGCCATTCATTTTGTGCATTTCAGGGATGTGCGAGGTTACAAAGAAAAGTTTGAAGAGACTTTCCACGATGATGGCAAAACGGATATGTACAAAGCCATGGAGGCTTACCTGAAGATTGGTTACCATGGCCCCATGCGGCCTGATCATGTTCCTACGATGCATGGAGACAGCAATGAGCACCCGGGTTACAGTACCATCGGCACGTTGTTTGCCATCGGCTATATGCGCGGTCTTATCCAGGGTGCTGCCAATAATGTGTGAAAATGACACTGACAAATTATCAGCAATATCCGACATCCTACTCCTCCTTTAACGCATTAACCGGATCGGTCAGGGCTGTCCTGACACTTTGAAAACTGATTGTAACCAAAGCTATCAGTCCCG
>JAUILF010000240.1 GCA_030433135.1 Bacteroidia bacterium | reverse complement strand
AGACCTTCTCGGTGGTGTTTCCTACCGCATCCCGGTAAAAAGTGATCCTTTCCCGGGCATCTGACTGGATGCCATGCCAATCCCGGTTTTCGAATCGGATCGAAGCCCGCTTGGTGATCCTCTTAAAGAGATAGAAGTAGTTTTGATAAGCTCCCAGGATCAAATGGGCAGCATCGTACGGTAGTAATTTTTCAAACATATCTGGTCGTGAATGTAATAATTTTCACTACCGGAGCCATATATACTTTTGCAGCTTTTGTCTGACCCATCAACCAGCAAAATGTGTTGTCAGAACGTTAATCTCATTTGTAAGCGGTCGGGCTTTATGTACTTTTGTCCGGCTTAAAACCGGACTATGCATTCGGCCTTTCTATTGCGAGCCAAATATGCTGCAAACACGGGCACATAAGCACTTTTTGATTCTCACTCCCGCACAAAGTGCGGGACAGGCTATAGTGGTTAACTATGTTTGCGAGTCAAAAAGCACTTGGAGTACCCGTCTTTATTGCATATTTGACTCTCATAACGAAATCGCAATGAATAATCCGGCTTAAATAAATTGACATGCAATTGAAACACCTATTCCTGGTTCTTATGATTTTGGCAGCCATTGTATCTTGCAACAAGGATGACGATGGACCTGTCATTCTACCCCATGAAGAGCAGTTGGCTATCGATATTGAGATCATAGAAGATTACCTTGCAGAAGAAGGATTAACCGCAGAAGAAACAGCATCTGGCCTTCATTACATTATTCATGAAGATGGTACAGGTACGCATCCAACAGCGACCTCTAGAGTTGAAGTAAAATACAAGGGCTATCTACCGGACAAATCTGTCTTTGATGAGACTGCCCCGGCCGAAACCATCAAATTCGAATTAAATCGTGTGATCCCGGGATGGACTGAAGGAATTCAGCTAATGAAAGCCGGGGGTGGAATGGCAACTTTATTGATTCCTTCCTACCTGGGTTATGGCCCATATCCGCCTAGCTCCGCTATACCACCTAATTCTGTGCTCATTTTTGATGTAACTCTACTGAGTTACGAATAAGAAAGAAGCTAAGGGGCCGGATTACTAATTTCGGCATGTACATCATTGACGGCTTTCAACATCTCAGGAGTAAAGTCAACATCAAGGCTGGCAATGTCCTCTTTTAACTGCTCCATGGTGGTTGCACCGATAATGTTGCTGGTAACCCAGGGCTGAGTATTGACGAAGGCCAGACTGAGTTGGGTCGGTGTGATGCCAAAATCCCTGGCAATTTGAATGTATCTGGATGTGGCTTCCCAGGAAGGTGAGTTGTCATACCGTGTCATCTCATCATCAAACTGATTGATCCTGTTTTCCGGAGTGTCGGTTTTGTCGTGGTACTTGCCGGAGAGCAGACCAAAGGCCAATGGAGAGTATGGCAAACAACTCACTTGCTCGCGCATACTGACCTCAGCAAGGCCGATCTCATAACTTCTGTTGAGCAAATTGTAAGGGTTTTGCACCGAAACAATTCTGGGTAGGTCATGTTTCTCTGCGAGTTGGAGGAATCGCATGGTGCCCCAGGGCGTTTCATTACTGAGCCCGATGTATCTGATCTTACCTGCCGACTTTAATTCCTGAAGGGTTTGTAGTATGGTCAGGAAATTGTCTTCCCAGGGGTCATCAGGTCTGTGGGTATAACCCAGTCTCCCAAAGAAATTAGTCTTTCTTTCCGGCCAATGCAACTGATAGAGATCAATATAGTCTGTCTGCAGACGACGCAAACTACCATCCAATGCTTTACGCAGACTATCCGGTTTGAAATCGAGAGATGGCCTTACCCAGTCCACATCGCGGGGACCAACAATTTTGCTGGCAATGATGAGATCATCTCTTTTTCCTCTTTTTTGTAGCCAGGTGCCAATATACTTTTCCGTTAACCCATAGGTGTGAGCTCGTGGAGGAACCGAATACATTTCGGCAGTATCAATAAAATTGATGCCCTGAGTCAGAGCATAATCCAATTGTTCGTGCGCTTCTTCTTCCGTGTTTTGCTGGCCATAGGTCATTGTGCCAAGGCAAATCTTGCTCACCTTCACATCGGTGTTTCCCAGGGTATCGTATAGCATATGAGTTGGTTTTCAGAAAAGATCAGCAAAATAGGATATTAATAGAAAAGGCCAAAAAATGAAGTCAGAAGTCACTTCCATCATCCAGAGTTAGTGGTCGTAATTATGAAGTATATTCGTTCCCATGGACTTTAATGACAAAACAGTACTGGTAACAGGTGGGACTCGCGGCATTGGTGCTGCCATTAGCCGTGCCTTTGCCGAAGCAGGTGCAAAAGTTGCTCTTAATTATCGAGGTGATGAGAGTAGCGCAAGAAAAACGCTGGAAGAACTTCCGGGTAGCGGACATCAGCTTTTTAAAGCTGATATAGGAAAAGCAACAGAATGCCAATCACTGGTAGAAAATGTCTACCATGCATTTGGTAAGGTCGAAGTACTGGTCAACAACGCCGGTATTCATGAGAGGCATCCTCTGGAACGAGTGGATTATGAAAATTGGAATCGCATTTTCCAGGAGACTTTTGATGTAAATCTATTGGCACCGGCCCGGTTGATGTATCTGGTGGCGTCCCGGATGAAAGCTGATGGTGGTGGTAACATTGTCAATATATCATCCAGGGGAGCATTTCGGGGTGAACCGGATCAACCGGCCTATGGGGCAAGTAAGGCAGGGTTAAATGCTTTGAGTCAATCATTGGCGCAAAAACTGGCTCCACACGGAGTCTTTATCGGGATAGTAGCACCCGGATTTGTAGAGACAGACCTGGCAAAGGAGATCCTCGATGGTCCCGAGGGGCCGGGTATACGTCAGCAGAGTCCATTCGGACGTGTTGCGAGGCCAGAAGAGGTGGCTTATGCAACCATGTTTCTGGCTTCAGAAAAAGCACGATTTTCTACCGGAACCATCCTTGACGTAAACGGGGCTTCGTACTTGCGTAGTTAGCCTACAGCATACAACCTTACATTTCTGGCAACGGATCCTGTCTCAACTCGATGGTACGCAGAGTTGAAGTTTGCTTTCCCGGAACCTGAGATCCATCCGGGTAGACGAGGGCTATTCCTATGGTGTTCTGCCCCATCGGGAGGTTTTCAATATAGTAAGGTTGCCATTCATCTAGCAAGGTGACCTCTCCGTTGATTTGTACTTTGACCTTGTAGTCATCACCGATCTCGGCATTCACAGGATAAAAATCAAGCATGACTTTTTTGGTGTCATCCCCTACATAGGTGCCTTTTGGCCGACTGTAAAAGAGACTGGGTTCGATAAGGTCTTCACTGTTGGTTATTGCTCCATCTTTAACGGTAACTCGCTGAGCAATGTGAGCCTCATCCGTTTTGATGCTTTCGTGATATGAACGGGAAAGAAACGCCAGGATGTTGTGTTCTCCGTTGGCCAGATCAAAATCAAAGGTAGAAGTGTATTGCGCTGAATAAGGTTGGTTACCTACAATCAGATGAATGTGCTGTCCTTTGGCAGAATTAGCACACATTTTTGACTCAGCATCGGGGGTTTGTTCACCCAGTTGATATTCGTCACCTGACACATCAAAGGAGAAGGTGCCTCCCTGGTAGGTCATGTTTTCCAGCAAGGCATCATCATATTGGGTCGATCTGCTAAAGGGAGTAAGAGGGTATTTTTTCTCTTCCATATCCATAGTGGCCGTATCCTCAGATGAACTCTCGGTATCCGAACTACTTCCTCCACATCCAACTAGCAAGATGGCACAGAAAAGAATTAATGACGTAAAATACTGCAACTTCATGACCTTTTTTTATTTATTGATTGATACAAAAAATGTTTCAACGAAAGTAAGCTTTTCCCATCTGGATGACAATTATTATTAGCACTCACTTTGTTTCGTCCAGCTATCAAAAAAACATCCTGAGCAGTCACATTGTTTGAGATTCCATTAAATTCAACCTGTGAAAATAAGTCATACAGTCAGATCAATCCTTGCCTATTATTGGTCTGCTTTGACCCGCTATGATGTGCATTCCCCTTTGCTACATGATCTGGTATTCCGGGTGATAGAAAACAAATCGAGACCTGTCGGCTATCATTTCATTGAAAAAGTTCGGCGCGAGATGCGCGAGATAAATACGGTCGTGCAATCACCGGATGTGGGAGCCGGTTCGATGGTCAGTCCACGCAAGAGCAGGACCATAGGCGATATCGCAAGAACCTCACCGGTCGCACCTGATGATGGTATTTTATTCTATCATTTGACCCAGTTCACCAAGGCTGAATCCATTCTGGAACTGGGGACCTGCCTCGGAATATCCACTTCCTACTTTCAATTGGGGAATCCCTCTGCTCGTATTATCTCCATCGAAGGGGTGCCGGAACTGGTAAAACAAACCCGGGATAACTTTGAAAAGCTGTTTCCCCATCAAAGAAGGCCAAAAATCCTGGAAGGTACTTTCGAAAAACAATTATCTGCAGCGTTACAAGAGTTAGGTAAAGTTGATCTTGTATTGGTGGATGGAGATCATCGATTTGAAGCAGTAGTAGAGGCCGTTGAGAAAATTAAGCCACATCTCAACCGGGAGGGTATGATTATTCTTCACGATATTCACTGGAGTCGAGATATGGAACGCGCATGGCATAATGTGCAAGGGGACGAAGAGGTATCGCTGAGTGTAGACCTGTATCGATTGGGTATTCTTTACTACGGTGCATCCTTGAGGGAAAAGCAAAATGTGAGCTTGATTCCCTATTATCTTAAGCCCTGGAGAATTGGGCTGTTTGCGAGCAATCAATCTTGAAACTCTGTACTTATACTAGAGGTAATGACTATGAATTATCAGATATTCAGCACTTTAACCCTAATTGGAATTGCGACTTTGTGTTTGATTCTATTTGACATTCCATCTGGACCAGAAAGAGCTGAAAAAGAAGGATTAATGCCTAATCAGTCGAGTCTCCCTAACATCATTGTGATGATGGCCGATGACATGGGCTTTTCGGACCTGGGGTGCTACGGTGGAGAAATCCACACACCGCAATTGGACTCGCTGGCATATGGTGGTTTGCGATTCACCCAATTTTATAACACCGGAAGATGCTGTCCTACCCGGGCATCATTACTCACCGGATTGTATCCGGCACAAACAGGAGTAGGTCATATGATGAGCGATCGCGGACAACCGGGATACCGTGGTGATCTCAACGATCATTGTATGACTATTGCAGAGGTGTTGAAACCAGCGGGGTACAGGACCTATATGTCAGGTAAATGGCACGTGACTTCCCATCTGCAAGCAGTAGATTCATTACAACACAACTGGCCTCTCCAGAGGGGTTTTGAAAAGTATTATGGAAACATCAACGGCGCTGGAAGTTTTTGGGACCCCTATACATTGACGAGGGGCAACGATCTTATCAGCCCCAGGACTGATTCCCTGTATCAACCACATCAGTACTACTATACGGATGCTGTAAGTGATAACGCTGTGAGATTCCTGGGAGAGCATCAGGAGGAATCTCCGGAACAGCCCTTTTTTTTGTACGTGGCATACACAGCTCCGCACTGGCCATTACATGCTCCCGAGGAGGAAATTATTCCCTACAGTGATATGTATCAGGACGGGTATCAGGATGTCAGAGAGAAAAGACTTGAGAGAGCTATTAAGATAGGTATTATTGACAAAGACTGGGCTTTGTCAGATGCGACATCAGAATGGGATACTGTAGAGTACAAGGACTGGCATTCTAAGAATATGCAGGTATACGCTGCCATGATCACCAGGATGGACAAGGGAGTTGGCAAGATAGTCCAACAACTAAGGAGAATGGATGTCCTTGACAACACCCTCATCCTGTTTTTGCAGGATAACGGTGGTTGTGCTGAAGAATTGAATTGGATGCAAAATGATACTACTGTCAATATTTCGGGTACTGAGCCTCCCTACCCTGCCATCTCCGATGCAACATTGCAAACATCGGGCAGGCCAACGCAGACCAGGGAAGGATTTGCAGTGATGGTACAGAATAAGCAAGTGATGTCCGGGCCGGAGGAGAGTTACAATGCTTATGGGCCTGCATGGGCTAATGTGTCTAATACCCCCTTTAGAAAATTCAAGCATTGGGTACATGAAGGAGGTATATCTACTCCTCTGGTTGCACACTGGCCGGCTGCGATAGCAGATCCGGGCTCTCTGCGGCATCAACCCTCACATTTGATTGACATTATGGCCACGTGTATTGATATTTCCGGAGCCACTTATCCACAGGATTATGAGAGTGAAGCCATCATTCCATACGAAGGGGAGAGTCTCCTTCCGGTGATCAGGGAGAATGCTGACATGGACAGAACTTCCATTTTTTTCGAACATGAAGGTAACCGCGCTGTCCGACAACATCGTTGGAAGTTGGTCTCCAAAGCCTATGATCAACCAAGGTATATGGATAACAGGGATACGCTGGATTTTGATCAATGGGAACTTTATGATATGCAGAAAGACCGTACGGAAACCAGAAATCTTGCCGCAGAGCATCCTGACATTGTGAGAGCTATGTCAGATGTGTGGTACGGATGGGCCCTGCGTACTCAAACCATTCCCAAACCAAAAGGATGATTGCCCAAAGCGGTCATCAGGAAATTATCGCCCCGTTATATGCTACCGATCAGAGCTGCGGAATCCAATCCGTTTCTTGTTGAAGACAAATTGATCGGTATTGCTTTGAAACTCCTGAACGTCCTGGATGGTGATCATCTCCAGGTGCTTTCTGTCTTCGGCTGTCTGGCCTGCCAGCCTAAGGTTTTGATTTTTGATGGCCTGATCTACCACAGTACGTACCGTTCGGGCGTTGCCAAAGTAACGGTCCCGGTATTGATATAACCAGGTGAAGTACTGGATCAAATGTTCCTCTGCTTCCAGGGATAGTTTATATCCATTTTCTTGAAACATCTTTTCAGCGATCTTTTTCATTTCCGGAATCGAATAGTCCTCAAACCGTAAAACCTTGTCGAAGCGTGAACGCAATCCTGGATTGGTTTTAAGGAAAGATTCCATGTTCTCCGGATACCCTGCTGCAAATACAAAAAATTCACCCCGGTGGTCCTCCATTCTTTTCAGGATGGTTTGTACTACCTCATTGCCATAGTCAGCCGAGGAGGAACCACTGATTGCTGATGTGAGTGAGTAGGCTTCATCGATAAACAATACACCTCCCATAGCTTCATCAATACGCTCAGCTGTCTTGATCGCTGTTTGGCCGATAAAACCAGCCACCAGGCCCTGCCTGTCAGTTTCTATCATATGACCACGTTCCAAAATTCCCAGGGCCTTGTAAATTTTGGTCAGAATACGGGCCACAGTGGTCTTCCCGGTACCGGGATTGCCGATAAATACCGTATGCAGATTGAATGTATGCAGCACACTTTTGCCAACCGAACGATAATAAGTTACCAGTTCGGCCATTTCATGGATTTCCTTTTTAATGGCATCCATGCCAATGAGATTGTCAAGCTCCTGCATGGATGACTGCAATAACTTGAGATCCATCGGAATTTTTGGGCTATACTTAGCTGGGTACAGGTTCAGTCCCTGCACATCTTCAAGAGTTACGGAGCGAAGCTTATCAGCAGACAGAGATTCATGATTTCTCTTCCGCATGATTCGCAGGCCGAGATTAATCTTGGCGCGATCCAGCAGGTCAAAAACAAATCTGGCATTGCCAAAGGACCTGTCCCGCTTTCGAAAGGCTTCCGTAATCAGCTCTTCGATTCTTTTCCTGGCGGCCGGAGTCAGCTTGATATCTTTGATCTTACACGCATACTGGGCTATTTTGGCCAGTTCCTGGGGCATGAAGTCCGGGAATTCATAGATCAACTTGAAGCGGGACTTTAATCCGGGATTAGAGTTGAGGAAATGATACATTTCTTTGGGATAACCTGCCGCTACAATGGCAAGGTCTCCTTCCCCATTGGACATTTCCTTCATAAGGATCTCAATCACTTCCCGACCAAAGTCCTTGGTGTCGTCATTGGTTCGAGCCAGTGAATAGGCTTCATCTATGAAAAGCACTCCTCCCCTGGCCTTTTCGATGGCTTCCTTCACTTTGGGAGCCGTTTGACCAATGTACTCACCTACCAGATCTACCCGGTCTACCTGGTGTACATGTCCCGATGACAGGAGACCCATCTTCTTGTAGATCTTACCGATCATACCGGCCACCGTCGTTTTGCCTGTACCGGGATTTCCGATAAACACGCTGTGAATGTTAATGTCCTCATCTTCCGCGAAGCCTTTGTCTCTTCTCAACTGCAGAAATTGAAGGTATTTGGCATGTTCCCGAACTCTTTTCTTTATCGTGTCCAGTCCTATCAGGTCATCCAGCCTTGCCAGTACTTCCTCAAAAGACTCATGTGGTAGGTCCTCCGGGGCCAGCACTACTGGTTGCTTACGGTTAGGTAAAGTGACAGCTGGAATACCGACCTCAAATTCGTTGTCGATGGTGAAGGGTATAACTGCCTGCAAATGGTCCATAAAGACCAGTTCGAGAGTGTATTTGCCTTTTCTCCAACTTCCCTTGACATTACTGCCCCATCCTGCGGTGATGGTAATCAGTTCTTCACCTTTTTTTACGTTCTGGAGCCGTATGACCTGCCCTTTCAGTTCCCTGGCTCCGTTGTAGAACTTGGCAAAGAGTTCGCATTGCCATTTGAAATCCGGATTGAGGTTTCGAAAGACAAATTCGCCATAAACGTACCTGGTTTCGTCTCCGCTAAATACTTTGTAGAAAGTTCTGTCTTCGGCAGGGACGTCATCAAAAGACCCCTCATACAAACGAGCTGATCGCAGTTCCAGATACGGATTGTAATCGTGGTTGACAGGGTCAGCGGCATCCTCGATATAAAAGTATTTGGTGGCCTCTTTATGGTCATTGATCCAGGCTTCCCAATAGTAAGTTCCTTTTTTCCAGAATGAACCTTCATTTTTGTTACCCCATCCTTCTCTCATGAAAACAATAGGATCGTATTTACTTACTTTTTTGGTAAGTGCTAACTCACACAGTCTCTTTTTCTTTCCTCTTTGCAGGGAAAAGCATCTGAGCTTAAGAGAAATTTCCCAGTCTTCCCGGTCAAACAAACGGTTGAAGAAAGAAAGTTCTGCATATACGTAGGACACTTCGTAGCGATCAAATACCTGCCTGTATTTTTTCTTATTATCAGCAAGCCATTCGGTTGAAGAATAGACCTTTAACTCTTTGAACTTATAATTGGTTGCCTCTTCCTTATCTATGTCGAGCTTCAATTTTTGATTGGTTTGTACCAGTAATTTAAGGAATAAATCGATACATGTGCTTCCTGTATATGATAATTTATCATGTGTATGCAGTTTAATAATATGACCGGGATTAAAGATACCTTCCGCAGATAAGAATTCTGAACCTGCGTAATTACCAATTAGATCAGCGGGGAATTCCGTCGATCGTAACCATATTGTCGGGTACTGGTTTTCAGCCAATCCTATG